>CAZBBK010000034.1:0-61806 GCA_964490075.1 uncultured Gemmatimonadota bacterium | reverse complement strand
TTCTACTTGCGGAATTTCTGGCCCGATTTGCGGCAGGAATTGTGGGAGCATGACATCTACTACCCCGGCCTGGAGAGCAGTCCCGCGCGCGAGCTGGCCGCCCGACAGATGAGCGGCCAGTTCGGAGGGATGGTCGCCTTCGACATCGCCGGGGGGTTGGAGGCGGGCCGCGAGCTGATGGACCGCATCAAGATCTTCTCCCTTGCGGTCTCTCTGGGCTGCGTCGATTCGCTGATTCAGCACCCGGCCTCGATGACTCACGCCTGCGTCCCCAAAGAGAAACGCGAGCAGGCCGGCATGACCGACGGTCTGATCCGTATCTCGGTCGGAATCGAGGAAGAGGAGGATCTGATCCGGGCCCTGGACGAGGGGCTGGCGGGCGTTTGATCCGCGGCTTCGGAGCCGTCCTACCATATACTCGCCGGCTGGTCTCGTTGCCGATCCCCACTCTTCACGCGCTCCGGCGCTCGAGGACCCGATCATGGTCGATGCGAAGGGCCCGTCGCTCAAAGACGGCGCTCCCCTCAACTTCGTCGAAACGGCGGTCGCCGGCGACCGCGCCGCAGGTCGCTTCGACGGCCGTGTGCATACCCGCTTTCCGCCCGAGCCCAACGGCTTCCTGCACATCGGTCACGCCAAGTCGATCTTGCTCAACTTCTCGCTGGCCGAGGCCCACCAGGGCCTCGCCAACCTGCGCTTCGACGACACCAATCCGATCAAGGAAGAGGCGCATTACGTGGCGGCGATCGAGAGCGACGTGCGTTGGCTGGGCGTCGACTGGCAGGATCGTCTCTATTACGCATCGGACTACTTCGAGCAGCTGCACGACTGGGCGCTGCGGCTGATCGAAAAGGGCAGCGCCTATGTGTGCGATCTGAGCGCCGAGGAAATCCGTGCCCACCGCGGCACGCTGACCGCGCCTGGAATCGACAGCCCCGATCGGGGGCGTTCCGCGGAAGAGAACCTGGATCTTTTCGCGCGCATGCGGGGGGGCGAGTTCGCCGACGGCTCGCGCACTCTGCGCGCCAAGATCGACATGGCGTCGGGCAACCTGAACCTGCGCGACCCGGTGCTCTATCGGGTGCTGCACGCCGAGCACCATCGCACCGGCCGACAATGGTGTATCTACCCCACCTACGATTGGGCGCACGGCCAGAGCGATTCGATCGAGGGCATCACCCACTCCATCTGCACGCTGGAGTTCGAGGATCACCGGCCGCTCTACGACTGGTGCCTCGACCAGCTCGGGGTGCATCACCCGCGACAGATCGAGTTCGCGCGCCTCAATCTGAGCCACACCGTGCTGAGCAAGCGCAGGCTGCTGCGCCTGGTCGAAGAGGGGCACGTGGAAGGCTGGACCGATCCGCGCATGCCGACGATTTCCGGGATGCGCCGCCGTGGCTACACGCCCGGAGCGATTCGCAGCTTCTGCGAGATGATCGGCGTGGGCAAGCAGAACAGCCTGGTCGACATGGCGCAGCTGGAGTTCTGCGTGCGCGAGGACCTGAACCGCTACGCGCCGCGCCGCAACGCTGTGCTGCGTCCCTTGCGGGTGGTGATCGAGAACTACCCCGAAGACCGCGTCGAGCAGCTCGAGGCGATCAACAACCCCGAGGATGCCAGCGCCGGCACGCGCCCGGTCCCCTTCTCGCGCGAGCTCTTCATCGAGCGCAGCGACTTCATGGAGGATCCGCCCAAGAAGTACTTCCGCCTCGGGCCCGGGCGCGAGGTGCGCCTGCGCTACGGCTACTTCATCAAGTGTATCGACGTGGTGAAAGACGCCGGCGGCGAGGTGGTGGAGCTGCGTTGCACCTACGATCCCGAGACGCGCGGTGGCCATGCACCCGACGGGCGCAAGGTCAAGGGGACGATCCACTGGGTGTCGGCGGCCGAGTCCCTGGAAGCGACGGTTCGGCTCTACGATCGGCTCTTCACCTGCCCGGATCCGGGCGCCGATGGCGACGGTTTCTTGGCGCACCTGAACCCAGACTCGGTGGAAGTCATCGAAGGCGCGCGTCTGGAGCCGAGCCTGGCCGGCGCCGAGGCCGGCTATCGTTGCCAGTTCGAGCGCCAGGGCTACTTCTGCGTGGACGGCGATGATTCCCGGCCCGGAGCGCCGATCTTCAACCGCACGGTGTCGTTGCGGGACAGCTGGGCCAAGATCGTCCGGAAGGCGGGGAAGGGCGCGTAGATGCGGGCAGGAAACCCCCTCCCCGGACGCGGCGAAGCGCTGCCGGTCGCCGCGCGTCACCACGTCAAGGGCACGCCGATGCAGGGGCCCTTCGAGGGGATGGAGATCGCGATCTTCGCCATGGGCTGCTTCTGGGGCGCCGAGCGGGTGTTCTGGAGCGCACCCGGCGTGTTCAGCACCGCGGTCGGCTACAGCGGCGGGGCGACGCTCAATCCCAGCTACCAGGAGGTCTGCTCGGGGCGTACCGGTCATGCCGAGGTGGTGCGCGTGGTCTTCGATCCGCGTCAGACCGACTTCGACGCCCTGCTGCGCCTGTTCTGGGAGCACCACGACCCGACCCAAGGCATGCGCCAGGGCAACGACCGCGGCACCCAGTACCGCTCCGCGATCTACTACCTCTCTGAGCGGCAGTGCGAGCGCGCGCGTGCCTCGCGGGGGGCCTACCAGCAGGCGCTTTCCGAGGCGGGCCATGGCCCCATCACCACCGAGATCGAGGCGGCCGGGGAGTTCTACTTCGCCGAGGACGGCCACCAGCAGTACCTGGCGAAGAACCCGCTCGGCTACTGCGGTCTGGGGGGCACGGGGGTGGGCTGTCCAGGGTAGGTGGTAGCGCGCCGAGAGTCTGGCACGCCGGTTGCGCGACCGCCACGCATGCATCACCACGTGGCCCGCGTCGCGCCGGTCCTCCGCGCCTCGTCGAGCTCCCGGCGCGGTCTCGCGTTCGGCGGCTGGGAAGAGGGACTCGAGCTCTTCGCCCGTCTGCTCGCCGCGGCGCCGAACCCACTCGCGCTCTGCGTGATGCCGGACCATATCCACCTGGTGCATCGTGAGGACCGGCGCACGGCCTTGGCCCCCGCGCTGCGGGGGTACGCGCGGTGGTGGAACGCCCGGCGCGGCCGGCGGGGAGCGCTGTGGGGCCGCCAGCCGCGGGTCGATTTCGTGCCACGGGGGGTCAAACGGCGACGCGTCCTGCGCTACGTGCACTTGAACCCGTGCCGGGCTCGTCTGGTGTCCGACCCTCTCGCATGGCCGCTTTCGACTTATCGCGACGCATTGGGATTGGCGCTCGATCCGGCGTGTGCGCCGAGCGTGGATCCGATTCGGCTCCACGCCTACACCACTGGGGACGACTCGGTGTCGTTCGCGGTGCAGCCGCCCGGTGGGGGGCATCTCCCGGAAGGGGAGCGGGCCGCGCTCAGGGCCATCGAAGGCGCGGTGAGTGAGATCTCGCGCGTTCCCCTGCTGGCGCTCCGACGGCGGGGAGTGGCGCGCTCGCTCGCGGTGCGCTCCGCGCGGGCGCTGACCGCCATTGGCGTGAGCCGCATTGCCTCACATTTCGACATCAGCCGTCAGGCGGTCTACGCGATGGGCGAGGCGAAGGAGCGGGAGGTCGAGCTGGTGGCCAGGGTGGCGGGTGACGAACGATTCGCTGGGCTGGCGACCGACGATCCTCGCCTGTTCCGCGAACGCGGAAAGCGGTTGGATTTGACACTCCGCGCACGGAGAGCAGCTCGGTTTGACAAACCGCTCTCAACTTGACGCAAGAACCCCAAATAGCCGCCGGATTCCGGGCCTTCGGCGCTTCAGCACGGAGGAAGTGTCAAACCGAGCTGCTCTCTGCGCGCGGAGTGTCAAGCTCGACGGCTCTCCGCGCGGCCCGGGGGGGCGCGGACGGGGAGGCGGCGCGCGAGCGCAGATCCGGGCTCAGCGCGGGCTCTCGGGAGGGGAGCCCGGCGCGTGGCGCCGCTCCACGCGGTAATCGCGGCCGTTGTCGTTCGGATCGGATCCGTCGCTGGCGGCGAAGTAGATCACCACGCCCCAGTGGCTGTAGCGCCCGGCGCCCTGCGCGCGGATGTCGGCGTGCAGCGCTTGCGGCGCCGGCAGCGGGATGCCCTCCTCGAGCAGAACCAGCTCCGAGGCGGCGCCGGCCGGCACAGCGGCCAGCCCCGGATGTAGCTCGAAGAGATAGGCGTGGCCCGCCTCGTGCTCGTAGCGGCCGTCGGGATCGAGGTCGTGGGGCAGCAGCTCGATCGCCTCTGCCGCGAGGGGGGTGTCGGGGGCGCGCCGCACCACGGCGCGCAGCGGCTCCAGAGCCTCGTCGGGGCGGCCGGCGCGCTGCAGGGCGCGCGCCAGGGCGATGTGCGCCCGCCCCGGCCAGGGCAGCCCGGCGAGAGCCGCCCGCAAGCGAGTCGCCGCGGCGGCAGGGCGCCCGGTCCGCAGCAGCGCGGCGCCGGCCACGAGATGGGCGGCGGCATGGTCGGGGCAGTCCCGCTCGAGCTGCGCCAGGAGGCTGTCGAGCGGGGGGGCGGCACGCGCCGGCTCGCCGGGAGCGCCGCCAAGAGCCGCGGAGAGGAGCTCGATGGCGCGCCAGCACTCCGAGGCCCGGTCCTCGGTGGCGGTTGTGGGTCCGTCAGCCTGCGCAGCCGCCTGCGCCACGCCATCGCCGGCCCGGGTGCGGCCGGCCGGGTCGACCTCCCAGAAGAGGGCGTGCAGCGCTCCCGCGATCAGCTCGTGCCCCACCGGGTTCGGGTGCACGCCGTCGATCGAGCTGTCGAGCCAGGGGTGGGCGCGCAGTACCTCGGGGCCGAGATCGCGCTCCAGGCGCGCCCAGTGCGCGGCGAAGGGGCCTCCGGGGCCGCCGCGGCCGGCGGCGCGCGCGTCGGCGAAGAGGGCGCGGACATCGAGCAGCGCCGCGCCGCGCTCGGCGGCGGTGCGGAGCAGGGCGGCGCGGTAGTCGGGCTCCAGGGTGGCGGCGATCAGGATCGGCTCGGCGCCGGTGTTGCGGACCAGGCCCACCATGGTGTGGAGCGCGGCTTCGTACTGCGGGAGAGAGACGCGACGGACGGCGCCGAGGGCGGCACCCGGGACGGGGGGCGCGGCGCGGTCGGCGCTGTCGAGACGCTCGATCAGCTCGCGCTTGAGCGAGACCAGCGGGTCGCGCAGGGTGCGATAGATCCAGGTGCGGCGCAGGGGCTCGAGGGGGCCGGGGCGCAGGTCGCGCACCACCGCGAAGGGGTCGCTGCGCCAGGCGGCCTCGCCCTCGGGCTCGGCCAGGCGGCGGCGCAGCGCCTCGAGCAGGACGCCGTCGTCGAGGCGGGCGAGGTCGGTGGGCCAGCGGGTGGCGGCGTCGCGGGCGTCGTTGGTGCCGAAGGCGATGGCGACCGCGTCGGGATTGGTGCTGGGCAGCAGCTCGCGCAGGTAGAGGAGGCCCTGAGCGGCGCTGTAGCCGGGCACGCCGGCATTGAGGACCTCGACCGGAGCGGGAGTGGGGCGGCGCGCGAGACGGGCGGAGAAGGTCTGGTGGTCGTCGACGAAGAAGCCGAAAGCGAAGGAGTCGCCGAGGACCAAGAGGCGCGGGGTGCCGGGAGGCGGCGTGCGGGCCGGCAGGGTCCACCAGGGGCGGCCGTCGCGGCGCAGGCCGTCGCCGCCCACGGCGGCGCCGTGGGTGCGATCGCTGGCCGACCAGAGCTGGGCGAAGCGCGAGCCGAGGCCGACCGGGGCGCTGATGTGGGCTCCGGGGCGCAGCTCGGTCCAGCGCGTGCGATGGGGGCGGTAGAGGTCGGCGAAGGGGTTGGCAGGCGCGGTGTCGGGCGCGGAGGGGGACGGCGCGGGAGCGGGGGCGGTGCTCGAGGAGGGCGCCGGGAGCGGGGGCGGCTGGCGCAGCAGAGTCAGCGCCAGTGGCCCCGCGACCAGCAGCAGCACCACGACAACCCGCGCACCGAAGGGAAACGAGGTGCGCGGCGGCATCGGCGGGAGTGCGGCTCGCGGGGGCCGCTCAGGGGCGGGTGCCGCTCTCGGCGACCGGGCTCAGGTCGGAGATCTGATCGATGATCTGGATGTGCAGCCGGGCCTCTTCCTGGTAGCGGCCCTCGCTGTCTAGCACCAGCACCTGGGACCAGGCGTCGCGTGCCAGGTCGTGCCATTGCAGCCGCTCGTAGGCCTTGGCCAGACCGTGCCGGGCGCCGAGGTGGGTGGAATCGAGGTCGACGGCGCGCTTGAGATGGGCGGCGGCATCGTCGAAGCGCTGCGCGGCCAGGTAGATGCTTCCCAGGGCGTTGGCGGCGCCGGCCGACTTGGGAGCCAGCTCGGTGCAGTGCACGAACTCGGTGATCGCCTCTTCGTACTGGCCGCTCTCCTTGAGCAGCTTGCCCATGTTGGAGTGGTAGGCATAAAGGGCCTGCGTCGACGTGGGGCCGGAGTCGACCGCCTTGCGGGCGGCGTCGACCGCGGCGTCATGGTCGCCCTTGGCGGCGTGCAGGCGGGCCTGGGTGAGGTGCAGGCCGAGAGTGGCCTGGGCGTTGTCGGGATCGAGGGCCAGGGCCTTCTTGTACTCACCGATGGCACCGGCGTTGTCCTGCGTCATGCGCAGTTGGCGGCCGGTGGTGAGGTGCAGCTCGATCTGGGCCGTGGGATCGGCGTCGGAGAGCTCGACGGCGCGGGTCAGCTCCTGCACGGCGGCCTCGATCTCGCCGGCACGGCGCAGGGTCTTGGCGTGGGAGACCAGCAGCAGGGCGGCATCGGGGTGGCGAACCAACAGGTCTTCGAGGGTCTCGCGAGCGGCGGCCGGGTCGGCGAGGCGGTTCAGGGCGCGGGCGATGCCGGATTGGGCCTCCATGCTGGTCGGATCGGCCTCCAGAGCGAGGATGAACTCGTCGGCCGACTGCTGGTACTGGCCGCTGCGCAGGTAGGTCTGGCCCAGCTTGAGGTGCAGCTCCGCGGGGGTGGAGGCGCTGCTGAGCACCATCTTGAGGGCGTCGACCAGGGCCAGAGAGTCGCCCGGCACGGGAGCGGCGCGCAGGGTGTCGGCGGTTGTCCCGGCTGCCAGGGCGGAGGTCGGCGGTGCCAGATTTCCGGTGTCGGGGTCGGCGGGGGCGACCGACTCCGGCGGCTCGGGCGCCGCGTCGTGCTGGACGGCGGGCTCCTCTTCGGCGCCGCAGCCGGCGATGAGCGCCGCGGCGGCCAGACAGCAGATTCGGTGGTCGATCGTCATGGCTCGTGTCCCCAAGTTTCAGATTCGGTCGAGCGCCGTCACGCCGCGTGCGGGCGAACTCAGAGCTCCAAAGTTCGCGCCAGCCAGTCGGTGACCGTGCGGTGCACCGTCTCGCGTCCGACCTCGTTCAGTACTTCGTGATACATGCCGTCGAAGACGTGCAGCTCTTTGTGCTCGGCTCCGGCGTCGCGGTGAAACTGCATGCTGCCTTCGGGCGCGACGACGCGATCGTCGGCCCCGGCCAGGACCAGGAGCGGCAGCGTGAGCTCCTCGGCGCTGTTGGCCACCTCGTCCATGGTGCGCGTGAACTCGGTGTAGAAGCGGGCCGTGACCCGATCGTGAACCAGTGGATCCTGCTCGTAGGCGCGCACCACCGCCTCGTCGTGGCTCAAGAGGGCGCTGTCGATCTCGTTGGCCAGGCTCAGGTTGGGCCACACGCCGGAGAGCAGGTTGCCGGCCGTTTCCTTCCACCAGGGCACCTCCACGGCGACCCGCAGCGCGGCGCCGGAGAGGATGGTGGCGGCGATGCCGTCCTGCCCCTCGAGCAGGTAGCGGGCGACGATCAAACCGCCCAGCGAGTGCCCGAGCAGCACTCGCGGCAAGTCGGGATGCTCGGCGGCGATCTGGTCGACCGCCTCGCCCAGGCCGTCGGTGAACTCCTGGAAGCGCGCCACATGCCCGCGCTGGCCGGGCGAGTAGCCGTGACCGACATGGTCGAAGGCGCGCACCGTGTAGCCGCCTTCCACCAGGTGGCGGGCCAGCTCGTCGTAGCGCCCGGAATGCTCGCCGAGGCCGTGGGAGATCACGATCACGGCGCGCGGGTCGTCGCGGCTCCAGGTGCGCTGGTGGCGTCCGGAAGGAGATTTCGACTGGCTGAACATCGGGTTCTCGGCGCGCCCGGGGGGCGCGCAGGAGGGTGCCCGCGGATACTAGCGCGTCGTGGGGGGGCGGCGCGAGCATTGCGCGCGCGGGCCCTTCCGGTTTCGGCCAGCCGGGGCGAAGAGGGAGGCTCCTCGCCCCCCCCTCCGGTAGAGTCTCGCCTCATGTTCACGATCGAGTCCCTGACCCACGGCTACGGCGGCCGCACCCTGCTCCAGGAGATCTCGTGGCAGGTCGGGAGCGGTGAACGCTGCGCCCTGGTCGGTCCGAACGGGGCCGGCAAGACCACGTTGCTGCGGGTGCTGGCGGGGCGCCTCGCGCCGGAGGCCGGGCGGGTGCGCTTTCCGAAGGGACTGCGGGTCGGCTACCTGCCGCAGGAGGGGGTGTCGCTGCGCGGCGAGGCGAATGTGCTGGAGGAGGCGATCGAGGCGCTGGGCCCCTTCCGCCGGCTGGAGGCCGAGATCGCCGAGCTGCACGATTCCGCCGAGGCGGCCGAGGGCGACCAGCGCCGCCGCCTGGTCGAAAGGGCCGGCGAGCTGCAGCATCGTTTCGAGCACTCGGGGGGCTACGGCGCCGAGGCCGAGGCGGCGCGCGTGCTGGCCGGGCTGGGGATCGCGCAGAGCGAGATGCGCGGGGCGATCGGAGAGCTTTCGGGCGGCTGGCAGATGCGCGTGGCCCTGGCCAAGCTGGTGCTCTCGCGGCCCGATCTGCTGCTCCTCGACGAGCCGACCAACCACCTCGACATCGAGTCGGTACGCTGGCTCGAGGCGGAGCTCTCGAGCTTTCGCGGGGCGGTGGTGCTGGTCACCCACGACCGCTACCTGCTGGAGCGGTTGGCGACCCGGGTGGTGGAGCTGCAGGGGCGGCGTCTCGAGGACTACGCGATGGACTACCCCCGCTATCGCGTCGAGCGCGAGCGGCGCCGCGAGGCCTACGAGAAGACCCGCATCGAGCGCGAGCGGCGCGCCGCCGAGCTGAGCTCCTGGATCGACCGCTTCCGCTACAAGGCGACCAAGGCGCGGCAGGTGCAGAGCCGCATCAAGACCCTGAACGAGATCGAGCTGCTGCCGCCGCTCGCCCGCGGGACCGAAGTGCGCATCGACTTCCCGGAGCCGCCGCGCAGCGGCCGGGTGATGCTCGAAGCGACCAACATCGGCCACAGCTACGGCGCCAAGCGGGTGCTTTCGGCCCTGAGCTTCGCGGTGGAGCGGGGCGACAAGATCGGCGTGGTGGGGGTGAACG
The DNA here is from genome assembly GCA_964490075.1 of uncultured Gemmatimonadota bacterium. Taxonomy (GTDB): domain Bacteria; genus CAZBBK01. Next base: position 52,504 of record CAZBBK010000034.1, on the reverse strand, counting down.
GGATCGGCAAGTCGACCCTGCTGCGGCTCCTGGCCGGCCGCGAGTGGGCCCGCGAAGGGGATGTGTTGCTGGGGACCAAGACCATCCCGGCTTTCCTCGAGCAGGATCAGTCTCGAGTGCTCGATCCGACGCGCACGGTGATGGAAGAGCTGCTGGTCGACGCCGAGCAGATCCCCGGCAAGAACCCGCGCTCGATCCTCGGGGCCTTCCTGTTCAGCGGCGAGGATGTCGACAAGAGAGTGTCGGTGCTCTCGGGCGGCGAGAAGGGCCGGCTGGGACTGGCCAAGCTCCTGCTGCGGCGGTCCAATCTGTTGCTGCTGGACGAACCGACCAATCACCTGGACATGGCGTCGCGCGACATCCTGGTGGCGGCGCTGCGCGCCTACCGCGGTGCTGCGCTGTTGGTGTCGCACGACCGCAGCGTGCTCGATCGCGTCTGCTCCAAGACCCTCTACCTGGGCGAAGGCGGGGCGCAGCTCTATCCCGGCACCTGGTCGGAGCTGGTGGCCTGGCGCGAGGCGCGCGAAGAGGAGCAGCGCGCCGGCGGCGGCAGCGCCGCGCCGGCGCAGCCGACAAAGGCCGCGCCGTCCGCCGCGAGCGAGAACAGAGCGGAGACCGAGAAACACATCCGGGCGCGGGCCGCCGCCGCCCAGCGCAAGGCGGCGCGCCGGCTGCAGCAGATCGAAGCGCGCATCAAGAAGAAAGAGGCGCGCGGCGAGCAGCTCGAGGCCTTCTTGTGCGATCCGGAGCTCTTTCGGTCTCCCAACGGCGCCCGCTACACCCGCGAGTATCAACAGATCAAGAACGAGCTGGAGATGCTCTACGGGGAGTGGGAAGAGACGGCGATGTTGCTGGAGGAGTAGACCTCGGACTCCTAGGGCACCACCTCCACCGCCACGGCGTTGGAGGCGAAATCCCAGGGTGTCGCGGTGGCGAATGCGAAGTGCACCGTGCGTCCCACCCAGGTCGCATCCAGGGGATCGACGATCAGAGCGGCGTTCGCTGCGCCCGCGCCGTCCAGGGTTCCGGAGAAGTCCCCGAAGGGTGGGGCGCCGAGATGGCCGATCAGGTAATCGGTGAACCAGTCGCGGTTCAGTGGAATGGTGACGTTTCCGCCGGGCAGCAGGGAGCCGGGATCGGTGCCGCTGGTGGTCGCCAGCAGCACGTAGTCGCGGCCGCCGAAGACCGTGCCCGCGTTCAGCACGAACTCGATCTGGCCGCCGGCGGATGCCGAGAGTGTCGCCGTGTCGTGGGTCAGCGTCACCGCCCCGGGCCAGCCGGCCAGGCGCGCCCACAGCCACCAGGCAGCGAACGCCTTCTGGTTGCCGTTCAGCGGCCGGCTATGTGCGCAGCTCACGTCGTACCAGTCGACTCCCTCCACGTGCGCGTCCTGCCATTGCTCCGCCCAGTTGCCCTGGTAGCTGCCGTACTGGTCCCAGTAGCTGCAGTCGTCGTTGGCGAACTCGAAGAAAGTGTTGTCTGGATCGTAGCTCTCGATGTGGGCGAAGTCGTAGAGGACCTTGTCGTTCTGGATGCAGTAGTCGCGGATCTGCTGGTTGCGCGCATTGGTGTTGTCGCGTTCCCAGTAGTTCAGGTGGCCGGTCATGTAAACGAACTTCACATCCGGGTAGTCCAGCTCGAGCTGGGTCATGGGGGCCAGGTAGCGGGTGATCATGTCCTGCTCGGTGTAACCGGAATGTTGCCCGCACCACGACCAGATGATCACGTTGCAGTCGGCGTTGGCCGGGTCTTGCAGGTAGTCGTAGGTATGATTCACCCACTGCGGGTAGTAGCCGCAATCACCGGGCATCGCGCCGTCGTGGAGATCGAGCGCGTCGCCGATGCCGCCATTGTTCCACTGGAACTGCGGCCCGCCGCAGCCGCCGGTGAAGTCGACCAGACCGGTCATGCCCTCGGTGACCTGGCTGCCGTGGGAGGTGTGGCCGTAGGCGATGTGCAGGTCGTTCTTGGCGGCGGCGATCCAGGCCGCCGGCACGCGCGGCAGATCGACGCAGTCGTGGTCGACGATGATGGGAGCCGCGCCGGCGGCCCCGAGCAGGAGGAAGGAGAGCAGTGCGGAAGCGAGAAGAAGACCGATTCGCATGTTGTTGGCTCGGGTGTTCTGGTCGTCACCGGAACGGGCACCGGATCGGATCCCGGGGGAGTTGCGCGAGGCTCACGACCGTCTCGATCGATGCACCATCTGCGAGCCTAACCCCAAGCCATGACCGCTATCCGAACACCTCATTCCATGCGTCGGGATGAAATCCAACCAGGTAGGTGGTTCCGACACGGGCCACCGGCGCCCGCAGCATGCCGCTCGGTCCCAGCGTCGTCTTCTCGGTGGCCGCGGCGGCGTCGCTCTGGGCCGGGTCGATCTCCACCCTCTTCTTGCCCTTCGAGACGATCAGTCGCCGCGCACCCGCGAACACGCGGCCCAGGTCGTCCGGGCCGAAGCGCTGCTTGCGCGCATCGATCTGCTCCTTGATCTCGATGTCGTTCTCACCGATGAACTCATCGGCACGCCCACAGCTCGTTCAGCCGCGCCGGTGGTAATACCAGTCGATCTTCTTCGCCATGGTCGAATCCTTTCTCTCGGGAGTGTGCGAAAAGTGCTGTTCGAGGGCTCGTCAACCTCGCAACGATCGACGACAATCCTCCGGTCCAGAATAGGACCGCCAGCCAAGGTGTAGTGAATCAAGACGAATAGCTAGCCGGACGAGCGCTCCGGCATGGAGGACAGACCGGTGTTCGACCCTGCGTTGCTTTGGTTCGTGGTCGGGCTGGCGTTGGCGCTGGCCGAGATGGCTGCTCCCGGCGTCATCCTGATCTTTTTCGGTCTGGGTGCGTGGATCGTCGCGCTCACAACCTGGGCGGGACTGACCCCTGGACTGCAGTCGCAGCTCTTGGTCTTCGCCCTCGCTTCCACGGCATGCCTGGTCGGTTTGCGTCGCTGGATCAAGAACCACTTCTACGGCCACGTGAGCGACGTTCAAGATCCCGACGTCAACCTGGACGAATTCACCGGGCGGCCGGTGGAGGTCGTCGAAGACCTGGAGCCCGGGCGCAGCGACGGGCGCGTGGAGTTCAAGGGTGCCAGCTGGCGCGCGCGATCGTCGCAACCCATCGCCCGCGGAGCCCGGGCGGTCATCGAAGAGGTCGATGGCCTGGTGCTGGTGGTCAGGAAAGCAGAGGAGGAATTGTCATGAGTCCCGGATCGGTCGTATCGATCGGAATCGCGGTCCTGGTGGTGATCACGGTCATGAAGACCGCACGCATCGTGCCGCAGAAGTCGGCCTTCATCATCGAGCGCCTCGGCAAGTACGCGAAGACCCTGGATGCGGGATTCCACATCCTCTTCCCCTTCCTCGACCGCGTCGCCTACAAGCACTCCCTCAAGGAGGTGGCGGTCGACGTGCCGCCCCAGACCTGCATCACCCGGGACAACATCGCGGTCGACGTCGACGGCGTGCTCTACATGCAGGTGATCGATCCGGTCAAAGCCAGCTACGGCATCGAGTCGTTCATGTTCGCATCGACCCAGCTCGCTCAGACCACCATGCGCTCGGAGATCGGCAAGCTGGAGCTGGACCGCACCTTCGAGGAGCGCGAGCAGATCAATCACGCGATCATCCGCGCGGTCGACAAGGCCTCCGATCCCTGGGGGGTGAAGATCACCCGCTACGAGATCAAGAACATCCATCCGCCCCAGAGCGTGAAAGACGCGCTCGAAAAGCAGATGCGCGCCGAGCGCCAAAAGCGGGCCGCGATCGCCGAGTCCGAAGGCGAGCGCCAGGCCCTGATCAACGTGGCGGAAGGGACCAAGCAGGAGGCGATCGCCAAGTCCGAGGGCGAGAAGACGAAGCGCATCAACGAGGCCGAGGGGCGCGCCCGCGAGATCGAGTTGGTGGCCCAGGCGACCGCCGCCGGAGTGCGCGAGATCGCCAGCGCGATCGAGGAGCCGGGCGGATCGGATGCCGTCAACCTGCGGGTGGCCGAGCAGTACCTGAAGCAGTTCGGCAACCTGGCCCGGACCAACAACACGGTGATCATCCCCTCCGATCTGAGCGACATCGCCGGCATGGTCGCCTCGGTCACGACCCTGCTGAAGAGCGGGAACGAGTAGGCGCCGGCGAGCGGACACATCCGTTTCGTCGCACGGAAACGAATGAAGCCAAAGGCGGCGCCGCGCGGCGCGGAAGGACCGATTCCGCGTCGCGTCGGTGTGTGGATGGACTCCCGGAAGCGCTTGTGGCGTAAGCCTGTGCGATTTTCCGCGCGGAGATCCCCGTGATTCGGGTCAAGATGGTGCGAAAGTTGCGGTGCGGATCGTGTCCGGCCGGCCGCGCGCCTGCTACCGGCATGCCCCACCAGCAATGAGATCGGAACAGAATGCGCACACCCTTCCTTCCTCTGGCAACCGTCCTCGCGGCCGCGGTCCTCGCCCGCGCCACCACGATCCACCTGCCCGCCGACTTCGCCACCATCCAGGCCGGCCTCGATGCCGCCGCCGGCGGGGACACGGTACGGGTCGCCGCCGGAACCTACTCCGGTCCGGGCAACGTCGACCTCAGCTTCCACACCGGCAGCATGGGCGCCGGCGGAGCCGTGGTGGTGGGAGAGGGGGCGATCCTCAGGAACTGTGTCGTCAGCGAGAGCGTGGCCGGGCGCGGTGGGGCGCTCGCCGTGGAGCCGGGAGGGTTGGTCGAGGACTGTCTCCTGCACGACAACGCCGCCACCCAGTACGGCGGCGGCGCTTTCCTGTCGGGAGGTGTCATGCAACGTACGATCGTCCGTTCCAACAGCGCACCGGACGGCGACTCGAAGGGCGGTGGAGGCGTCTACCTGGCCCCGACGAGGAGGACGTAGAGCTTTCGCGCTGCCTGATCGAAGGCAACACCAGTCACGGCGTCCACTCCCGCAAAGAGCTCGGAGACGTACGGATTCACAACAGCATCATCGCCGACAACGAAGGCAATGGTGTATCTTTGTCGTGGGTCGGAGGATGGATGGTGTACTGGTATGTGGATCAATGTGTCATCAGTGGCAACGGCGGTTATGGCGGAGATGTCTGGGGAACCTTGGACGGCTGGGTCTCGTTGCGCCTCGAAGACTCGTGGTGTGGGGCAATGCGATGGGCAGCCTCGCGAAGCACAGCGCCTCGGCGATCTCGGCCCGCTACTGCGACGTCGAGGGCGGCTACGAAGGCACCGGCTAATCTCGACCTCGACCCGCTCTTCGATGAGAGCGCTCCCAGCTCCTTCATGATGCAGTGGGATTCGCCCTGTGTCGATGGCGGCGACCCGAGCACCGTCGACGCCTGTCTGCCTCCGGGGCTGGGCGGCGCCGGCGCCGACATGGGTGCCTTCGGCGGCGATCAGAACTGTCTCTGGAACGACTGGAGCTGTGAGAGCGAGGTCGTGATCGACGCCTTGCCGTCCAGTGTCGAGGCGGGGAGCGATCTCTCCGTCACCGTGCAGGCGCGCAGTCGCTGCTTCGAGACCGGAGCCTTCGACCGGATCGAGGTCGAGGTCAGCGGACCGGCGGCGCGCCATGGCCGCCTCCACGACGGCCCCGCGATCCTGCTCGCCCCCTTCGAGACCCTCGACTTCCCGCGCACCCTCCACCTCCCCGCGGCCACCCCTCTGGGCCGCTACACGGTGAGGGTGCGAATGCTGCGCGAGGGCGAGCCGATCGATGCGGACGTCGGTTTCATCGATGTAGTTTGAGGGCCTGGCAGGCTTCTGGGCGGCCATTTCGCGCAGCAGGGGTGTCGTTGCCGCGATCCAGACTTGCCAATGATTCTGACCTTCGTTATCATTGAGGCATCATGCTGATCTGCCTCTGCCATCCGACCTCGGACTCCGAGGTGCGCGCCCACGCCGAGAGCGGCTGCGCAAACGTCGCCGAGCTGGGCGCCCGCTGCGGAGCCGGCACCGGTTGCGGGCTGTGCAGGCAGCATCTGGCGCGAACTCTGCACAACGCCCACGCCCTCGGTGCCCGCGGCGGGCTGGACAACGACGCCGCAGGCGCTACCATCGCGGCCTAGCATAGACACGGGGCCACACCCTGGAGGCCGCAATGCCGCGAGGCGACGCCAAGCTGATCGAGCTGCTCAACGAGGTGCTCTGCGCCGAGCTCACCGCCATCAACCAGTACTTCCTGCACGCCGAGATGTGCAACGACTGGGGATACCAGCGCCTCTACAAGCAGATCCGCCGCGAGAGCCTGGACGAGATGCACCACGCCGAAGAGGTGATCGAGCGCATCCTCTACCTGGACGGCGTGCCGAACGTGCAGAAGCTCGGCAAGATCAACATCGGCCAGAACGTTCCCGAGCAGCTCGCCAGCGACCTGCGCGTGGAGCACGAAGCGGTCGCGCGCCTCAACGCCGCCATCGCCGCCTGCCGCGACGCCGCCGACAACGGCACCCGCGAGCTGCTCGAAGAGATCCTCACCAAAGAGGAAGAGCACGTCGACTGGCTCGAGTCCCAGCTCCTCTTGATCGAGCAGGTCGGGCTGGAGAACTACCTGGCGCAGCAGATCGTCGAGGAGTAACGCGAGCGGGTAGGAGCGCGGTCCCGGTCAGAACCCTGCCGCCGTCCGCACCGCGGCCAGCAGGGCGTCGTCGTTCCCCTCCTGGTTGGCCACGAAAAGGACGACATTGTCCCCGCCCCACTGGTCCTGGCCGTCGCGGTCGGCGGCGAAGAGGGCGCAGGTGCCGGTCGCCGGCCAGCGGAGGGTCGAGAGCACCGGGTCGCTGTCGCCATCGATCTCGCCGTAGTAGGCGATCGCGTCGCTTTCCACCCGCAGCAGCGCCACGTCTCGCACCAGCGTCGGGTAGGCCAGCTTGAAGGCGCCCGCCGCGGCGTGCCAGCGGGCGGCGGGGCGGGCTTCGCGAATCACCGGGTGGGGCAGCGAGCGCCGCGCCCGAATCGTGCCCTCGCGGTCGACCAGGACCGCCTCCGAGCCGGATCCGCGCCGGCTCAGCACGAAGAAGCGCGCGATCTCATCGAGCCAGACCAGGTGATAGTGATACTGCGCGATGCCGGTGATCAGCGCCTGCGCGGGCTGCACCTGCACCTCGCCGCCACTGAGCGTCAGAAGCGAACCCCAGAGCACCGAGCCGTCGCCCCAGGCCGCCAGAACGCGCCGCTCGCCGTCGCCCGCCACCACCGGCCACCAGTGGTCCTCGCTGGGCGGGGTCAGCTCCAGGTGCCCCCGCTCGGTTCCGGTGCGGTCGAAGAGCCGCGCCTCGACCATCGCCGCCTGGGCCGGCGGCGCCTCGTCCGCGTAGGCCACCAGGAAGCCCGCCGGAAGCGAAGCCACCGCCGCCGAGTGCTGCGATTCGGCGCCCCCGGCCACGATCCACTCGCCGCGCACCACTCCGCCGCGGCCGTCGTGCAGCAGCGCGCGCACATCGATCGTGGCCTCGGTCCCGTCCTCCCACGCCGTCAAGAAGAGGTCGTTCCACAGGGCCGCGTCGACCGGCTCTTGCGCACCGTCGCCGCCGTCGCCCACGGCCTGCATCGGCGCCGTCTCCGCGACCAGCTCTCCGCCCTCGAAGTGCAGGCGCTGGGCAAAGATGTCGTGCTCCCAGGGGGCGGCCGCCGAGCTCGACCAGGCCGCCAGGTAGCGCAGCGAGCCATGCTCCACGAAGGGGTTGACCACAGCGCCGTGGTGGTGCTGGCGCGGATCTGGTTGAGCTTGCGCGAGGACGACTCCGAGCAGGGCGATGGCGGCCGTGGACATGGCGCCAGTCTAACTCGGGCTTTTCACCGACTTCCGCGGTCAGGTCGCGAGAGGCAGCGCCGAGACAGGGTGCGCACTTCATTGCGACACTGCCGGGGAGATGCCCAGGTTAGGATCGGGCATCAGGCGCGGATCCTCGCCCCCGGAAGCCCCGCCGGAAAGGCCACTTCATGAGCTGGATGCCCACCATTCTGCTTCTCGCCGCCGGCGCCGGCACCGCTTCTGGCGCCTGGCGCTGCCCCTTGCAGGACTCGATTCTCCTCGCGGGCGACGCCTGCGAGCTCTGGGGCGTCCCTTACGAGCCTTCCGAGCTACCCGCGCTCTTCACTGCCGATCGCGACGGCACGCCGGCCTGCCCGGGCGCTTCCGAGCTGCTGGTGATCGCCGGAGCCGCCCGCCAGTGGAGCAGCGTCGAAGGTTCCAGCTTCTCCTTCGCCTTCGGCGGCTTCGAGGAGCGGGCGATCGGCAATCCCTTCTTCGGCGACGGCGTCCAGCATCTGAAATTCAAGACCCTGGGAATCGGCGAGATCGCCAAGGTCTGGGTCTACGGTCCGCCGGGCCGCGAGGCCGACCTGGGCTTCACCCTCGACGATGTCTGGGACTGCGGATCGGGAGACACCTCACTCCTGGCGGTGGCGCTGCATCAGATGGGCCACGCCATCGGACTCGGTCACTCCGCCGATCCGGAGTCGGTGATGAACCTCGTCGGCAACAACGAGTCGTTGGCCGAATCCGACGAGGACTGTCTGCGACAGCTTTATCCGGAGTAGCCGCTAAACCAGAAACGCCACCGCCCGCAACACCTCGAAGTAGCGATCGGTCTCGAAGCGCAGCAGCTTGGTGTCGATCAGCTCGGCGCCGGGGTAGAACGATGCTCTGTAGGCATCGGCGGCGCGCTTGTAGCGCAGCTCGAATACCAGGTGCTCTGGCAGCTCCAGGAGGCAGGCCGCCAGATCGGCGTGCAGCGCGCGGTTCATCCCTTCGCGGATCCGATCCTCGACTACGGCGGGGTGCAGGCCGATGATCGAGCCCCCCACGCCGCGAAAGGTCGGCACCGTCTGAATCGCGCCGTTGGCGGCGTTGACATCGCGACACAGCTCCTCGTCGCCGGAGACGAAGACCACCGGCACACCCATCGATGCCGCCGCGAAGCCGTAGAGATGGAATTCCGCGAGAGGAATGCCGCTCAGCCGCATCTCCTCGACCTTGGAGCCCGACAGGGTGTGGGCCAGAGGATTGGCGCTCGAGCCGGCCCGCGCGTGATAGCCGAGCATGGCGACCGCGTCGAAGCTCTCGTCGAGCTCCTGCACCATCGAGAGCGGATGCTCGCTCCAGCCGCGCACCATGCGGGCACAGCGCGGCAGCTCTTCGAAAACGATGTTGCGGCCGGTGTCGTGGGCATCGTTCACCAAGATGTCGTGGGCGCCGGCTTCGACCGCCGCCTGGCAGGCCGCCGCCACGTGGCGGGTCATCCGGGTCTGAAACTCGGCGTAGTCATCCTTGCTCTTCAGAGTCTCGTCGAGGTGGGCAATGCCGGCGATCCCCTCGATGTCGGCGCTGATGTAGACCTTCATGGCTTCTCGTGTCCCTCGGGAGGTCGCTCGGCGATCACGAAGGCTTGATCGCCGGCCGCCAGGGTGTGCGAGCGCGGATTGATCAGGTGGCGGCCCTCATGCTGCACCGCCAGCAGCACCGCGTCGAAGCGGCGCCGAAATTGTGTCAGCGCGGCATCGAAATCGAGGCCCACCAGGTCGGGTGGAACCGGGATGCAGTAGATGCTGTTGCCGACGCTGCCGGTGGCCAGCTCGGAGAGCACCTGCGCGCTGCCCGGATCGAGCACCGAGCGCGCCAGCAGCCGCGAGGTCATGTGGCCGCTGACCAGGATCTCGTCGGCGTTGGCGCGCCGGCAGTGCTGCGCGTTGGTCTCGTCCTGCAGCTCCACGCAGGTGTAGACATCGGGATTGATGCTCTCGATGGTCAGGACCGTGAGCACCGCCCCGGCGTCGGCCGAGCTGCCGCGGGCGTCCGACGAGAGAATCAGCGCCGCCTTGGCCTCTTCGACGTTGGCGCGCCGCAGCACCCGCTCGTCGGTGGCGTCGCCGCGCACGAAGCGCAGCGAACGATGCCGCACCGGCGTCTGTTCCAGATCGGCCACCACCACCACCGACGCCACTCCGTGCAGGCGATGCAGCAGCTCGTTCACCACCTGCTCCGCGCGGCCGTTCCACCCGCAGACCAGATAGTGTCCCGTGTCGTCGACCTTGTCGAGTCCTTCGTCCCTTTTCATGGCTCGCTCCACCAGGATGCTGGCGACGTTTCCGGTGAACATGCCGAGCACGCCGACGCCCAGGATCATCAGCACCACCCCGAGCGCACGCCCCAGGCCGGTCTTTGGAAAAAGGTCGCCGTAGCCGACCGTCGTCATCGTAACGAAGGAGTACCAGAGCGCGTCGGGCCAGGTGCCGATGTCGTGGCCCGACTCGAGCAGATACATGCCGGTCGAACCCAGCAGCGCCAGCACCACGACGACGATCGCCAACAGGCCCATCGGGTGGCGCCAGACACGAATCAGCCAGGATAGGGGGGCGCGCATGATCAGATGTTCTTCCAGGCGCGCCGATGGTACTCCAGAATCACCGGCTGCATGACGGTGTTCGCCTCGATGCCGCCTGCGTCGAGCCAGCCCTGGCCGAAATGCAGGCTGGCGTGTAGCAGCTCCGGGACTGCGTACTCGGTCTCCACCGGCAGCTCGCGCAGTCCTTCGATGCGCCGGCGCATCTCTTCCTCGGTCGTGGCGCCGAGCCACGCCAGGTGCCAGCCCCATTCGCCGAAGCTCGGCACGTTCTCGTGATAGGGCAGCACGCGGAAGCCGGCGGCGCGCAGCGTGGCGCCGATGCACAGGAAGACCTCGCGAGCGTGGAAGGGGCTGGTCGACTGCATCGCCACCAGCGCGCCGGGTGCCAGGTGGGCGGCGAGGTTGCGATAGAATCCTCGAGAGTAGAGCTTGGCCGTTTCGACCGTGGAGGGATCGGGGAAGTCGATCAACACCGCATCGAAGAATCCATGCGCCTCGCGCAAGAACAGATCGGCATCGAGATGGACGACCCGCACTCGCGCCAGCGGCAGCGGCGTGCGAAGGGCGGGATCGAAAGGCTGGCGCGTCTCGCTCCAGATGGTCTCGCGGACTCCGGCACGCGTGCCCTCCGCCGCAACTGTCGTCACCCGTGCGTCGTCGAAGGCACCCCGGTTCAGTCGCACCAGGTCCGGGTGGGTGGCGGCCAGTTCGGTCATGCGCGGATCGATGTCGACCAACACGACTTCGCCCACGTCCGCGTAGCGCAGCACCTCGCGCAACGCCAGACCGTCACCGCCACCGAGGATCAACACGCGGCGCCGTGAGCGGGCCAGCGTCAGCGCCGGATGCACCAACATTTCATGGTAGATCACCTCGTCCGCCGAGGAGAACTGCAGGTTGCCGTTGATGTAGAGATGGACCAGGTCGTCGCGGCGGGTCACCACCAGGTGCTGGTAGCGGGTCGTTTCCGAGGCCACGATCGGATCGCGGAAGCAGCGCTGCTCGAAGAGGGCCATCAAGGGCGTGGCGCGTGCCGCGCAGCCCGCCAGCACCACCAGCGCGACCAGCCCCGCGACGCACAGCGTCCCGCGACGCCGAATCAAGGGCCAGAAATAGGCGATTCCGATCAGGCCCAGAGCGACGTTTACCAGTCCTAGGCAGAGCGCGATATGAAAGAGCGAGAGCCGTGTCAGCAACACATAGGCGAAGAGCAGCGCACCGGCCAGCGAGCCCACGTAGTCCATGAAGAGCACGTCGGAGAGGTTGGCCCGCAGACTGGTGGCGTAGCTCTCGTTGATGCGGATCAAGAGCGGGATCTCCATTCCGATCAGCATTCCGACCAGCGCCGCGCAGCCGTACATCACCAGCCGAAAGCTGGTGGTGTAGACGAAAGCGGCGTAGATCGCGATGACGCTCAAACCGCCGGCCAGCCCGAGCAGCAGCTCCAGCGCCAGCCATTTGTCGATCAGATCGTGGTGCAGGAGTCGCTGCGCCACCGAGCCGACCCCCATCGAGAACATCATCAGCCCGATCACCACGAAGATCTGCTCGTGGCTGGTGCCGACCAGGTAGTTGCCGAGTGATCCGAGGGTGTACTCGTAGATCAGTCCGCAGGCCCCCATGATGAAAATGGAGACGGCGAGCACGCGCCCGCCGTGGCGCCCGCGGTTCATGCTCGGTCGACTCTATGCATCTCGATCTCGCGCGGCTCGAAGGCGCCGCGCAGCGCGGCCAGCACCTCGGCCGCGCGCGTGTCGGCCTTGCAGGTGAAGAGATCGATCGCCGCGTAGTCCTCTTCCGGCCAGGTGTGCGCCGTGAGATGGCTTTCCGAGAGCAGCAGCGCCGCGGTCGCGCCATGGGGTTGGAAGTCGTGATACTGGCTCCCCAGAACCTGCAGACCCGTCGCTTGCGCGATCTTCGCCAGCGCCGCGACCAGCTCGCGCCCGTCCATCGATGGCGCCCGGCCGCCGTGCAGCTCGAACAGGAGATTCTGTCGTTTCATCAGAGCATGAAGAAGATCACTACCGCCAGGCTGATCGCCGTCGCCACCTCGATCAGCGCCGCGCCGAGGTTGCGATCCGTTGCGATTTCGTGGCTGAGCGACGATTTGGGAAGCAGAGCGCGGTCGGTGACCAGGCGCGCCAGCGCCAGCGCCACGAAGGCGATCACGATCAAGGGCAGGAAGTGTGCGGCGCTCTCCGCCCAGCCCGTGAAGGGCGCCATGGTGGCGCGCAGCAGCACCACGCCGATCGCCACCATGCTGCCGCCGAAGGCGACGCCGGCGGCCACGTTGTCGGCTTCGATCTGGTCGTGGAGATCGTAGGGAGTGAGCCAGTCGTAGAGTTTGGCGAAGAGCAAGAGCGCGATCTGCCCCGCCGCGAAAAAGCCCAGCATGCTGCCCACGCCGCCGCTATCGCCGTGGGTCGCTCCCGCCACCACCAGGGCGGTGGCCAGGTAGGCGCCGCCCTCCACCGCGCCGGTTCCCAGGTTGTGGTCCTCGATGATCTCTTTCCTGGTGCTGAAGCGCGGACACACCAATCGGTCGACCAGCCAGCGTCCCAGATTGAGCAACACGATGCCGCCCACCGCGTAGCCCAGGTCGATCGCCAGCGCCACCGCGAGCTCGGCGCGGCTCGCCTCTGCCAGCTCCGCGCCGGTGGCGGCGCCGACGAAGATCGCGGTCACGCCCAGGTAGTAGCCGGCGACACTCAACGCCAAGGCGCGATTGTCTTTCGACGTCAGCTCCTCGTCGATCGAGTAGGGGGTGGTCAGGTCCTTGACTATCTTGGCGACGATGAGGAGCGCCAGGCCCAGCACCACATAGGCCAGACTCAGCGCGAGCCCTTCTGGAAACAACAACATCATTTACCTCCCCGCGATCGGCTCGAGCTGCGGTAGCTGCGCGAACGGCTGCTGCTGGTTGAGGCGCTGCGGGTGCGCGATGATTTGGGCTCGAACTTGGAGCCCCGGTACTTGCCGCCCGATTGCTCGTAGCGGCTGCCCTTGAATCCGTCGCTGCCGACGTAGCGGCTCGAGGCGTACTGGGTGCGTGTTCGCTGTGCGCCCGATCCGTAGCGCTTGGCGCCCGAACGGTCGCTGCCGTAGTAGCTGCGCCCGGCGGCGCGTGCCGATCGATAGCCGCGATAGTCGCCCGAGTAGATCGGTGTGTAGGTCGGCCCCCAGAACAGGCTGCGCATGAGGGCGTACTTGCCGTAGAACTCCCAAAAGCTGTTGCCGTGGCTGTCGTGCCGCCAGCGGCCGTAGGCGTTCTGGCCCTCTTCCGGCGAGGCGACATAGGCGAAGCCCGCCGGCTGCGGCGCCGTGGTCTGGGCCTCGCTGTCGTAGGCGCCCGCCGGTTTGGTCGCCACGGTCATGCCGAGGTTCTCTTTGAGCCCTTCGTAGACGGTCTTGCTCACCGCCTCCCAGCTCTCGCTCTGCTCGGGCTTCGCGCCCTCCGGCTCGCCGAAGGGCAGCTTCACCAGCCGGTACTTGTGGTGAAAGCTGACCTCTTCGCCTTCTTCGATCGCCATGTCGACCAGGATCTTGTCCCACGACTGGTAGAGCTGGGCGCTGAGCGCCAGGAGATGCCCGTTGGCCTTGCTCAGATCGATCAGGGACCGGTGCAGCAGATCGCAGGCCTCGGCCAAGGCCGGCAAGTCGATCTGGTCATCGCCCTGGGCGTTCTCGCTCCGCACCGTGCCCCAGGCGGCGGCGGCCTGCCCCCGTAGCTCCGTCATCGCGGCCAGGCGGCGGCCCAGGTCGGCCTCCTTGGCGGGCCAGTCGAGCACCGCCCGGCGGACCTCGCTCGCGCTTCGCTGCAGGTCCAGGCGCTCGATCGCTTCGGCGTCCGCCGCGGCATCGGCCACGGTCTTGGCCCGGTCCTTCTTGAGGGCCAGCAGCCGCTGCACCGAGGCGTGAACCGCCGCCGTCTCGGCCAGCGCGAAGCTCCGCGCCTCGCGCGCTCCCAGCAGCGCCGTTTCGATCTTGGGCCGCAGCTGGTCGTCGCGCTGCTCCGTCAGGGCGGTAGCCGTGTCCAGCTCGCGCCGCGCCTCGTCCAGGCGCGCGGCGGCGATCTCCAGGCGCTGCGACCATTTGCGCTCCTCGAGGCGAAACAGTGCGCCCTCCGCCTCGAGCGCCGCGTCGATCGCCTTGCGCTGCTCCGCGACCTGGCGTTCGGCGCTGGGGTAGGCCTCGGTTTCGGCCTCCAGCAGCGCCCTGGTTTCGGCCCGCAGGCCGTCGCCTCCGCTCAGCATCAGGATCAGCACGACGCACGCCAGCGCGCCGGCGAGGTAGAGGATCGGTTTGGCCCGCATGGCTCGTAGTCCCCTTTGTCGGTGGTCAGGGCCGGAGGAGGGTCACGTCGTGGGGGGCGATCTTCTCCGAGAGGCCCGCTACGAAGGGCTCTCCCGGCCATTTCTCGATCCACAGCGTGAGCGTGCCCTCGCCGGCGAAATCCCAGGCGTAGTAGCTCTCTTCGGCGGCGCCGTCGCGCGAGTAGTGCACCTCGCCGCTGGAGGCGTAGCGATACTCGGTCCCTCGATGGACCGCGCGGTTGTCGCGGGACTCTTCTTCGTCGAAGCGCGCCAGATCCTGCTCGCTGAGCCCCAGGTCGGCGAGCGAGAGCTCGTCGTCGCGCCGCAGCAGCAGCTCCAGCCGGTCGTCGTCGATCCATTCCAGGAACACGCGGCGGTTCTTGGAGACGCCGCTGATCTCTCCCCATTCTTCGCGTCCCGATCGGTAGCGGCCGATGCGGTCGACGGTGAAGCAGAGGTCTTCGAGATCGTCGCCGGCGCCGACGATGGTGACGACGTCGCCGCGCCGCGCGTCCTTGGCGCTGAGGGTGGTGAGATTCGGCTCGTCGGGCCGGCGTTGTTCCTGCTGCTGCTCTTCTTCCTTCTTCCTGCTCCGGTAGGCGGCCCACACGAGTCCCACGCAGGCCGCCCCCAGAACCAGGATCAGGAGCTGGCTCACTTGCCGAGCTCCGCCTTGAGCCGAGCCAGCTCATCGTCGGTGGTCGACACGTCGAGCGCCGCCAGCTCGGCATCCAGATCGTCCGTGTCCTTGCCGCTGCCCATCTCTTCGTAGGCGCGGGTGGTCGCCTCGTCGCGCGCCACCGACTCCTCGAAGCGGTTCAGGGCGGCGAAGGCGTTGTCGTCGATGTTGACGCCGGCCAGGGTCTCGGCCACCTGGCGCTGGGCGCGCGCCGCGTTCTTGCGCGCGATCAGGGTGGAGCTGTTGCGCCGCGCCTCTTCGATCTTCGCGCGCAGCGTGTCGACCTGCCCTTTGAGCTTCTCGCGAGCATCGCGCGCCTGGACCACCGAGGCCTCCAGCGCAGCCACCTGCCGATCCGATTCCTGCTTGCGGGCCAGCGCCTTGCGCGCCAGGTCTTCACGCTCCGACTGCAGCGCCTTGGTCGCCTTGTTCTTCCACTCCTCGGCCCGGTCGACATGGGTCTGGTACTCGGTCTCCAGCCGGTTCAGGTTGCTCATCGCGTCGGCCGAGGCGCGCACCACCTTGTTGAGCTGCGCCTCCATGTCGCGGATGTTCTGCTTCAGCGTGGTCTCGAAGGTGGCGTCTTCGATCGACTCGGCGGCAGCGTTCGCCTTGCCCTTGGCCACCCGGAAGATGCGTTTGAAAAATGCCATGATTTCCTCTTTTCCAGTTACGGGGTTGGGGCTTCGTCGCGCCGGGTCAGTCCAGCAGGCCGCGCAGCAGATCGCGGGCGGCCCATGCATCGACCACCAGGAACTCCCAGCAGGAGAGGATGTCGTCCCGGTCATCGGGGCCCATCTCCTGCAGCTTGGCGAAGTTGTTCAGGGTGATCGCGACCCCGCTGGGGCCTTCGTAGAGCTGGAAGTTGGAAGTCGAGATGCCGTTGCGGCCGTCGAGCATGGTCCACTGCAGCTCGGGGCCGAGCCGGGAGCGGTCGACGCGCTCGAGCTGCACCGTGTTGAAGAGCACACTCTCCTCGAGCACCGAGGTGAGCACCATGCCGCTGTCCAGGTCGCGGATGCGCAGCACGTGGTTGTCGTCGTTCGCCTCCACGATCTCGTAGCCGTTTTCCGCGGCCAGCTCGCGGATCTGATCGAGGGTGATGGTCTGAGTAGTCAAGAGATGCCTCCTTGGCTTCGATGCGGTTCCACAGGCGCCAAACGGTACGCGCAGCGCCGTGCGAAGTCCATACACGGCTCGCGGCGGGACTATTCATCGCGGCGGCGAATGAGGCTGGTCTCTCGCGCCTCCAGGTGCGAAGAACGAAGAATCAGACCAATTCGGTGGAATTGGCGCCGGCACGAGCTTAGGCTGTGCGTCCACGGGCCCGGATGGGACCGATCCCGGGCGGCACGACAGGATCCACGGCACCCAACCAGGGGGACAGCGCGTTTGAACAGAGCCAGTCAGTCGGGCTCGGCGAGACGTCGAGTTCCCCACGAGTGCACTGCGGCCGGGCAGGCTCTCCGCCTCGGCCGATCAAGGAGCAAGCCATGAAGGCAGTCCTTTCGACTCTCTCCGCAGCTCTGCTGCTCGTTTCCACCTCCG
Organism: uncultured Gemmatimonadota bacterium; assembly: GCA_964490075.1. Taxonomy (GTDB): domain Bacteria; genus CAZBBK01. Next base: position 35,637 of record CAZBBK010000034.1, on the reverse strand, counting down.
CTTTCGCCTCCGTGGGCGGCTCGGGCATGGCCGCCGTCACCGATGAGGCGATGATCATCGATGGCCTCACCGCGGCCGGCTTCGACGTGATCGACACGGAGTACTACTACGATGGCCCGACCCTGAACATCGCGCTCTGCATGATGGACCAGTACGGCGGCCAGTGGCATCTGACCGTCGGCGGCGGCAACATCGGCGGCCATCGCGATATGATCTCCGACTGCGACTGGGCCCTCGACGGCTACTACACCGGCTACAACTTCCACATCGACCTGAGCCTGATCTCGGGCGAGTCGTGCTGCACCTCGGGCTACACCGACGGCACCGCCTCGCGCAACCCCTGGACGGCCAGCGGCAATACCTACTGGACCGGCAACTGCAGCAGCGGTCCCTGGCCCTACGACTGGGTGGAGTGCCCGTAGTCCTACCTGAGTGAGCCGACCTCCGAGGTCGGCGCACCGAAAAGAAAGGGCGCGTCTCCCGCGGGAGGCGCGCCCTTCTCTGTGTCAACTCCGTCGAGCTACACCGGCTCCTCTAGAAGGAGTGCAGGTAGCTGATCTGGAAGTTGTCCTGGCAGTGGGTCGAGGTCGTTCCGACCAGCGGGTTGCTGTTGGTGTTGTCGGCCTCGAAGCCGCGTGAGTAGGCGAGGTTGACCTGGCCCGACTCGATCGGCGCCCAGCCGAGACCGAGGCTCAGGTGGTTTTCGACGGTGGCCGGGAAGAGCGGGTTCAGGTTGGCGTCGGGCACCGGGTTCTGGCCGATGTTGAAGCCCGAGCGCAGCACGAAGGCGTCGGAAACGCCGAACTCGACGCCGCCGGCGACCACGATCTGATCCTCCCACTCCTGCTTCAGCGACATGTCCATCGATGGGCTGCCGAACTCCTCGTCGGCGGTGAAGGTCAGCTCGAACCTCTCCATCGCGCCGGACCACGCCACGTGCTTGACGTCGAGCGCCACCAGCAGGTTGTCCTGCGGGTGATAGGCGACGCCGAATCCGGCGATCGCCGGCCACTGAAAGTCGTGAATCGCCACGTCGCCGGTCATCGGCATCGCCGCTCCGCCGGTGGAGTCGGCCTTGATCGACATGGTCGCCCGTCCTTCGAGGTCGGCCAGGGCCGACTTCAGGTGGTAGGTGGCGCCGATCGTGAGGGCATCGTTCAGGTCGTAGACCAGGCCGAGCTTGCCCGCGAAGCCGAAGGCGGTCGCCTCGGAGGCGTAGTCCCCCTCCTTGTTCATGTCGAGGTGGGCGTAGTGCAGCATGCCGAGCGATCCGAGCATTCCGGCGAAGACGTCGTCGGGCATGACCTCGCCCATCGACTGGGTCGCGAAGGGGTTCATGGTGATCGGCAGCATGTCGTTCATCTGCGCGCCGTCGATCAGCATCTGCATGTCGAGACCGGCGTAGACCAGGTCGGCGGAGCCGCCCAGCACCAGCTGGTCGTTCACCCGGTAGGTCACCGGCGCCAGCAGGCGGCCGACCGACACCGAGCTCATGTTCGGCAGACCGGTGGCCTCGCCCAGGCTGGTCATCGAGAGGAAGGACTCCGAGCCGTAGTCGGTGCCCATGCCGCCTTGCGCGAACATGCCGAGCCCGAAGCTCCACTTCTCGCCGCCCCGCACGTAGCCCATGGCCGGCATCGCGAAGAGCGTTGCCGCCGACTCTTCGGAGAGCTCGAAGGCGGGAATCGAGGTGGTGACCGCGGGGCCGAGCACGCCGACGGCGATTTCGACGTGGTTGCCGGTGCCCAGCAGAGCGAGGGTGGCGGGGTTGTTCATCATCGCCCCGGTGCCGACGTCGTAGGCCATCGAGGCGCCGCCGAGCCCGGATGCGATCGGGCCGTAGCCCTCCAGGCACATGCCGTTGGTGGCCAGGGCGGCGGGCGCCAGCAAGAGCGCGCCGGTCGCCGCGGCGAGGGCCGAGCAGCCAGTCATAGCTTGTTTCATCGAGTCACTCCAATTTGCCGCCGCAAGGGACGGTCGCAGAGTTGATGGTCCATTGAATCGTTCAGTCCTGTTTGAATTCGGAACGGATCGATTTGCGCAGGGCGTCGGCGATCGATCCGGGCATCCCCATGTTCTTCATGAACGCCATCTTGCCGGCGTCCTCGAAGTACATCTTCATGCGGAACATCGCGTCGACCATGCGGATCCGTGCCCCCTCCTCGGTCCCCACGACGACGACCTCGAGCGGGTAGGCACCGGCATGCGCGATGCCGGGGCAGGTGAGCTTTTTCCTCGACTTGTCCGCGCCGGCGCGAACGATCGAGAACGACTTCGACTCCATGCGAGCGCCTGAGCAGCCGAGGATCACTGTCTTGTGCTCCGGCAGCTCGTAGCGGTAGGCCAGCTCGATGCCCCACTCCGACTCGGGGCCCCGCATCGCCTTGGCAAGGCGCTCGGCGATCGTTCGCCAGTCGGGCCCGCGCACTTCGAGCTCGTCCTTGATCTTGCCGTCGAAGGAGCCGCCGGCCATCACGCCCATGGTGCGGCCGATGTGGCCCTTGGAGCGGGCCTGGCCGTAGCCACGTTCCACTCCCGGCGTGTCGAGGGCCGTCGTGATCAGCGCGCGCAGCGACTCGCGATGCTCGGCCGCCGGCTCTGTGCAGGCCGGATCGTCGAGCAGCACGGTGCGGTGGATCGACCGGGGGTCGACGATCGATACGTGCACGCCCTTCTCGTCTTCGAAGATGTTGATTCGATCGACGAGGGCGAAGGGTGCGGTGTCCGCGTTGATCATCATCAGCTGCTGCGCGAAGGCCGGCTCGACCAGCGACAGGACCATCGCCTGGTACTCACAGCCCTCAGGGCTGCCGGCCTGGCGTGTGGCGAGCAGTTTCCAGCCCGCGCTCTCGGCCTCGGTCTGGATGGCCGACGTGGTCAGCTCCACGGAGCCGGACGTGGATTCGACGACGTACTCGTAAACGTCGAACTTCGGGCCTTTTGCCTCGGCGGTCGTGGCGCTCAGGCCGAGCGTGCAGAGCAACGCGCACAAACCCGGCAAAGAGAATCGTAGATCCATGCAGGACTCCCAAACTTTGCCCGCGAGCGAGGATCTTCCTCTGGAGCTCGGGCGACAGAAGACTTTGACGAAGGCGACCGCATCAGGAGGCGGCGGCCCGTATCGGAATCCCTCACGGATGTTCCAAGTCATCCTGGGCTACCGCATCGATCGTGCCGTGTTTCGCGCCGAGCGCGAACGCCGTCGGAGATCGTGCTCAGGGTTCGGCGGAGGACCAGGAAGACGCGATCGCGCAACATCTTGGTGGTTGCGCGCGTAGATCCGCTGGGGCCTCCTCCTCTTGGGGGCGGGACCGAGAGAGGAACGAAACGTCTCTCTGGTGAAACAAAACGTCGCAACGTCTTGTTGCGGATCGGCCTCGGCGCGGTGGTGCCGCAACGCCGCGGTCGGCGGCTCAGGCCACCGCGAACTTGACCAGGAAAAGCGTGCTCAGGATCGCCACCCCGGGGGTGATGTCGCGCCTGCGTCCGGTCAGCAGCTTGATCGCCGCATAGGCGAGGAATCCTAGCCCAATTCCGGTCGCGATGGAAAGGGTGAGGGCGATGCCGAGGGCGGTGACCAGGGCGGGGGCGGCCTCGGTGCCGTCGCTCCAGTCGATCGCCGCGAATCCCTTGGCCATCGCGCAGGCGACGTAGAGCAGGGCGGGGGCGCAGGCGAAGGTCGGCACGCTCTGCGCCAGCGGCGCGACGAAGAGCGCGAGCAGAAAGAGCAGCGCCACGACCACCGCGGTCAATCCGGTGCGACCGCCCGCCTGCACCCCGAGCACGCTCTCGATGTAGCTGGTGGTGGTCGAGGTTCCCAGAGCCGCGCCGGCCACCGTCGCCGAGCTGTCGGCCAGCAGCGCCCGTCCCACGCCCGGGAGTCGGCCGCGCTCGTCGAGCATGTCGGCGTTCTGCGCCACTCCCACCAGGGTGCCGGCGGTGTCGAGCAGGTCGACGAAGAGGAAGGCGAAGACGATGCCGACCAGGCCGATGTCGAGGGCGGCGCGGAGGTCCATCGCCAGGAAGGTCGGGGCGATGGAGGGCGGCGCGGCGAAGACGCCCTGGAAGGTGGTCAGGCCGAGGAGCGCGGCGGCCGCGGTCACGGTCAGGATGCCGATCACGATGGCACCGGGCACCCGGCGCACGTCGAGCACGACGATCAGGATGAAGCCGAGACAGGCCAGGATGGTGCGCGGCTCGCCGAGGTTTCCGAGCGTCACCAGGGTCACCGGAGAGTCGGCGATCACCCCGGACGATTGCAGGGCCAGCACCGCCAGCAAGAGCCCGATTCCGGTCGAGGTCGCCAGCTTCAGCGAGGCGGGGATGGCGTCGATCAGCCACTCCCGTACCTTCAAGACCGAGAGCACGACGAAGATGCAGCCCGAGATGAAGACCGCGCCCAGAGCGGCCTGCCACGAATGCCCCATCCCCAGCACCACGTGATAGGCGAAGTAGGCGTTGAGTCCCATGCCGGGCGCCAGGGCGATCGGGTAGTTGGCGACCAGCCCCATGATCAGGGTGCCGATGGCGGCGGCCAGGCAGGTGGCGACGAACACCGCGCCCTGATCCATGCCCGCCTCCGCCAGAATCGTCGGATTGACGAACACGATGTAGAGCATGGTCAGAAAGGTGGTCAGGCCCGCCAGGACCTCGGTGCGCACCTTTGTGCCCTGCTCTTCGAGACCGAACCATCGTTCCAGCATGGCTTCCTTTCGCTGCGTTGCGCTGCGCCGCTCCCGGCATCCTATCGAGTGCGAACGACGAGCGCGAGTTACGATCGCGAGATGCTTCGACCGCGCCCCAAGATGCGCGCCCAGACGGTGGTCGCGGTGCTCCTGTGCGGCGCGGCGCGGGGCACGCTGATCGAGGGCAGGGTCGAGGACGCGCGCACCGGGCTGCCGATTCCGGCCGCGAACGTCTACCTGGCCGAGGGGGGTGCCGGCGCCTCCAGCGACGCCGCCGGTCGCTTCGTGATCGAGCTGAGCGGGGCGCTGCGGGACTCGCTGATCGCCACCCATGTCGGCTACCAGGCGCGGGGTCGAGCGCTGCGAGGCGGGGCCGACGAGACGCTGCGACTGGAGATTGCGCTGATGCCGCGCGCGCTCGATCTCGGCGGCGTGACGGTGACCGCGTCGCGGCGCGCCGAGTCGCGGCAGCGGCAGCGTGGCGCGGTCTCGGTGGCCGGCGCGCGGGAGCTGGCGGCGCGCCCGGGAGGCAGCACCGCCGATGCGCTGCGCGAGCTGCCCGGCGTGCTGGTGCAGAAGACCACGGCCGGCCACGGCGCTCCGATCGTCCGCGGACTGATCGGCAAACAGGTGCTGCTCGCCTACAACGGCGTGCGCCTCAATCGGCCGACCTTCCGCCCCGGCGGCAACCAGTACATGAGCACCATCGACGCCGATGCGCTGGAGCGTATCGAGGTCGCCCACGGACCCGGATCGGTGCTCTACGGATCGGACGCGATCGGCGGCGTGGTCAACATGATCAGCAGTCCGCCTCCCTTCAGCGCCGCTCCCCGGATCGAGCCGCGCCTGCGCCTGCGCTACACATCGGCCGACCAGGGGCGCTCCGCACACGCGGGGATCGATCTGTCGGGACCACGCGCGGCCTCCCGCATCGGTGCCACGCTGCGCCGCAGCGGCGACCTCGATCCCGGAGGACGAGTCCCGACCCAGGTGCCGACTGGCTACCGCGAGTTCGGTGTCCATGCCATCTCCGCCTTGCGTCCGGCCCCCGGCCGCCTGCTGCGCGCCGATCTGCTGGCGCTGCGCCAGAGCGAGGTGCCGCGCTACGACCAGTACAGCTCGGGGGAGTTCGAGCGCTATGTGTACGATCCGCAGGAGCGCTACCTGGCCATGGCGCAGTACGACCACTGGGGCGCGGCGGATTGGCTCGATCAGCTGCAGTGCAACGTTTCTGTGCAGCTCGAGCGCGAGGGCCGGGAGCTGCGACGCACCGATTCCGATCTGTTGCAGGTGGACGACGATCGGATCGCCACCGCGGGTCTGCTGCTTCAGGCGACCTCCCGCCCGCGCCAGAGCCTGGCTCTGAGGTGGGGCATCGAGCACTACAGCGACCGTCTGGCCAGCCGCCGTAGCGAGTCCCCATCCACGAATGCAGCCCCGCGTCTGCCGGGCGGGACGGACCCATCTGCTGCGTTGGCGAAACCTCGAAATAGCCCTGCTATTCCTTCGGCTTCGCCGCCTTGCAGCTGGGCCCGTCGCGCTCCGGCAGCCGCAGACCTGCATTCGTGGATGGGAACTAGCGAAGTCCAAAATGATGTCTCATCCGAAGTCCGCCCGGCCTATCCCGACGGCTCTCGGTCCGATGCCGGTGGCGCGTTCGTGACAACCGATCTCGACACCGGCGGCGCCGGCGAGCTGTCTCTGGGCCTCCGCAACAGTTGGATCTTCCTCGACGCTCCGCTCGAGCAGCCCTTCGGGCGTTACCGAGCTCATTTCGCGCCGTGGACCGGAAGTGCCGCGCTCCGCCGGGGGATCGGCGGCGGTTGGGACCTTTTGGCATCGCTGGCGTGGGGTTTTCGCGCTCCCAACTTCAATGACACAGTGGCGCTCAAGGCAACCAATTCCGGAGTCGACGCCCCGAGCCCTGGCCTGCGCCCGGAGACCAGCGTCAATGTCGAGATCGGTCTGCGCCGCACGGCGGAGGGCGGTGGGCTCGAGGCATTCCTGTACCGTACCGATCTCCACGACCTGATCGTCGAGCGTCCCGGCAGCTATCTGGGACTGCCGTTTTGGGACAGCGACGGAGATGGAGAGCCCGACCCCGGCGAGCCGCCGATCGAGGTGAAGACCAACGCCGGACGGGCGCGGATCGTGGGCGGGGAATTGGCGGCCGCATGGAGTCTGAGCGGAAGCTGGCGACTGCGCGGCAACCTGTCTTACAGCCACGGGCAGAACCTCACCGACGCCGAGCCGATGCGCCGCATCCCGCCCTTGATGGGACTGTGCGGGATCGCCTGGAGCCGCGAGGGGCGCGCGGTGGAGCTCTTCGTGCGTGCGGCGGCCGCCCAGCGCCGTCTCTCTTCCGGCGACCGCGCCGACTCCCGGATCGACCCCGGCGGAACCGACGCCTGGTCGGACTGGAACCTGCGCTTCCGAGAGCGCCTGGCGGGCATCGATCTGACGCTGACCTTCGCCAACCTCTGGGATCGGGCCTACAAGGAACACGGCTCAGGGGTCTTCAGTCCGGGGCGGCAGGTGGTGTGGGTCTGCGAGGTGGGGGGGAGGTAGCCACGGCGGCGTTCGCCTCCGCGACAAGTTGCGACAAGGTGCGACAGCTTCGGTGCCGGCGCGCACTTAGAGTCGGAACGTGACGGCCATCCCGGTCGCCCGTCCCGCCCTGCCGCAACCGTGGAGAGACCCATGACCGTCCGCTCACCCGCTATGTGGCGGCTCCTCGTTGGCCGCCTCGGGCCGCTGGCCGTGCCCCTGGCCCTCGCTTCCGGCGCCCACGCCGCGCCGCTCTTCGACCACGCCTCGCTGGAGCGCAAGGTCGGCGCTTCCGACATCGTCTTCCTGGGCGTCGTCGACGCGATCGAGGAGGCCGGCTCCCATTCCGACAACCCCGCGCGCCCGCCGGTGCCCCACACCTTCGTCACCTACCGGATCGACGAGCTCTTCAAGGGCCGCGCCGCCGGATCCGAGCTGACGCTGCGCTTCCCCGGCGGTCTCACCGACGAGGGCATCGACTTCCACGTCTCGGGCGTTCCCTCCTTCGAGGTCGGCGACCAGGATCTGCTCTTCGTGCGCAAGAACTGCCGGCGCGCGGTCCCATTGGTCGGCTGGAGTCAAGGACGCATGCGGGTGATCGAGGGCGGGGTCTTCGACGACCGCGGAGAAGTGCTCTCCCTCGACTCCGACGATCGACTGCGCTACCGCCACCGCGACGACTGTGTGCACGGCACAATGGCGTCGAGCGAGCGGACCTGCGACGAAGAACAGGCCCAGCGGACAACACTCTCCTTGAGCGACCTGGCCGCCGCCATCGATCGTGCCGTCGAAACCGTCCACACCCCCGCCGAGCTGGCGGCACTTCCGGTCGTGGCGAGCGCCAATCCCGGCCGTCCCTTTCCGTCGTTGCTCGATCGGCCGGCGCCACCACCTCGAGAGCAGCTATTTCTGCCGCCGCCGCCCAACGGCCAGGAGGATCCCGAGCTGGCTCTGATCCGCGCCAATGGTGGCAATCCCGTTCTGCCGGCGCAGCGCCTGGCCAACAAGGAGCAAGGCCGATGAGACACCTTACCATTGTTGCGACCGCGCTCGTCCTCGTCCACCTCCCCGCGGCCCATGCCGATCAGTTCTCCTGGACCTGGGCGCCCGGCTCCTACAACCCGCGGCTGCGTGCCGCGGCCCTCAGCTTCCCACCCGGCAACGCCTACACCGAAGTGCTCGAACGATCGATGATCCGCTTCAACAACAACCCGAGCGAATTCTGGTACTGGCTGACCATGAACGACACCAATGTCGGATTCAATAACGCTCAGCACGAGATCTGGTTCTACGCAGGAGAGGAGGACGAACCACCGATCGGCATCACGACCCCGCTCTTCAACTCGTCGCCCACGCAGCTCGACATCTACTTCAACACCGCCCACCCCTGGACCTCGTCCGACTCGCGCTTCGCCGTGCAAGGGTACGAGGGCACGGGACTCTCGTTCTGGGCGGAGCTGATGCACGAGCTGGTGCACGGCACGGGAATGAGGCACGAGACCGACACCTACAACGTGTTGGGCGATCCGGAGCGGCACCTCTATTTGAACGGAAACACCTATCGCACGGGTCCCGGTGAGGATGCCTGTGACGGGCTCGCGGATGCCTACGGCGTGTGGAGCGGCGCTGGGCATGATCTGGCGGTGACCCACTGGAAGCGCACCGGCAGCGGCATGCGTTGGCCCGAACTGGGCTGGGACATATCCTGCTCACCCGACTGGTCCAGCGAGTACGAATCCGCCACCCACGGCCGCACGATCCTGAGCTACACCAGCGGCACCGAGCTCCCCTTCGAGCTGGAGCCAAACGGAGAAAAGCGTTACATCATCAATCGCTACTGGCGCGACCAGAGAGTGCGCGTGCAGTTCAGCTACGAGAACAACGGTCGTTCCACGCAGACCGTCGATATCGGCTTCTACATCTCCACCAACAACACCATCTCGAGCTCGGATTGGCGCATCGCCGAAGCGGAGCTGACCGTCGGCCGCAACACGGTCTGGACTCACAACGAGACCATCACCATTCCGTGGATGTCGCCCGGCGATCGCCACCTGGGTGTGATCATCGACGACGGCGATTCGGTCGATGAAGTCACCGAATCTAACAACGCGGCGTACATTCCGATCGAAATTCGTTAGGTCATTCCGGTTCCGCGTTTCCCGCCGCGATGTCGAGACGATTCGCGACGGGAAGCGCGGGTCGCGCCCTACGGGCTGCTCAGGGTCCAGGCCCCGCCGACGTACTCGGAGGCTCCGTCCCAGGTCCGATAGCTGAGGCGCGCGCGGTAGATCCCCGATGTCCCGGCGACGAAGTCCACCACCTCATAGGTATTGTCGTAGGAATTGGAGCTGGCCACGACGGTGCCGGAGGGATCGACGATCGCCAGATCGAGATCGGCCTCCACCGGATCGGTGCTGTAGGAGCCGTTGGGATTGGAGTCCCAGCACACCACCCCTTTCAGACGCTGGCCGGCGGTGACCGAGCCGATGCTGACCTCGAATTCGCCATCCGTGAAGTGGTTCGCCGTGAGCACGCCCCTCGCCCAGCGGCGTGCTACCGCCGAGGTGAGCGCGGCGCTGGCATCGACCTGACCCGTGCCGTCGAGATCGCTCAAGCGTGGGTCGCCTTCCAGGTTGTTCAGTCCCGAGGCGAGGAGCAGCGCCTTGGTGGCCTCAGGCCAGGCGATCAGTGCGGGCTCGGCCTGCATCGCGAGCGCCGCGATTCCACCGATGATCGGCGCGGCGTAGCTGGTGCCGCTGCCGACGCTGGTGGTGGCACAGTATGGCGAGCTGGTGGTGGTCAGTGAATGGATGTCGGTACCGGGTGCGGTGAGCTCGGGAAGCTCGCGGTCGTTGTGAGTGGTAATGGGATCACGACCCGAGGAGAGGGAGGCCACGATATCGTCGCCAGGGTCGCAGGTGTCTCGGTCGTCGCCACAGGCGGCGGACAAGGAGTTGTATGCCTTGCCGGGGCTCGAGACATAGCCCGAGTTGCCGCCATTGCCGGCGGCATCGTCGACGAAATGGCGCGAGTTGCGCACCACGTAGTCGGTGTGGCGGTCGTGGATGTTCAAGTAGCCGCTGTAGTTGCCGCCCCACGATCCGCTGGTCACGTCGGAGTTCTCGGCGCCGGAATCGATGGCGCTGCTCATGTCGCTGTCGCTGTAGGACCCGCCGTTGGCGCTGTAGTAGCAGGCCTCATATGCCATGCCGCGGAAAGTGGGGTCGTTCGACACCATCATGCCGGTGCAGGCGGTGGAGTGCTGATCGACGTTGCTGTGGGTTGGCTTGTTGGCTCCGGCGTCGCAGCCCAGGCAGGTGTTGTCGCGATCGGCGCGGCTGTCTTCGCAGTGGGCCACCACGATGCCGGCTCCCGTGAATCCCGCGTCCCAGACATGGGGATCGACGCCGACCGTGCAGCCCTGGATGTTCAGCAGGTCCTGGTTTTGCTCCCAGGCACTGTAGATATGGTCGACCGCCGGATGCTCGGCCAGCCCGGCCACGGCGCGTGCCGGGATCTCTATATGCACCAGCGGCGCGATGGGGCTGGCATAGCGCACCTTGCCGCCCAGTTCGGCGATGCGCGGCAGGATGCGCGCCTGCGAGCGCTCGGCGAAATCCCGCAAGTGGGCGAGGAGGGATTCACGCGCGCGGCGAATCTCGGCGGGTGTTGCGTCGTCCGCGATGGTGGATGCGAAGGAGTGACGGCCGGGCTCGCCCTGGATCCAGATCGCCAGGTCGATGCGCTCCGCCCCATCGGCGGAGCGGAGCTTCTCGGCCACTTCGCGGCTCAGCCGGCCCTCGATGCCGAGACGGGCGCGCAAACGGGCGCGAGCTCGCTGGTCGGCGTCCGCCACTTCGCCGCCGAGGCTGTAATCGACATAGTGGAGGCGACCGCTCGCGAGGTCGCGCACCTTGGCCCGGTGGAGCGGGCCATCGGGCAGGTCCAGGACCACTCGGTGCTCCACTCGAAGCTGGTCGGGCTCCACGCTCAAACGGGCCGCGAGAAGATCCCGCGCGGCGTCGGAGGCAAAGGCGGGGGCCATCTGAACGAGCCCCAACACCGCGAACAAAACAAACCGTTGTATCTGCATATCTCATGCCTCCGTCGGTACCCGAAGCGGTCGCCTTCTGGTTGCTGTCTGTCTGGCTACCGGTGGGATCGATACGAGGTCCTGCGGCGACCCGGGATTCGACGCTCCGATCCAGTGTAAGCCCGGGAGCGGCACGGCGACGCTCACCAGGTCCGCCACTGACGAAATGGATTACGAGTCGGTGGTGTCGCCCTGGTCGAAGATCAGCACGCGGCGGGCGGAGTCCGCGAGCAGCGCGCCACTCACAGGAACACTCCTGCCACCGTCGCCGTCATCCAGGAGGCAAAGGCCCCCCCCAGCATTGCCCGCAGCGCCAGCCTGGAGATCAGTGGTTTGCGCTCCGGCGCCAGCGGTGAGATGCCGCCGATCTGAATCCCGATCGAAGCGAAGTTGGCGAAACCGCAGAGTGCGTAAGCCGCCATTTTGGCGCTGCGGGCGTGCTCGAAGACCCTTGCCCCGTCCGCGGCGCCCGGCAGCATGCGCTGCATATTTTCGAACGCGATGAACTCGTTGACCGCGATCTTGGTCCCCAGCAGCGTGCCCATCAGCTGGCAGTCGTGCCAGCCCTCGATCCCCATGCACCAGGCCACCGGCGCGAATCCCCAGCCGAAGAGCCGCCCCAGGCTCAACTCCCCCTGCATCCACCCCAGTGCCACCAAGTGCTCACCCAGCCAACCCAGGGGCCAGTTCACGCAAGCCACCAAACCCATGAAGGCGATCAGCATCGCGATCACGTTGAGCCACAATTGCAATCCGTCGCTGGTCGCATTCGCCGCCGCTTCGATTACGTTGCCGGCCGTGCGCTCGATCTTCAGCTCCACCTGCGCACCGGTCACCGACACTTCGGTCTCGGGCAACACGATCTTCGCGATCAAGAACGCCGCCGGCGCGCTCATCACCGACGCGGTCAACAAGTGCGGGCCGTACTCGACCCCCAGCACGCCCATGTAGACCGCCAGCACCGATCCGGCGATGGTCGCGAAGCCCCCCGTCATCAGCGCGTTCAGCTCCGATTCCGTCAGCTTGGCGATGTAGGGGCGCACCACCAAAGGCGCCTCGGTCTGCCCGACGAAGACATTCGCCGCCATTGCCATCGACTCCGCTCCGCTGACGCCCATCAAAGTCGTCATCACCCGCGCCATGGCGTAGATCAGCACCTGCATGATGCCCAGGTGGTAGAGCACCCCCATCAGTGCGCTGAAGAAGATGATGACGGTGAGTCCCGAGCTGGCGAAGGCGAAGGCGAATCCCCATCCCCCATCGGCGAAGTTGCCCCGGGCCAACCCGCCAAACACCAGCGCAGCCCCGTCTCCCGTCATGCCGATCAGCTGAGCCACGAAGCCCGCGACCGCCTCGAACACCGCCACCCCCAGCGCCGTCTTCAAGATGAAGGCCGCCAGCGCCACCTGCAGCATCAGCCCGAAGACCACCACCCGGGTCGGAAAGGCGCGTCGATTGCTCGACATCAGCCAGGCCACGCCGCAGAAAAAGCAGAGTCCGATCGATGCGCGCAGAAAGAGCATCGGCGCAGTGTAGGCGATGATTCGGTCGCGGGGGCGTTCTCCCTCAGTCCCCCACGGTCCTGCCCAGGGCCGCCGCCGCGAAGCGTTCCAGATCTACCAGGTGCGGCTTCAAGATCCACGCTTTTTCGTTGCCATGAAGGGAGACATTCCGGTTGTCGGCCCGAGTCGAGCCCTGGAGGTGGCGGATGAGACCCTTGCTCCCGCTTCTTGGCGCGTCGTGTGTCGCGCTTTCCGGCCAGTCCGCCCTGATCCGCGTTCCTCGTGACCACGCCCGAATCCAGGACGCCATCGAAGCCGCCGAAGCTGGCGACCTGATCCGGGTTGCTCCCGGAACCTACACCGAGACCTTGAATTTCCTGGGGAAGGCGATCGTCGTCAGCTGCATCGACCCCAGCGACCGCAAGGTGGTGCGGCGAACGGTGGTCGACGCCGGGCAGAGCGGATCGGTGGTGGTGTTCGAGTCGAACGAGGACTCGAGCTCGGTGCTGGCCGGCCTCAGCTTGAAGGGCGGTCGGTCAGTGTATGGCGGAGGGATTCTCTGCTCCGGCAGCTCCCCCACCGTCGTGCGCTGCTACTTCGAATCCAACACGGCCGAAGCCTACGGCGGTGGAGTATCGGCCTCCGGGGGCTCGCCGTGCCTGGTCGGATGCTGGTTTCGACGCAATGCTGCGAAATACAGAGGTGGAGCCGTCTACGTGGAGCAGGGCTCGATCGAATTGTCGGGCAGCATTCTGGCGGACAATGATGGTCCCGGCAATATCGACGCTGACCCGCTCTTCTGCGGCGGCACCTGCGGCTGGCTAGACCTGACTCTCGCGGCCGATTCGCCCTGCGTCGGGACCGGCCGCGCCGGGAGCAACATGGGCCGGTGGGGTGTGGCCTGTCGGTAGCATCCCCCGCCGAGTATCAGGGCTTCCGGCCCAGAAACACCGCCACATCGCCGGCACGGCCCGGTTCCCCGAGCTCGGCCGGAGCACGCACCTCGACACGATCGAAACCGACCTCTCGCATCAATGCCACGGTCTCGTCTCGGGTCAAGGGCGCCGGGTGCCGCGACACGTCGAGCTTCCCCGTCACTGGCGGCACAGAGGCGAACTCGAAAGCCCGCACTCGGCCATCATCCTGATACTCCACGAAACGCCACGGTCCGTCGTAGCGCTGCCCAGTCAGGTCGTCTACCCACCTTCCCTGATAGTCCGCGGTCCAACGCCCTGTGTTGGGGTTCCGGCCGAAACCGCGCAGCACCAGGTGCGATGCGGGCAGGACGGATGAGGGCGGCTCGCGCTCCGCGGGCGCGAGGTTGCTGATCACGCCCAGACCACCCCGCTCCAGCCGAGCCAGAAGCGTCTCGATCGCCTTGCGGCGCATGTCGAGCGCCGGCCGAGGGCTGGTCGAGCCCATGAAGTGCAGCCCGTTGCAGGCGATGAAGGCGAGTCGGAAGCGCGCGCTTCCCGACCAGGAGGTCATGTCGGCGTGAATCAGCTCGACCCGTCGACGCACCGCCTCCGGCTCGGTGGCGAGCTTGGCGATCGCGCGGTCGAGCATGGGGCGCGAGAAGTCGACTCCGGTCACCTGGTGACCGGCCCGCGCCAGCTCCAGCAGCACCCGTCCCGTGCCGCAGGCCAGCTCGAGGATCGGTCCATCGGCCTCGCGCGCCAGGCGCATCCAGGTCGACAGATCTTGATCGTAGTCATCGTACCAGTCGTACATCAGCGGTTTGTAGGGGTGGAGCCATCCGGGTTCACCCGGCTGCATCAGGTACTCGACGTCGGGATCGATGGCGGGGATGATCAGCGGGATCTCGCGTCCGCCCGCCAGGCGATGGCGGCGCATGATCTCCCAACTTCCAGCGTCCACGGGCCGCAGCAGCGCCGTGTCGCCCACGGTCACGGCGATGCCGTGACCTCGCATCGCGCGACTCACTCCAGCTTCGACCCGGCCCTCACCTTCCAGATGGACTCGCAGCCGAGTGTCGCTGATCCTCTCGACCACCCGACCTTGCCGCGACCGGTTCAGCCAACTCGTCACTCTTGCCCCCTTTCGCTGCGCACCGATCCTCTCGCGCGGAGCGAGGCGAGTCGAAGGGCGGCGAAGCAGACGACAATGGGTTCGATTGGCACGCGAAATCGGCTTCCGCCCCAGATGATGAGGCTCACCATCGTGATCCCGAGCAGGTACGCGAGCACCAGGATACAGAGGTCTCGATCGAATCGCCTCCTCCAGATCTCCGTTGCCACCATCCGCCGCCGGGTGAGCGGCGCCCAGGGGGGAGGCGCGGTCGGTCTCAGAAGAAGGCGTGCAGCTCGATCGCCAATCCGTCCTCGTTCTCCGCTTCGAGTTGGGGCGGCGCGCTCCTGAACCGGTAGTTGGCACAGACTTGGAGGAAGGGGCCGATGAAGGGCTCGATTCCGAGCCTGAGCGTTGTTCGCTCGTCTTCGGCGATCTCCGAGAAGGGATCCCAGTAATCGCCAGCCAGCCGCAGGCTGATGCCTCGACCGAGCAGCAGATCCGCTTCGGCGTAGGCCAATCGCTGGTTGCCGAATTCCGGCTCCGTTCCGGCCTCGTCTCGGATCACGTCGATCTCTCCGAGCAGCGTGAGCCGCCCCGCGTTCAACCCCGCGAAGGCGCCCGCTACCTTGCGCGTGACTTCCGGGCCTTCGTTCCACGAGAAAGAGGCTCCCAGCCTGAAGCTCCGGTGCACGGTGGAGCCGACGAAAGACAC
This sequence comes from uncultured Gemmatimonadota bacterium, assembly GCA_964490075.1. Classification (GTDB taxonomy): domain Bacteria; genus CAZBBK01. Next base: position 20,067 of record CAZBBK010000034.1, on the reverse strand, counting down.
TTGCTTCGCCCGGTTGTTCTCTTTTCCGCCCTGGGTGCCGTTGGTCAGGGCCAAAGCAAGAGAGAGAGGCCCGGGCTCGATGCCGATCTCCAGACCGTGGTCTTGGCTGTCGAAGTTGAAGCCGGTCACCCGCCGCACAAACGCGTCGTCGTCCACGATCCGGAGGCCGTAGGGAAGGAGGAAACGCCCGGCCTTGAGGTAGCCCTTGCCGCCGCGGACCAGCGCGAAAGCCTCCCGACTCAGCGCGCCTCCCGGTGCCACCTGTTCGTCGACATAGATGCCCAAGAAGTCCTCGACTACCGCGACCTCCAGGTAGAGATTGCCCCCGCTCACGTCGAATCCGCTGTCGTCTTTTCCTTCCCGAAAGGTGGTCGTCGACACGAATCGGAAGTTCCCGCCGACCGACACCTGCTCGTTCAGCTTGGCATCGAAGAGCTCGATCGCGCTCCCTTCTGCCTCCGTTTTCGGCACAAAAGTCTGCGCGTAGAGCGATCCGAATTCGCTGCGCTTTCCCCCCCCCGGTCTGGTTGCTGTGACACAAGGAACACTTGTATCCACTGCGCAGGGCCAGATAAGGCTCGGCGTGGGCGGGGAATGTCGCGACCACCGTGACGATCGAGAGGAGGAGCCGAAGGGCGCGGGCAGCTTGGCGGGAGGGGCGCGACACTAGTTGTCCTCGGCGCCTTCTTCGATCCAACGCCGGATCACCTCGATCACCTCCTCGGACAGATACGGCGGTCCGTCGAGGGGCATGCGGTCCCCATAGCGGCGCGGATTGTAGTCGACGATTTTGACCACCAGATAGCTTTCGTTGGAGTCGCCCGGGTTGACGCGATCCATCGAAGGCACCTGGGTGCTGGGAATTCCCACCAGGTTGCCGTAGGAGGAGCCCTCGACCAGAGACAGGCCTTCGGCCGGGGCCGCTCCGGAATGGCAGCCCATGTCAACGCAGCTCACGTTGAAGAGGTTTGCCTGAATTGCGCCCAACGTGGCCGGGAAGGGGCCCGCTGGATCCACCTCCACGGATGCGCTGAGCGCGAAGACCGGCTCGTCATCGTCATTGCTCAAGACCTCGATTGCGCCGGCATGAGGGCCGGGCGAGAGCGGGTCCGCGCTCACTTCCACCAGGGCGATGCCCGCTCCGCTGGCTTCGACCGAGAGCGCCTGTGTCAGTGGGGTCAGGAAGCTCGTGTTGGTCCGAATCTCGCTCACGATGAGCTCACCCGAACCGCAATTGGCGATGTCGATCGTCGTCGTGTCGATCTCGCCCTCGAAAGGCGAAAGCTCGATGCGCAAGGGATCGACGTCGATCTCGGGCCTGGGTAAGGGTGTTACTTCCACCGCCACGACCACGGATACCAGAGGATTCGCCGGGTCGTCGGAAATAATCGCTACGCTTGCCGAGACGCTCGCCGAATCCGTCGCCGCCACGTGGATCGGGACGGGGATCGAGGAGTCGACAGGCACCGAGGCCGGAGTCGGGAGAAGGGCCCAAATGAAGCTCGAGTCACAGCGCACCTCGATCAGCTCGAGCGGGGCCTCCCCCAGGTTGGCAACCTGGATGAGGATAGTGTCGCTGGTGCCCTCCATCATCGCCAGGTCGAAGCGGAGCGGTGAAACACTGATCGCCGGCAGCGGTATAGGGGTGGCGCGGATCGTCACCGGAAGGGCGACGCGGCGCGCCTCGGGATCGTTGCTGTCGATTTCGACCGACCCCGCTCTCGGCTCCTCCGATGCGGCGCCGGCCTCCAGGGCGAGCTCTACTTCGATCGAATCGATAGCGCCGACATCGACCGGTCCGTCCCAGGACGGCATGACGAAGTCGTCTCCCGATGAGACGCTGTTGACGCGGAGCGGGAGCTCCCCCGTGTTCGAGATCTCCACAATAGCGATGTGACATCATGTAACCATGGGCACGAGAAGAGCAGACCCTCGTTACCCCTATTTCAATACAGTTGCCCGGCGCGCATCAACCCCCAATCCTCGAATTCGCCCAATGCGAGGACCGGTTCCGGGGAAATCGCCGGGGAATGCCCCGCATGGGAAGGAGCTCGACTGTCCCCACTTCGCCGGGCGCGCTCACACTCGATCGTCGGGATGCGAGTCTCAAGTCATGCAGAGGGCAATCGGCTTTATCGAATAGTGCAGGAACAGTATGCGAATGGCCGAATGAACAAGCATCAGCATCCTTCTCGCGTCGAGGGTCCACGCGCGCCTCCTGGAATTCGATGCCACCCAGCAGGTCGCGGCCTCGCGGTCCTGCGTGGAAGACGACCGGCCACGCATCGCCTACACCTCCGAGTGCGACGGCGACGTGCCGGTCGGCGTTCCGCACGTGCAGGGACTCCCGGACGCGACCCGCCGCGCGGGGAACTCGATCGATGCGCCGGACAGGAGTTCGGCGGCGCCATCGGCCCGGTTCTCGAGCGGGTCTTCGAGGCGCTCGGCTGATCAGCAGGAGGGAGGGGTCGTCGCGAGAACGGCGACCTCTCCCGTCGGCCATTCTGACGCCTTGAGGGACGACTCCGGTCGAGTTCCTTGGTGGCGCGAGCCTTCTCGCCCGGGTTGGCAGGCCGACCGAGCGCAGAATGCGCGTACCTGCGCTTTGACGATCTCGGGAGTGTAGACGAGGTGGCTGAAGCGGCATGCGGCCCTGGACATCGATGCAACGCTGGTGGAGACGACGAAGGAAGATGCGCTTTACAGCTACAAGTGCTGCCGCGCTGGAATCGTGGACGGGCGCCATTATTCGCCTTCAGGAGTCCAAACCCGTCACCCGGGGCTCTGGTTTAGTGACGGATGATCGGCGGAAATCGAGTTTTGCGGAATCGCGAAAGCGCAGCTAGACTCCCCCGAACGCTGCGCAAGAGGGCAACGGGGTTCGGTCGTGGATCCAGCCGAAGCGTGGTCAAAGTCACAAGTGCAACCATGTGCCTTGCGTCGGCCAGGTCATGGACACTCGATGCACCGGTGCGTAAGGAGGCTGTTGTGAGAGTATCCAAGATCCTGGGGATATGCGTGATCCTGGCCTGTCTCTGGCCCGCGGGAACCTCGAATGCGAACGAAGTGGAGAAGAGCTTCGAGACGAGCCTGAAGCTGGCTGCCCATCGTGCGAGCAAGTTCGATGGCAATGATGTCGCCTCCCACGCTATCCCGCCCAGGCCTCGGGGACGGTGATGAGATCGGCATGCTCGAGGATGACGTTCGGGTACGGCTCATCGACGATTGTGGCGGCGCTGACGAAGTGTCTAGCGGGTCAAAGCCAGAGGAGCCAGTCTGTGAGTTCACTCGGACTTCGGAGGATCCTCTCGCGGCGGACCCGGCCGTTTGACCGCGTAGTGTAGAGGTGCAGCTGGTTGTTCGCGGCGACGAGAATCGCGGTTGTTTTCATGGTCTGATCTCCTCTGCAGCGCGTTGGACGTGTTCGATGTCGACGATTGAGCTCTTTTGGATTGCAGCCGCCGCGAGCGCGTGGTGCGCGATGGCGTCGACGCGTCTCATGACGCCGCCGGTGGCGTTGTAGATCGATTCGATGGCGGGTTGGGAGAAGATGGGTCGGTCGCATCCCGCGGAAGCGAGCCGATGCTCGACATAGATGTGGCAGGTGTCGAAGAGGTAGACCGGGCGCACCTGGTCGGGATGGAGCGCGGCACGCAAGCGGCGCAAGATCGCTTCTTTGAGAGCATTCTGAAAACAAGCAGCATTCTCCGCCACATAGAACGCGCCAAAAGGTACCATCCGGGTCGCATCATCCAGGAAGCCGTAGAGATAGGTCTTCCGTCCCTTGGTTCTCCCAGGGACCTGAAGTCGGGGACTGTGCATGATGTCGCTCATCCACAGATCTCCCGCGTGGGGATGAGTAAACGCACGGGCGTCGGGCTCACCGCCGAAATCACGCTTGGCCGAGCGCCGGAATCCGTGAGCGGCGAAAAGCCGATGGACGGTACTCGGCGCGAGTGGGAGATCCGGATCCACGTTCCCGGAAAGCCGCACCGCGGCCTCGGTAGATCGGATGAAGCGCTCCGCCCAGATAACGCCAGTACCGCCCGTGCCAGCCAAGCTCCGCTCCCCCGCAGTCCTTACCCGGGCAGTGAAGAACCGGTCGTGACCCACTCCGCTCAAAGACCCCCAAGTACTCCTTGGCTGCAACACCCGCCGCACTTATCATGAAGGCTCCTCGGCCCACCGGGACCTCCGTGTGCTTGCGACACCTTATGGGCGGTTTCGGTGGGTTGTTAGGTACCAAGCTCTCCCGAGCTCAACCGCGGGCGATTCTACGCGAGCGCGGAATGCGGAGGGAAGAAAGAGCGATGCGGAAGCGGTGCGGCTCGGGGCGCTACAGACGCAAGAACCTCTGGACTCTCAGTCACGATCCGGCCGTGGACCGAGGACTCCGCAACGCGTACTTTGCCAGACGGGGACTTGTCTCACTGCTCGAACTGCAAAGGACGAAGCCTGTCGCCCTCGTCGCCCCCATTCAGCTGACGCTGGAATGGGGATAGGAAGAGGTCGCGAACCGGCCGGCGGCGGGGCTCACAACCCGCCGTCTCGAGGAGCCGGATGTGAACAGCACTTGTCCGGTTCTGCGGGAACCGGGACGGGCAACCGCTCCGGCTACCCGATCGCCGATCGGCCGGAGACGCGGTGCAGATGGGATGCAAACACGGGAGTTATTTCTTCGCCGACCCTGAGCGCCGCCCACGACGTTCAAGAGTCCTTGCGCGCTCCGAGCCCCAATCGATCCAGCTTGTAGTACAGGGCGCGGCGGCTCAGGCCCAGGTCCCGGGCGGTCTTGGAGCGGTTGCCAGCGTTGGCCGCCAGGGTATCCACGATAAGCTGGCGCTCGATCTCCAGCAGGGTGGTCGGCGACCCTGAGCGGTCAGACGCTGCGGGGGGTTCGGGAACCCTGGAGGCGTTGGACATGCCGGGAGGGAGGTGGCCAGGCTGGATCACGCCACCCCGAGACAGGATGACCGCGCGCTCCATGACGTTCCGCAGCTCCCGCACGTTGCCGGGCCAAGGGTGGGCCTGGAGGCGCGCCTCGGTCTCGGGCGCCAGGCGGGGTACCCGCCCCTCGGCCAGCTCGCGGGCCAGCAGCCGGGCCAGGGGGAGGATGTCCCCAGGCCGCTCCCGGAGAGGTGGGATCACCAGCTCGAAGACGGCGAGACGAAAGTAGAGATCCTCGCGGAAGCGACCCTGCTCGATGGCTCGATGCAGATCGCGGTTGGTGGTGGCCACCAGCCGCAGGTCCACCTGATGGCTGCGACCGCTCCCCACCGGCTGCACCAGCTTGTCCTGCAACACCCGCAGCAGCTTGGCCTGCAGGGACAGGTCCAGCTCACCGATCTCGTCCAGCAACAGGGTGCCCCCGTCCGCCTCTCGGAAGCGGCCTATGGTGGAGCGCTGAGCACCGGTGAAGGCACCCTTCTCGACGCCGTACATCTCGGACTCGAGCAGCTCTCCCGGGATGGCAGCGCAGTTGACCTTGACCATGGGTCCGTTGGAATAGGCGCTGCGCTCGTGGGCAAAGCTGGCCACAAGCTCCTTGCCGGTGCCGCTCTCGCCCGTCACCAGTAGAGGGACCGAAGAGGCCGCCGCGAGCTCCAGCAACTCGAGCATGGCGCGGATGGGCCCGGGCGCCGGCTCGATTCCCCCGAAGCGGACAGGGCTGGCCTTGGCCTCTGGATGCGCCGACGGCACCACCGCGTCGAGAATCCTGCGCAGCTCGGCAAGGTCGAGGGGCTTCTCCAGAAAGTCCAGCGCACCCAGGCGCATCGCCTCCACGGCCAGGCGGACGTCGCCGTAGCCGGTGACCAGCACCACCGGGAGGCCCGCATGCTGGGCCTGGAGCGCGCGCAGCGTGGCGATTCCATCCATGACACCGACTCCCAGCCGCAGATCGAGGAAGACCAAGCCTGGCGCCTGGAGCTGAGCGTCCTCGAGGGCGCCCTCACCGCTGGACACCGCGCGACAGCGGCGTCCGTGACCCTCGACCGCTGCGACCATCATCTGGCGGAATGCCGCCTCGTCGTCGACGATCAGCACGTGGGGTGTTTCAGTCGTCAACCGGGAGCTCCCTGGGCAATCGCAACACAAAGCGACTCCCTGCGGCCAGCGTGCTGGTCACGCGCAGGGTGGTGTGGTGAGACTCGGCTATCCGCTGGACGATGGCCAGGCCCAGACCGCTGCCCTGGTCCCGCGTTGTGAAGTACGGCTCGGTGACCCGCGCGACATCCTCCGAGGAGATACCCGCACCGGTGTCCTCCACCGTCAGCGAGACGGAGTCTTCTTCGGGCAGCAGGATCAACCGCACCCGGTCCCCAGGCTCACAGGCCTGCAGCGCGTTGATCACCAGGTTCACCAACGCCTCCTGGAGCTGCCGTCGATCCCCCTGGACGACGGCGTCCCCGTCGCTCTGCACGGAGAGGAGCACGTCGGCAGCCTGAGCATCGGCGGACAGCAGCTCCAACACAGCCAGGGCCAGCTCCGCCAGGTCCACCGACTCGCGCCCGGGCAGGCGCTTGCGCGCGAAGCTCAGGAACTCGTCCAGGCGGTCGGTCATGTGGTCGATCTGCTCGAGGATGAGCGCCGTGCGGGAGCGGGTCTGCTCGTCCTCGCTGGCCTCGTGGAGCAGCTGGGTGTAGCCCCGGATTGCACCGAGGGGGTTCCTGGTCTCGTGGGCCAGGCCAGCAGCCAGCAGGCGCAGGGACTCGAGCCCCTCGCGGCGCTGTTCCTGCAGGGCCACGCGCTGACGCAGCGAGTGGTTGCGTGCCTGGCTGCGAAGCAGCAGCCCCCCCAGAATGGTCAAGGAGAACCCGATGACCAGCAGCGCCAGATCGCTGACCACGATGTGTGAGCGCACCTCGCTGGCGCTGGATGCGTCGAGGATCAGCAGCAGCGCATAGCCGCCCGCGACCAGGGAGCCCTCACCTCTTCGCATGCGCTGGCTCCGACCCCGACCCTGCCCCACCAGCAGCTCGAAGGGCAGCAGGACCGCCAGCTCGTCCCCTCGCAGGGCGACCTCCGGGCCGGAGGACAGGCTCCAGCCTGTCGACCATTCCTGCGAGCTGCCGCCCTCGATCACAGCGATGGCGTCTGGGTCGAGCAGCGAGACCCCGCGCACCGAAGGCGAAGCCGCCACCTCTTCGAAGACCGCCTGGATGCGGACCTGCGCGTCGGGGCCATGGCGAGCGACGCCCTGGACCGTGGCCGCGAGGGTGTGGGCCAACATCGAAGCCCGCTCCCGCTGCGCCGCGTCGAGGCGGTCCACGGTGGTCCGAGTCCGGACCACCAGCAGCGAGACGAAGCCCGCGGCGAGCAGCACGAGGATCCAGGAGAGGGCCGTGGGGCGGTGCTTCATGTCCAGCTCATACCCCGTCCAGCCCTCTCCACTGTCACTGCCTAGTCGCTCGCAAGAGCCCAGCGGCACTGACCGCTACGGAGCCCACGGCGTCCGCGACGTCCATCGGCCCAGTGGTCGCAGAGGCCGTCACCGTCCTCATCCACGAAGGCGGGACCCTGGCCCGTGCCGAGGCCCCGACCGCGACCGCGACCGCGACGCCCCTGAGCCCAGTAGTCGCAGACACCGTCGCCATCCTCATCCACCATGGCCGGGCCCTGGCCCATGCCGCGGCCCTGACCATAGCCCTCACCGTAGCCGCGCCAGGGGAGACCATCGCCCAGGTAGTCACACTCGCCGTCGCCGTCGGGGTCCACGAACCTGGGACCCCATCCGTCGATCGGGGCCTCTTGCTCGGTGGGTTCAGGTGCCTCTCCATCGTAGTCCTGGGCGAGGGCGACGCCGCCCATGGTGGAGAGTGCGAAAGCAACGATGAGCCAGTACTGGAAGGAACGCATGTCGGCCTCCTGGGGATTCGAGGGGCCGGAGGTTCCGTGCCGCCTCGTATGTTCTGCCAAATACATAACTCAAGTTCCATGCCAACCAGTATCGGCCCACAAACGCCTGGTTCGTCCGGCTGCGTGTGCACGGCCTGCACAGCTGGTCAGGGAGACCCTATGTGCATGTGCAAGAACTGCACACAAGCGCCTACCCACCAACGGGTTCCACGTCCACGGTCTGCGCCACCTCGTCGTGAGCCTCCACTCAGACGTCCCTGCACTCCAGGGCGTAGCAGCGGCAACGTTCTCGCCATACACACCCAACACGACCTAGTGTCCTGACACAGAGATTCGTTGCGTATCTCCCGCGTCTCGACGCCGAACTCTGCGTTGCTGCCTCCTCGACGTAGCGCAGCTACGCCTTCGTCGGCGCGCCTTGATCTCGACGCCGAGCCAACGCGATCTACGCAACGAATCTCTGTGTCAGGACACTAGAGCGCACCCGCTTCCGCTCTCTCCCCGCCTACTGATGTCGCCACCAGCGACTCAGGCCCGCCACCCGAAATCGCGAACCACTCGAACACTGCCGGGAGCACGAGCAGCGTCAAGAACGTAGAACTCACGAGCCCACCCACCGCGACGGTCGCAAGTGGGCGCTGGACCTCACTTCCTGTACCATCCGCCACTAGCAGGGGAATGAGCCCGAGCGCAGTTGCGCGTTCCGGAAATTCTGGCCGGTCAATTCCGGAACTGAAGTTTCCCGGATACGTCACGCAGCCATTCTGACCAGGATATGCGAGGAGCTCGCCTTCGAGCCGAATAGCGGTGTGGGGCGCGCGGAGCTTCCCGGCTTACGAGGCGCACAGGGCGGGAAGTTCGGCCGGAGCGGAGCCACCGGGCATGCCTGGCTGAGATGGACGGCTGAAAGCCCCCCAGTGCGCGGTCCTCCCAAAAATCCCCCTATATCGAAACGTTGGAATCCGGGGGAGAACCGAGAGAAGAAGGGGGGCATGATTGCCGGCTGGTTGGGTGCGCTGGAGAGCGGAAACCCGGTTTGGAGTGCCCATCCGCTATCCGCTCTCCGTCGCCAAACTAACGGAAGTTGCGCAGAGTCAGACGGGATAGGTACATGTCGCCTCTTCTTCTACCCATCTCGATGTTCGGGCGACGTGCATCAACCAGCCTTGTGTCTTGGTCGCCAAGCCCAGGCCTCGGCTCCCCAGATCCCCGTCGAACCACCGAGGACGGGGTCGAGGAAAGACCGGACTGCGTCTGTAACTTCCTCCATCGTGCGCCACACGAGCCCGTCGTTCGCGACGATCCGAGCGTAGACGGGCGCCCAGGTAGCTGGTGGCTCGGGGACCGACGCTGGCACCGGATGCGTTGCCCGGTGCTTGAAGGTCCGGTCGATGGCGGCGTGTAGCGTTGCACCGTCGATGTCGCGCGCGGTGGCGAGCAGCGCGATATCAGAGAGGTCCTTGACCCGCGAGTTGGGACGCTTGCGCGGCAGGGTGTACGCGTGGAGCTTCTCGGCGATGTGCGTCTCCAGCGGGTAGATGCGAAAGCGCCCGGGCTCTACGCCGACGAAGTCGAGGAAGTCGCTGCCCTCGACCTCTTCCGGATGGCCGTGTAGAGGCTCGGCGAAGGCAACGTCGATCCCGAAGGGCACGCCGTAGATCTTCGCCGCAAGCTGCGCCTGCGCTGCAGGTCCATCCCGAAGGCGGCCGCCTCGTTGCGAAGCCGCTGCTCGACGGCGGTCTTGAATGCGAGGGGGGTGGCGTAGCTTCGGGGCTTCACGAGTCCCCCTCCTTGAACGACTGCAGGTACTCCGTGGCCGGCTCGATCTGGGCCGTCGTGAAGAGGCCCCGATGGACGCCCTCGTCAACAGCCTGCTCCACGATCAGCGGGGACACGCCTGCCGCCGCGCAGTCGATCACCGTTCGCGTCGGCGTCGTGACCTGGACAGAGCCGGCCCACCCCCGGTCGGTGTCTGCAATGTCGAAGAAGTGGAGGACCACGCCGGGAAGTACCCGGGATCGGCTCGACTTCCACACGGCCGGGAGCGTCAGGTGCGCCTTCGCTGGAAGCGCACCCGAGAGCTGGTGCAGTGCCAGTGCTGTCTCGTGGCTGAAGACACCGCTGCGTTTGGACCACAGCCAGATGACGACGAGATCCTCGTGGTCAGCGGGCGGGAAGTGCACCAACCGATAGACGCCGCGGCGCACGCGGACGATCTTGCCGTTGTTGAGGTACTTCGTGAGCAGCTGTGGGTAGTACCCCGCCTCCGCCGCCTGCGCGGTCGTGAAGTGGCCTTCTTGGGCTGCCGCGGTCTCGTAGAGCTCACTCCAACGAGGCCCGCCACGTCCTACGGTTTCGTTCGCCATGGCGCCCGAATACTAAACCGCGAGTTTAGTTTTGCGCAAGGCCTCTGCGCGGAGAACCAAACTCGGAGTGGAGAAATGCGCTCAGCCGTCCCGGTCCGACTCCCTTGGCGCTTTGCCCTCCTGGAGACCACTCGCACGAAGAGGTGCACGCCGATGTCCGAGATCATCATCTGCCCCACGGGGCTCACAGGAAACATCCGGGGGATGAAGGTCCGCGAGGAGCGCATCCTCTCGGACCGCAAGCTCGCCAAGTCCGGCGGCCAGGCGGACGAGCTGCTGCCCGCGATGCTCGCCTTCCGCGTGGTTGAGATCGAGGGCGACGAGCCGCGTGACCGGCGGCGCTTCATCGAGGACCTGACCAGCGGCTGCGTGTGGAGGGGTTGTCCTTCCCGTTCGAACAGGCAGCGACGCAGCGCCTTCTTGTCCCGGTTCGTAGTGGTTGGCGCCGCCCAGATCGAGTCGAGATCCCGGGCGAGCTGTCCGATCCGTTCCCTCTCCGCTGCGCTCAACCTCGGCGGACGCCGATGCGCCACCGTAGCGACTCGTTACTTGCCATCGCAGGGCAAATAGCCCTTCAGCCCGCGAACGAAGACGTCTTCCGCCAGTGCGTAGTCCTTGTCGCCTGGATAGACCACCGTGATGCTATCGAGTGCCAGTAGCTCGCGAGCACGGCTGAGTGAACGCGTCATGCCGGGAGCGCTGCCATGCTTGAACTCGAATCCGAGTTTCTGGCTGCCGCGCACGATCAACAGGTCGAGCTCCGCCTGCTGGTGTACCGCCCAGAAGTAGACCTCATCTTCGTCGGCCCCGTTCAGCCTGATCATCTCCTCGAGGGCGAAGCCTTCCCAGGAGGCGCCGAGCTTGGGGTGGACCAGCAGTTCTTCGCGCGTCGTTGATCCGAGCAGTGAGTGGAGAATGCCCGAGTCTCGGAAGTAGATCTTGGGGCGCTTGACCTGTCGTTTTCCAACGTTCTCGAACCAGGGCTGAAGTCTACGAACCATGAACGTGCCGGCTAGGATGTCCAGGTAGCGACTTGCAGTGGTGTCGCTAACGCCCATGGAAGATCCAATCTCCGAAGCGTTGAAGGTCTGCGCATGGAAGTGAACGAGCATTTGCCAGAAACGACGGATCGTCCGCGGCGGGATCGTGATGCCGAGCGCCGGGATGTCGCGTTCGAGGAAGGCCCTGATAAACTCCTTGCGCCAGGCCGCGCTCGTGTCGATCGAGGAGGCGAGAAACGAGAGCGGAAAGCCTCCACGGATCCACAGGGTATCGAGTGCATTCCCGCCCACTTCCCGACCCGCGAAGGGAGTCATCTCCACGAAGGAGATCCGGCCCGCGAGAGTCTCCGAGCCCTGCCGGATCAGATCACGAGATGCGCTGCCGAGGATCAAGAACCGCGCCGGACGGTCGGTCCGATCGATCAGGGTCCGGAGCAGCGGGAAGAGCTCGGGCCGGCGTTGAATCTCGTCGATCACGACGAGCCCGCGGAGATCCGCGAGGGCCAGCTTGGCATCATCGAGCCTGTCCAGGTCCGTCGGATCTTCGAGGTCGAAGTAGTTGACGGGCGGCAGGTCTGAAGCCCACTCGGCAATGTAGGCTCGCGCCAGGGTCGTCTTCCCGCATTGACGGGGGCCCAGCAAGGCCACGGTCGGCGTTACTTCGAAGGCCCGCCGGATCTTCTGGATGAACTCCGGGCGATTCATGAGAAAGAGGATATCATGAAAGTTCTGTGTTGAATGCAGAATATTCATGTGCCATCGTAAGATATTGTATTATAATGGCTTCTAGGTGTCGCCAGCGCACGCCGTGGGGGGATCGGCGGACCAAGGGAGCACCCACGACGGCACCATGACAGAAGCGGGAGGGTGACGGCGAGGCCGGATGCGGTGACATGGCGTCGACTCATGAGGGAGAGCAGCGTTAGCTTTCCCCCATGCGCCTTCGAATTCTCCTCTTCGTCCCCCTCTTCTGCCTCGGGCACTCTCCGCCCGCCTTGGCCGAGATCGAGACCCTCTTCGTCGTGGAGTTCGCCCACGCCGATGTCGGCTTCAACGCGCCCCCCTCGGTCATGCAGGAGCGGAACCACGAACGGACCCTGCTCGCCCTCGACCTCGCCGACACCTACCCGGAATATCGCTGGGTGATCGAGACCGGCTACCAGCTCGAAACCTTTCTCGATCGAGCCTCCCCCGCCGAAGAGGCGCGCCTGGCCGATCTGCTCGCCGAGGGGCGTTTCGAATACGGCGCCAACTTCACCAATATGCGCACCGGATACGTCGGAGAGGAGCAACACCATCGCCTGGTCTACCCGGCTCTGGCCCACGGGCATCGTCTCGGCACCGAGGCGGCAACGGTTTTTCTGGACGACGTCCCCGGCTTCACCCTCGCCACGCCGCGCCTGCTCGCGAGCGCGGGCATTCCCTACGCAGTGCTCGGACCAAACGACACTTTTGGGGGCGAACCGGAGATCCCCCTCTCGGATCGGGCCTTCTGGTGGGGGGGGCGAGACGGTTCGCGCGTGCTCACCTGGAGAACCCACGGATCCTATGCCGAGGGATACGTCGAATGGGGCATGCTGAATCTGGCGACGATGGAGCATAAGGTCCCCCGTCGAATCGCCGAGTTCGAAGCCGCCGGATACCCCTACGACGCAGTGCTCGTCTGTCGCGCCTTCGACGACCACATGCCGAACTGGAGCATGGTCAAGCTCGCCCGCGACTGGAACGCCGTCCACGAAACGCCGCGCGTGCGGATCGCTACGGCACGCGAGTTCTTCGAGCATATGGAGGCGACCTATGGCGACACTTTCCCGACCTATTCGGGCGATGCGGCGGGCCAGTGGGAGGATGTGACGACGGTGACGCCGGTGAGCACGGCATGGGTGCGCCAGGCCCGCTCGGCGCTGCCCGGTCTCGAGGCGCTGCGGGCCCATCTCGATCTCGTCGAGGCCCTCCCTTACCCGCACGCATCCCTTGCCGAGGCCTGGAAACACACGCTTGTTTTCGACGAACATTCGGGGGGCGGCATGGGCTGGCCGGGGCTCAATCCGGTCGAGGCGGTGCGTCAAGAGAACCGGGAGTTCGTGGCGATCGCGCGGCGCGCCCACGAGATCGTGGAAGAGGTGGGGGACGAGGCGCTGGCCACGTTTGCGCCCGGGCGGGTCCCCGAGGGCGAGCGGGGAATCGTGGTGGTGAACCCCCTGGGGACGGCGTTCGAGGGGGTGATCGAGGTCGATTGCGGGGCTTCCCAGCCCCCCGAGACCCGAATCGTGGACCCGTCGAGCGGCGAAGACGCGCTCTTCCGCTGGACGCGCAAGGACCGTTCTGCCCTGGCCTTTCGCGCGAAGATGCCGGCGAGGGGTTGGGCGCGCTGGCGGGTGACACGTGACGGGCCGCCGCTGGAGGCGCCGCTTTGGTCGCAGGGCGATCGGCTCACCGCGGGTGATCTCGAGCTCGTGCTCGATCCACGCACCGGGACGGGGCGAGAGCTGATCGATCACGCCCGCCGGTTCGACTGGATCGCCTCGGCGGACGGGCGCGGGCTCGGAGGGATCGAGCGGGGCGAAAACCTCGAGGTCTTCTTCGGCATCACGCATCCCGCCGATCCGCGACCCGTCGAGATCCGCGTCGAGGAGGCTGGTCCCCTCTTCCGGCGGGCGATCGTCTGCGATCGCGACCTCGATTTCGTCCGCGAGTACCGCCTCTTCGCCGACGACACCCGCGTCGACCTCACCCTCTACCTGCGCCGATCCGCCTTGCCATTCGTCCCCTTCGAAATCCACTCGCACCACTACGGCGTCCACTTCCCCGGCAACCTCGTGCCCCCCACCCTCCTCGCGATCGACGGGCCCGACGGCCTCTTTCGCCCGGGCCCGGAGAGCCTACCCGGAGCCAGCCTGGCCCATTTCGGCCACGCAACCGGGGGGATTCTCAGCGGGACCGCGGGCCGCTGGATGGCCGTGAGCAGCCCCGACGCCCCGATACTCGACCTCGGCGAAATGCATGGCGCCCCCCTGTCCGAGCTCGAAAACGACGAGACCACCCTCACCGCGAAGCTGATCCGCCACGCCGACGAGGGCATGGTCCTGGGCGGTGAAGTGCTCGAGATCGAGGCCGAGCCCGGCACCGCGGACTGGATGCGCTTCCGATTTCACGTGCGTTTCGGAGATGCCGCTGCCCGCCCCCCCGCGCGCGAGACCTTCCGCCGCGACGTGGCGCCCGCGATGGCAACCTGGGTCGAGGAGGGTCGCGGCGACGCCGGGCTCGCCCCCTCGGGCACTTTCTTCGGCCTCGAGGGCGTGGCCCAGGTGGTCGCGGCCAAGCGCGCCGAGATCGGACGGGCCCTCGTTCTGCGCCTGCGAGCCGGGGCCGCGGGCGGCGTCGCCCGGATCGACCTGCCCTTCCTCGTGACGAAGGCCGATCTCTGCGACCTGCTCGAGCGTCCGATCGCGCCGCTCGTCGTGGAGGGCTCCAGCGTCGAGGTTCCGCTCGTGGCACGGGGGGTCGTGACACTTCGGGTCGAGGCGGGCGGCGCATGAGCCGAAGCCCGCGCCCTCCAGAGGCTGGCCTGCCCGGCTTGCGTCCGAGCTCGATCTCATCTGACACCAGCCGATCCCCGCGCCGTACGCGCAGCTCCGATGTGGTGCAAGGGGTGGAGCTTGCCCGGTGCCGGCGATTCGCGGGCGAGAAGGCTCGCGCCGAGAAAGAGCTCGACCGAAATCGTCCCGGATCATCATGAATATGGTGGAGGAAACAGCGGTTGGAATCCAGGTAGCGGGTGCGCCAGCGGTACTGTGAGCGACGCACGGCTACCGAAACCCGGTGGTGCTCATCCTC
This sequence comes from uncultured Gemmatimonadota bacterium, assembly GCA_964490075.1. GTDB lineage: Bacteria > CAZBBK01. The sequence continues at coordinate 5,006 of CAZBBK010000034.1, read as the reverse complement.
GGTGGCGGTTGGCGGGTTTGCGTTTGCGCGGGTGTTTGCGGGACGAGTGCTTGGCTCGGGGCTCGCCTCGGCGAGCATGACGGGAGTGGCGGCGGTGGCCCTCTTCCATTGGCGGACGACCGTTGGGCTTGCGTCGTTTGGCCTTGGAGTTGGCGTCCACAGGGGTCTCCGCGGCAGCCTCGGGGTGCGCCAGACGCGGGCGAATGAAGCGGCCACGAATGCGCGCGCCCGCCATCTGCGTTAGCACGTCGGAGGCTTGCGCGGTGGGGACACTCACGAGGCAGACCTTGTCGAGAATGTGTATGTGGCCGATTCGCTCCGCCGGGATCTGGGTTCGCTCCTGCACCGCCTGCACGATGTCGATCGGGCGCACCTGATTCCAGCGACCGACTGGAAAGACCACCTCGACTTGATCCGAGGTGGGCCCATCATGTTGCCGGGAGCCATTGCTCCTCCCCCGCTCTTCACGTGCATCGCTCCTGGCGGACGAATGGCCGTTGCGCAGTGGCTCCGGCTTGGCCGCAAGCGGCCCGTCACCCCAAGCGATGCGGGCCGTCGCTGCCGCCACCTGGGCAGGGCTCAATCCGTTTTCCAGAGCCAGCGACTCGACCAGCTCCAAAAACTCCCGCTGGTCCAGCTCGGCAACTTCGCACACGCGTTCCGCGAAGCGGGCCCGCCGGCGGTCGAGCACCTCGGCCCTGCCGGGCAGGCGCATGGGCCGCATGGGCTGGCCACTGAAGCGCTCGATGCTTTGCAGGAGACGCCGTTCGCGTGGTTCCCAGAAGGTGATGGCCCGCCCCGAGCGCCCAGCTCGGGCGGTGCGGCCGACCCGATGCACGTAGATCTCCCGGTCGCGCGGCAGGTCGTAGTTCACCACCAGGCCGATGTGATCCACGTCGAGTCCGCGGGCGGCCACGTCCGTCGCCACCACTACCTCGGTGGCACGGGCGCGCAGCCGGCGTACGACCGCCTCTCGCTGGGACTGGTTCATGCCACCGTGGATACACTCCGCCGAGTGCCCGTGCGCTTCCAGCTGCTCGGCCAGTTCCGCGGTGGCCTTCTGAGTCCGCGTAAAGACCAGGATCGCCTCGTGCTCTTCCACCTCCAGCAACCGCTCCAGAGCCGCGCCCTTGGCCGACCGCGCCACACGCAGACTCAGCTCCTCGACGTTTGAAACGGTGAGGGTCCGCTGCTCCACTCTGACGTTCTCAGGGTCGGTGAGGTGGGTCTCGACGACGCGGCGAATGGGAGGGGGCAGGGTGGCGGAAAAGAGCGCGATTTGGCGATCGGCGGGGGCGTGCTCGAGAATCCACTGGACGTCCTCGATGAAGCCCATGTTGAGCATCTCGTCCGCCTCGTCGAGGCCAAAGAACGTCACTTGGCTCAGGTCCAGGCTGCCGCGCTCAAGGTGGTCTCGCACTCGCCCCGGTGTACCAATGACGACTTGAACGCCGCCCCTTGCCAGGGCGCGTAGTTGCACGCCGATTGGCTGTCCGCCATATACCGGCAACACATGAACTCCGCGCTCGCCGAGGCGTCGCCCGTAAGCACGCACGGCCGCGGCCACCTGCAGCGCCAGCTCGCGCGTTGGCGTGAGCACGATGGCCTGCACGTGCTTCCTGTCGGTAGCCAGCCGCTGCAGCAGGGGCAGCGCGAACGCGGCGGTCTTGCCGGTCCCGGTCTGTGCCTGGCCCAGCACATCGCGCCCAGCCAGCAGCGGTGGGATCGAGCGCGCCTGAATCGGTGTCGGTTGTTCGTAGCCTTGGTCCGTCAGGGCCCAGAGGATCTCCGGGCGCAGCCCCAAATCGGTGAACTGTGGCTCCAGTGTTGCCAGCGACAGTTCTGGGCGGGGCGAATCGACCGGAAGGGCATCGGGGGTTGTTTGCGGTGCGGTCATTGGTGTCGTCCCCGTCGGGTTCGTGCGCGCCCTTGATCTCCACCTCTGCGTTGCGCCGTGTCGCCATCTCGTTGCTGGTGGGAACGGGCGCCAACAACGCGATTGCGTGGTGCTTGGCCGCGGCCATTTCTGGTCATTCCGCCTCCGCGCGGCTTCTTTCGCCGCGGAGTCGCAGCGGGGGAGATCCCGCTGTCGGTCGAGCTCCGGCCGCGCGGTGGGTGCTCGGTTGGCAGCGACTGGACGATGAACCTGGGGACCTCGCCATGGGCGATCCTCTCCCCGAGGCGTTCTTGGATCGCATGCACCGACGGCCCATCGGTCCGTTGAACAAAGGTGTAGGCACGACCGCTGCTGTCACCACGGCCGGTTCGGCCGATGCGGTGCGTGTAGGCATCCGGGGTGTTGGGCACGTCGTAGTTGATCACGTGCGAGACATGCGTCACATCGATACCGCGGGCCGCGATATCGGTCGCCACGAGCACGTCATAGGTGCCACAGCGGAAGCCCCCCATGGCGCGGTCGCGAGCGTTTTGGGACATGTTGCCCTGTAACGCCACGGCCCTGTGCCCCGAGCCCACCAACCGCTTGGCAATCTGCCGCGCACGGCGCTTGGTGCGCAGAAACACGATGGCGGAGCGAAAGTCCCGGTCGCCCATGAGGTGCTCCAGCATGGCCATCTTGGCGCGCTCTTCGACCGGATAGAGGGCGTGCTCAATGGTGTCGGCGGGCTTCGAGTGATTGAGCTCGACCACATGAGGACGCTGCAGGATACGATCGGCCAGGCCACGGATCTCCGCCGACATGGTGGCCGAGAAGAGCAGGTTCTGCCGCTCCCGGGGGAGTGCGGCGAGGATGCGCCGGATCGATGGCAGGAAGCCCATATCCAGCATGTGGTCGGCCTCGTCGAGGACCAGGATTTCGGTTCCATCGAGATTGACGAAGCCACGTCCCATGAGGTCGAGCAGGCGTCCAGGGCAGGCCACGATTGTTTCGGGCCGCTGCCGCAGGGCGCGAATCTGCGGCTTTTCGGAGACCCCGCCAAAAAGGCAGGTAGTGGTGAGGTTGGTGAACCGGGCGAGGCGCTCGAACTCACCGTGGATCTGCATGGCGAGCTCGCGCGTGGGTGCGACCACCAGCGCGCGCGGACCAAGCCGCCGTCGCCAGAGCAAGTGATCGAGGATCGGGAGAGCGAATGCCGCGGTCTTGCCGGTGCCCGTCTGTGCCAGGCCCAGCACGTCTAGACCGTCGAGGGCCGGTCCCAGGGCCAAGCTCTGAATCGGTCGTGGCTCGCAATAGCCGGCGGCGTGAATGGCGCGCTGCAGGCGCGCATCAAGGTCGAAATCGGCGAATGCGCCGATCGAGTCGGAATCGAAGGAGCTGGAAATGGTTGTTCTCCGGCCATGATCGGCCGCTTTCCTCCCGCCTCTACAACAGCGAGATGCGGAGGGAGCAAAAAATGGTGACGCAGCTCTTCTGCACGGATGAGTCGAGCTCTGCTGTGCGTCGTCGTATGTCCTGCGCTACCGAGGCCGACCCCGGGAGCGAGTTGCGAATGGCCGTCACGGCGCCCCGCGCGCGTCTTGCGGCCCGATCTCAAAAGCTGCTAAGCCCCTGAAATACAATCAGATACTTGATCCGCTCCAGCGGGGCTTGAACGACCATCCGCAATTGGCTCCTAGCGGCCACTGCGGGCGCTCGCCGGATCAGCGCGTAATTGCCCGAGCGATAAACTGCCCGGCTGCGGGCGCGGAGCGGGCGCCTGAAGGCACGCGCGTTCGGCTCCGTGTTCCCCCTGCGAAGACTCACACTCTCAGCGAAAAACGCCGGACAACCGCGACCGAGTGACCACGCTAGCACGGGACTGGGATCGGGGCAAGCTGGGCGAGCCTATCTCCTCGAAGCGCACCTCATCTGGCGCGCTACAGCCACGGCCGATGTCCAACTGGGGAGCGGCAGCTCGGGGACAGGTTCACCCAAGGCCGAAGGGCATGCCTCGAATCCATGATGAAGGTGATCGGGCAGTTGCTCGACTTCGCCCGGCTCGAGACCGGCGCTCCGATGGTCCGGGCCGGACCATTCTCACCGCTGGACCAGACGCTGCTGCGAGAGGCGCTCGCAGGTTGGGTCGGCGTAGTCGCCTGAGCGCGGCTGCCCTTCGGCATGCACGCGCGCAATCCGCCGCGCTCCGTGCCGCAGGTAGGACCGTCACCGGCAGATGGCGGACATCGAACCGCGCTTCTACCGTCGGCCTGACAACCTCGAGCCGGGCCAACGATGGCGGGCGCCGACGAGGAAGAGGGTGACTCGGATGACGACATTCTCCTGCGTCTCGGCCACACCTCCGCCGACGTCTCGCCTGGCACCGGGGGGTTCTTGCGGCATGTGGTGGAGGATGGGAGGTGAGAGCTCCGTTCCGGTGATCAGGAGCGCCCCCCGATTCGATACGCGCATCGCGAGTCACCAGCCAGGAAATGCTCGACCCTTTCGACGCTCACATCTTCTCCGAGAGTAGCCTGGAAGAGACGGAGCTCGCTGTCACACAGGAAGGGGCAAACGCAGGCGGCCCGCTCGATCGCGCAGTGGTTCTCTACGAGCTCCAGCCCTCCACCGGAAATGTCCGCGAGCTCGGCCATGTAGTTTTCTTCGCGCCGGATTCGCGCGAGGGCGGCGACCCGATCCGCCAGAGATGCCTCGCTGGGATCGGGCATGCGCGCGCGATAGCGCTCGAGCTGTCGCTCGGCTCGATCGGCCACCAATTGCTGCAATCCCTCCTCGCCGAAGAGATCTCGAAACGCCAGCAGCAACCCCACCGCCAGCTCCGCATATGAATCCGGAAAGCGGGCGTTCCCCTTGGAGGTCAGGTGCCAGAGATACGCCGGCCGGCCCTTGCCGCTCCGCTCCTTGGTGAAATCGACGAGCGCGTCCGCGCGAAGACCGGCGAGATGCTGATGAGCCGCCGCCGCGGTCATCCCCAGGCTCTGGGCGATCGTTCGCGCGGTCATCGGTCCCAGGGTCTTGAGCAGGACGAGCAACTCCGCCTTGGAGGAGCTGCCGCTACCTGCGGTTGTCAACCACCTACCGTCCGAAAACTCAGGACAGTCGCCGGCCG
>CAZBBK010000033.1:0-62706 GCA_964490075.1 uncultured Gemmatimonadota bacterium | reverse complement strand
CCTCGTCAATGAGACGGCACGGCGCTTGGCTTGCCGCGCTATATCGAAACGCCAGTGGGGGTCTGGGGTTTCGATATGGCGGGTCTCTGCGCAGGGAGCGCCCGGCTCATGACGAATCATGCCCATGCCCATGCCCCCATGCCCATGCCCGATTCGGGCAAGGGTGTCGGGCAAGGGCGGGGGCTCGGGCAAGGGCTCGGGCTCGGGCTCGGGTGGAACCGTGGCGGGCGTGGCGTGGGGGTGGCGTGGGCGTGGAGGCGGCGCGGGGGCGGCGCGACGGGAACGGCGACGCGCGGGCAGTGCAGCGCGACGCAAACGGCGGCCTGAACCGACTCAGGCGCGCAGAATGACCGAAAAGCGGCCAGAAACACCGCCTGACCCGGCCCAGGCTGCCAGATCGACCGCGTATAGGCCCAAATGCCCTCCTGAGACGGGTCAGGGGCGCGGATTGACCGCGCTGTGCATTCCCGCGGCTTTGGCGGCGTGGGGGCGGCGCCACTGATTCTCCTTTGGTAGATTTGGTGTTGGATCGGACTGGATTCCGGCTTTCGCCGGAATGACGGGGAAGGAGGCGTCGACGGGTGGATCGATGGCTGCGTCTGCTTGCGGATGGAGCACACGGCTCCGCCGAACGCGCCGCCCACCTCTCGACGATCAGCCCCCTATTCGTCATTCCGGCGAAAGCCGGAATCCACGCCTGCACGACGGCCCAAGCCGCGGGCGCCCGCCCGATTCTAACAAAGTAGCACCAAGGCGCTCGGGCTGACCCCGGGGGCGGACGAACACCCAGCCGCGGTGTAGAATCGCACTGGCGTCCTTCTGCAGATTCGCCGGCGGAATGGAGAAGCCAGATCGGCCCGCGTCGATGGGTGGACCGGGGGGCCTTCATGACAGGAGACAGGAAGTGGGCATCATGGCAGAGTCCTTCGCGGAGTTCTCTCAACCGCTGCTGGATGCTTCCGGCGGTTCCCATGATCGAATGAACGTGGCTCTTCAGCTTGCCCAGCTTTGCTGGAATCTCGCTCTGTTGCCCGAAGGTGAACGGGAAGAGAGCCTCGCTGAGATGCGACCCGGTCTGGACATGGATGACGAGGAGTACGACGACTTTCGGCGTTCGGTTCTCCTCCCGATGATCCAGCGCCACCATGAGATGTACCCGGATCTGGCACCCCATCGACCTCGGACCGATGCCGGCCCTGCTCCAACTGCGCGCTCGCGATCCGAAGCAATACAGCACGCGCCGACCCGCTCGGGAGGGGCACGCAACGCACCGTGCCCGTGCAACAGCGGGAAGAAGTACAAACGCTGCTGCGGGCGCTAGGAGGAGGCGCTTCTTCACGGCCCACCGCAACCGAAGGGAGAGAGAATGACCCCGCTGGCACCGGTCGCCGCCTGCCTGACACTCGCCGCCGCCGACCCTCCGACGCTCCACGGCGTCCGGGGGGAGATCGCCGTCGCCGGACACCACGCCTTCCTCGCCGCCGAGCGCGGCGTGATCGTCGCCGACGTGGGCGTCGAGGGAACGATCCCCTGGGTGGCCGAGGTCACACTTCCGGGTGAGACGCGAGGCGTCACCCTGGTGGACCCGGACGCAGCGGTTCCCCTCGTCGTGGCGGCCGTCGCCGGCCTCGACGCCGGGGGACGGGACGGCATCGTCCTGGTCGAGGCGCGCCCGCCGGAGGGCGAGCTGATCGGCTTCGCCCTCGCCGACAGTGGGGAAGCGCTCTTCGAGCCCGCCGTCGTCGACGAGCTGGTTCTGGTGAGGACGATCAGCGGCTTCGTGGTCTTCGACATCGCGGAGCCACGGTGGCCGCGGCTCCGCGGGACCTACGACGCTCTGCAAGACGATGCCTACGAGGTCAGCGATGTCGTGGGACGGGACGGCGCCGCCTACGTGCTGGTGAGGAGCTGGCGCGACGCCCTCCAGGTGGTCGATCTCGCCGATCCCGACGCTCCGGCCCTGGCCAATTCGCTCCTGGATCACTATCAGGTTGGCCTGGACGGAGGTCTCGCGCTCGAGCCGCACCGCCCGCTGCTCGCGTTGCTGGCCGGCCACGGCACGGAATCCCCTCTCTACCAGCTTCGCCTGGACGACCCGCTGAACCCGACCATCGCCGGCCAGTGGATCATCTCGGGCCGCGGCACGCTCTCGTTGCGCGCCCCCCTCCTGGCCGGCAGCTTCGCGACCACCAACGACACGCCGCCACACCTCCTGGCGACCTACACCACGGGATCGGACACGGCAATCTCGGCGATCTCGGCCGAAAACGCGGCGAGCCGCGTCGCCCTTCTCGGCGGCGACCGAGCCCTCCTCTACTCGCGCGGCGCAACCGCGCTCGGGGATCGGGGCCACGAGCACCTTCGAATCTGGGAGACGATTCCACCGCAAGGAGCGACCGACTTCCCGGTCCGCATCGCCCTCGGACGAGAGGCTACCGCCTACGCTCTCGAGCTCCCTCACGACACCCTAGCCGTGGTGGCCTACGTCACGCGCGAGGACTCGTTCGTGGTCGCGACCGTCGACCTCGGCGAGCCGGCCCGGCCTCTTCTCGGCGGCTCGTGGACCAGCGCTCGGGAAGCCGATCCCTCCGCCCGCAAGGCGCTCGCCTTCCGCGCGGACGGAATCGGTGTCGCCTCCGAGGGCGCGCACCTCCACATCCTCGATGTCTCCTCGGCGGCCGCCGTCGAGCAGGTCGCGACACTCGATTCCACGGGCGCGCAGTTGGCCGCGATCGAGGGCGACCTGGCGGTGGTCGCGCTCGCGGCGATCCGGGGCGGCGGGCACTACTGCGGCGAGGTCGTGCTGCGGGTGTCGACCGTGGACCTCGCCGACCCGCACGCCCCACGCCTGCTGGGAGAGGTCGAGGTGCCGGTGACCGGCGATCCCTACGAATGCTGGGATGCACTCGACGCCGTGGGGCTGGAGCTCCGCGACAGCCACGCGTGGCTGCTGGGACGGGCCTATCGCAACGAGGCCCGCGGCGGTCAGCACGGCAGATCGGTCATTGCGTCGGTGGATCTCGCGACACCGCAAGCGCCGGCCCTGGTGGAGGTCACCGAGCTCGAGCTCAACTGCAACGATCTGGCGCTCTCCGACTCGCTGCTGCTGACCGCCGGAGGCAACACCCGCGGGGGGGCGGCCACCCTGGTGGTGAGGCGGCTCTCGGGTCCGGGGCGCAGCGAGGGAGTGGCCCTCCGCGACTACCGGACCGACGCCGGTCCGGTCTTCCCCGACGTGCGCCTGCTGGTGACGCCGCTCGACCAGGTCCTGGCGAAGCGCGTCACGCTCCCGGCGCACCAGATCGATCTCTTCCATCCCGCGGCGCCGGCCGACCTGGGGCCGGTGACCCTGCTGGGCCCCGCCGCCGGCTGGGGCGACTCCTATGGAGAGCTGGCGCTGCTCGGGAATCGGTACGTCGTGGATGTTGCGGGAGACGGTCTCGAGGTGCACCACCTCCAGGAATCGCCGCCGGGGGCTCCGGGGGCACCGAGGCTGGTGGCCGCCCGGGCCTGGGCGCCGCCATCCGCCACGCCGAGAGAGTCTGCGGTCGGTAGCCAGAGATAGTTCTTCTCGCCCCCGTAAGCTCCCATGTCCGAGCGCGGTCCGTTCGGGTACTGCTCGGGCCAGTGCGGGTGCCAGTCCCAGAGACTGTCGCTGGCGGCCGGGTCGCCGGCGTCGACGCAGGGGGAGCGCGGGTGGAGCAGGTAGCTTGCCGGGCCGCGCCGGGTGAATAGTGGGTCGGCGTCGAGGTTCCCCTCCCCCGGCCAGCCGCCGCGCACCAGGGAGTAGTCAACCTCGAGCTCCCCCTGCGCTACATGGATCTCCTGGTGCGCGTTGAGCCAAAGGATGCAGTTCACGGGCGGGTCGACCGATATGCTGGTGCTCGTGTAGTAAATCCCGCCTCCGACATAGGCACGGTTGTCGGCGAAGGTGGAGTTGACGAGCGTCGCCGCTCGCCCGGCGCAGTAAAGCCCCCCACCCGCGTCCGCCTCATTCGCGGCGACGACACAGTTTTCGAGCCGACCGAGCCACTCGGAGTAGAGCCCGCCGCCCGGCCCGCTGGAGCGGTTCTCGATGATGGTACAGGCGGTGGCACCGCCGGCATTCATGCACACTCCACCGCCCACCGTCCCGGCGGTGTTGCCGACGATTTCGCAACGCACGAGATCGGAGTAGTGCGAGTAAGCGCCCCCGCCCCGCCCGGCGCTCTCGTTGCCCTCGAGTCGACTGTGGGAGACGGTGGCCTGCCACAGGTAGAGTCCTCCGCCGCGACCGCCGGCCGTGTTCCCCCGAAAATCGAGCAACGCGTGCAGGCCACCCTCGAGCCAGAGCCCCCCGCCGTTGCCACCGGCGCTGTTGCCCTGGACCAACACGGAGTCGACCCGCCCCCCCTCGATCCGGGCGCCGCCGCCATCGACCTGGGCCAAGTTCTCGATCAGGTGGCAGCGCAGCATCTCGATCTCGGACGAGTTGCTCCCATAGATCGCGCCACCAGTGGTCGACGTGGAGTTGGCGCGGAAGCGCGAGCCTTCGATGACGACGGCGCCGCGGCCGACGTACACGCCACCACCCGCGGCCGCGGCGAGGTTCTCATCCACACGACACTTTCGAATGGCGCTGGAGCCGTAGGAGTCGATCCACACGCCGCCGCCGCTGCCGCCCTGGGCCTGGTTGCCGGTGATCACGCTCTGTTCGATCTCCGCCCACCCATCGGGAAGCCCGTAGCTCAGGAAAAGGGCGACACCGCCGCCGTCGTCGAGGCTCGTATTGCCTTCGATCGTGCAGCGCTGCATCCGCAGGCCGGAGGCGTCGGCCGCCACCGCTCCGCCACGGCTGGTCGCGACGTTGCCGCGAAGCTCGCACTCCTCGATCAGAGCGGATCCCTCCCGGACCAGCACTCCACCGCCGCGCGACGCCGAGTTGCCCTCGATCACGCAGCCGCGGATCGTCGGAGGTTCGACGGCCGATATCGTGATGCCTCCGCCCTCGTCCTCTCCCGCGAGACCGCCGCGGATCGTCAGGCCGGTGAGGAGGGTGGTCGAGTCGGCGGGCCCGCCGATGACGAATACCGTGCCCAGCAGGCCCCCATCCACGACGGTGGCCGCGACGGTTGCCGAATCTTCGGGGGCGGTGCCGCGCACCGTGATGCGACGGCCCTGGAGGTCGATGTCGTGCTCGAGGTAGGTGCCCGGCTCCACGATGACCGTGTCGCCGTCGCAGGAAACGTCGATCGCCGCCTGGATGGTGGCGTGGTCCAAGGGGACGCGGAACACGCGCGCTTCCCCGAGCGCCGGCTCGTCGCAGCCCCACCCCCGGCTCCCCATGTCGGAGCCGCCTTCCCCCGTCCCCAAACAGGGGGAGTCGGTCGCCAGCGCCAAATCGGCGAAGATGCCGCAGGGGGCGTCGCAGAAGAGAGGATCGGCGAAGATATTGCCCTCACCCGCCCACGTGCCGCGCAGATCGGAGTGGCGAACGGCGAAGCCCTCGGGTTGGCTATTCAGATCGTCCGGCAGATTGCGCCAGAGAATGCAGGAACGGATCGCGACGTCGGCGTAGCGGGCCGCACTGATCCCACCACCGCCGCCGCCGGCCACGTTCGCCACCAGCGTGCAGTGGGTGAAGGTGGCGTCCCCATTGATCGCCGCCGCGCCTCCTCCACCGTCGGCGCGGTTCTCCAGGAAGGTGCATCGGAGGAACTCGATATCGCCGTCCCTCCAGACGCCGCTGCTCCAGGCGGCCCCACCCGAGGCGGCGGAGTTGCGCTCGAATAGGCACTCCTCGAGGCTGGGCTTCGAACGATCGTAGGCCGCGACCGCGCCGCCGTACTCGGCCCGGTTCGCCTCGAAGACACAGGAGCGGAGCGTGGGTGTGGTCCAGCCGCCATCGGTCTCGAGCGCCCCTCCCGCCGCGCCCGCCTCGTTGAGGGTGAAGATGCTGCGCTCGACCCAGGGCGTCGCCGCCTGGGCGGCGGTCATCCCACCGCCGTCCCGCCACGCCCGGTTGGCGCGTAGCTCGCAGTCGAGCAGGACCGGCGTGCCTCCCCAGAGCGCGGAGACGCCGCCACCGTAGAGCGCCGAGTTCGCCAGGATCCTGCAGTCGTAGAGCTCGGCGCTGCTGGCGTCGCAGTAGACGCCCCCGCCCTCGAACGCCGCGCTGTTGCCCTGCAGGATGCAGTGTCGCAGCAGAGGATCGGCCTCGAAGCAGCGCACCCCGCCGCCGCTCGACTCCGACACGTTGTCGCGAATGATGCAGTGGGAAAGGGTCGGCCGCGCCGCGGGGCGACAGGTGACGCCGCCCCCGTGGTTGCCCGGCCAGGGCGCCGCGCGCCCCCCCGTGATCGTGATCCCCTGGAGCAGGCTCTGCTCCCCCTCGCCGCCGTCGAAGAGGAAGACCGTTCCCTGCCCCCCGCCGTCGACGATCGTGGCCGCCACCACGGCGGAGTCGTCCGGCGCGGTTCCGGTGACGGTGATCGCCTTGCCCAGGAAGCGGACGCCCTGCTCCGGGTAGCTCCCCGGGTCGACCAGGACCACATCGCCATCCGCCGCTACCTCGATCGCTCCCTGGATCGTCGGGTAGTCGGAGGGGACACCGATCACATCGCCCTGCGCCGGCTCGGGGGCGGCGATCGAGAGCAGGACGGAGCAGGCGAGCGGCGCCTGGCGAGCGAGAGCGAGGCGGGGACTCTGACGCGCCCGCATCACTGCCTCCGGTGCCGCAACCGGTCGCGGCGCAGCCGGTAGATTTCGAGTCCCGCCTGGCCGGCGGCGAGGTAGATCAGCCCGCGGGAGTCGGTCGCCACGTCGAGGGCGTTTCCCGGGGCGGAGTCGAGGAGGAAGGGATCGTTCGGGTCGTAGACATCGACCGCGTAGAGGTGGCCCTCCCAGCGGTCGACGAGGAAGGCCACGTCTCCCTGCACCGCGATCCGGGTCGGTCTTCCGATCGTCGTCAATTCGCCGAGGGTGCGCAGGTAGCCGTCGTCGTGGTCCACCAGCACCGCCCGGTAGCCGGACGAGGCGTCGGCCTGGTGGAGCACGTCGCCCACCAGCACCTGGCGGCTGGCGCTGGCCCACCCGGGGGGGGCGTATCCCCAGTCGAACTCACCTCGCCGGTCCACGTGGGGGGAGTAGAAGTACCAGGGTTGATGGGAAACGTGGAGGACCGACCCCGGCGGATCGCCGCCGAGAGGGTCGACGACGACCCCCGCGTAGAAGGTACCCGACCCAGAGCGGTCCGACGCGCCCAGGATCCGGGGCTCGGTGATCTCGCTCAGGTCGTAGACGTTGAGGAAAGGGTAGCGGCCGGTCGAGCCCCCGATGTAGAGGCGATCGCCGTGGACGTCGAACCCGTCAGGCAAGTAACGCCAGCCTGAGCACGACTCCCCCACGAGCAGCGGATCGGGCCCGGAGTAGATCTCGAAGATGCGGAAGAGCGAGGAGTCCTCCTCGGTGGAGTATGTCGCCACGAAGGCGAAGCCCTCGCGAATCCTGACCTCCTCGAGCCAGAGCTCGACGTCGGGGGGATCGAAGACCCCGATCTCCACCGGATGCGCCGGCTCGGTGACGTCGACCGCGCGCAGCCCCCGATCTCCGGCGGCCACGTAGGCGGTCTGGCCGTCGACGGCCACGCCACGCGCCTCTCCTTTCAGCGGCAGCGTCGCCACGAGAGTGAGCTCCGCGCCGCCGCGGATCGGCTCCTGGAGGGCCTCCGGCAGGAATGCCGCGCCGCTCGGGGGAGGGCCGCCGGCCGGCCGATCCGCGGGCGCGGCGGGCGCGGGGCGGGGGAGGGAGGCGGTGAGCGCGGCGGCGAGAAGGCAGGCGAGGGTGGGCCCGAGGCGGGGCCGGGTGCGCGGCAGGCTCGACATCAGCTCTCCTCTTTGCGTTTTGCCGAGGGTACGAACGGGAATCGCGGGCGTCAACCGGCCGCCGCATCGCCGACGAGCCTCCGCAGGTTGCCGCGGATCTCCAGCACGTGCTGCACGGCGACGCGCCGCAGGAAGGGCAGAAAGCGGCCTTCGGGCGGGTAGCGTTCGTGCAGCTCGACCATGCGGTCCAGGGTCGCCAGCGCCTCCCGCGTCCTGCCCGCGCCGTGGAGCGCCTCCGCCAGCAGGATCTCCCCCTCGTCGTCCCACACCCGGGCCGAGGCGCTCTCGAGGATGGCGAGGGCCCGCGGCCAGCTCCCGCCGCGCAGCAGCGTCAGACCGAGGTGGACCTCGACGCGGGCATAGTGCGGCTCGATCTCGCGGACGCGCTCGAAGGCGGCACTGGCCGCGTCCCACCGCCGCAGCCGCTCGTGCGCCATGCCGATGCGGAACAGGGTGCGCAGGTCGTCCGGATCGTGGGCCAGCGCCGCGCGGAGGGGCGGCAGCGCGTCCGCCGGGTCGCCCGCCACCAGGCGTCGCTCCCCCTCCAGCAGCGGAGCCTGCACGGGGAGCGCGCGCCGCACCTGGTCCGCCCCCTGGAGCAGCGAGACCAGGCCCAGGGGCACCAGCAGGCAGCGCGCCGCTCGCGGGGAGACGTGGAGGGAGCGCAGGCCGGGCGGCGCCAGCGCGCCGACCAGGCCGATCACCATCCAGAAGGGGAGGGCCACGGCGATCCAGCGCAGGTTGGGGCTGGCGAGGGCGTCGACCGAGAGGGCGACGATGCCCGCCGCGAGGGCCGGCACCATGCTTCGCCGCGGTGCGCGGCAGCGCCACGCGGCGTGGACGCAGAGCACGATCGCGCCGAGGGCCGCGATCAGCCCCGGCCAGCCCAGCTCGCAGAGCAGCTGCAGCCACTCGTCGTGGGCGTTTCCCGTGTTGACGCTGACTCCCGCCAGGAGCGAGTCGGCGGGGCGCACCCGTTGCGCCCCGCGCGCGAAGCTGCCGAGCCCGTGGCCGAGCAGCGGCGACTCGCCCGCGAGCGTCAGCCCGGCGGTCCAGATCCGGGTCCGCAGCAGGGCGCTCCCCTGCGGTGAGATGAAGAGCGCCGCCGCGGCCGAGGCCCCGCCCACGAGAAGGGCACCCGCGGCGGTCCAGGAGATCTTCGAACGCGGGAACGCGAGCAGCCCGTAGCAGAGCAGCCCGGCCACCCACCCCGCCGCGGCCGCCTCGGAACGTTGCAGGATCGACACGGCGAGGAGCAGCCCGGCGGCCCCCCAGAGGCACCAGCGCCTCCACCCCCGGGGCGCCAGCAGGGCCCGATGCAGGGCCAGAGGACCCCAGAGCGCCAGCGCGGCCGCCAGCACATTGGGGTTGCCCAGCGTCCCCCCCACCGGCCGCCCCCCGACCCAGAAGAGCGGGAGCAGGGCCGCGAGGGCCATCGGCACGGCCACGAAGGGAACCGCTCCGGCGGCAACGCGCAGCGCCGGCGCGCCCAGCAGCAGGGCGGCGAGGGCGCACGAGAGCCCGACGTGGTGCAGCAGCCGAGCGTCGAAGAGGGGGACCGGCTGGGGATGGACGACCCACGTGTCGAGCCAGCCGTAGCAGAGCAGTCCCAGGAGTGCCAGCAGGAGCGCCGGCGAGATTCGCGACGGAGCGGGCCGCCACCAAGCGCTGCCGAGGCAGAGCAGGCCGCAGCCGAAGGCCGCCACGGCCATCTTGATCCGCGTCGGATCGAAGTGGCTGGGGGCGTAGGCGAGCTCGAGGATCAGCAGGAAGAGGAGGATCGCGGCGGCGGGGGACCAGCGGCCGAGCATGCCCCAGGCCTTCCTCATCTCGACTCCGAAGTCTGGTAGACGGCACACATACGAGCAGCTCGGCAGGTTGGCGATCTGGCGTGCACAGGAACGAATTGCTAGGGTCGCTCCATGAACGATCAGTTCCAGTTCCTGCGATTCCTGGTTCAGAGTCTGGACGAGATTCACGTGCCGTACATGCTCACAGGGTCATTGGCGATGGCAGTCTACGCCACGCCGCGGATGACGAGGGACATCGATGTGGTGGTGCGGGTGGGACCGATCGACGTCGAGCGCCTCGTGTCCAAGTTCGAATCCACATGCTACATAGATTCGGAATCGGTCGCCGTCGCCGTGTCGGAGCGCGGCATGTTCAACATCATTCACAACGAACTGATATCGAAGGCGGACTTCGTAGTGCGAAAGAGCGGTGAATTCTGGGAGACGGAGTTCAATAGACGGCGCCGAGTGTTGGTCGAGGACTTCGAGGTCTGCGTCGTCTCACCAGAGGACCTCATCTTGAACAAGCTACTTTGGTCCGCGGACGGCGAATCTGCATACCAGTTGCGAGACGTGACCCAACTGCTGCTAGAGGCGGAGGATCTCGACCGCGCGTATCTGAAGAAATGGGCACGAGTGTTACAGGTAGAAGAACTGCTCGAGCAGGCGCTGTCTCGATGAAGGATACGAACGCAGGTGTTGATCAAGCCTATAGAAAAGCGATCTCCGCCCTGAGCCCTGGACGCAGGATTGTCATGAGCACCCACATGCACGAGACAGCGGCCAATCTCGTGTGTGCAGGCATTCGAAGCAACGCCTCGCGTGAGCTCACCGCGGAAGAGCTGAGAGAAGCGTTTTTCCTTAGAATGTACGGGCGGGACTTCGGTGCGGTGGCGGGCAGGGCAATCGCCAAGTCGATCGCAACGGCGGGAGCCGGGCGTCGCCCTGAGGAGACACAATCATGAGCAAGGACGAGCAAGCCATTCGGCAATGGTTCGAGCACTGGATGAAAGCCACCAAAGAGGGCGAGCTGCAGCTTGCCAGAGACCTGATCGCGGACGATGCGATCTTCCTGGTTCCGGGCGCCGGCCTGATGGACAAGGAGAGCTTCGCCGCCGCCGCGACCGCCACCGACCCGCACAGCGATTTCGAGCTCGACTGCTCGATCCAGGAGATCGAGATCCTCGGCGACCATGCCTGGCTGCGGACCAGCATCAACCTTGCGATCACAGACAAACGCTCGAGCTCACGCTCCTCGATGGCGGGCCATTCTCTGTCCATCCTGAAGCGACGAGGTGATGGCTGGGTCGTCATCCGGGATGCCAACACGATGGTGCCGGTGGAGCAGGATGGGTGATGCTCGGCACCGATCAGCCCGCGGACGCCTTCGGTGGGTGGTAGAATCGCGCACGCGTTTCGCTTCCAATCGAATCCGTCCCCGCGAGTCTTCAGGATTCAGAGGTGATCTCATGCAATGGCAGTCCCACATCGGCAGCGACCCCCGTGTCCTCGGAGGGAAGCCGATCGTCCTCGGAACCCGCCGAGCTCTTCCTCAAGATCTTCGAAACCCGGGAAATCCACCTCCAAGACAAAATGACGGTTGTGGATCGAAAGCAAGTCAGACAACGCCAATTGCCGAAGCGCGACTGATCCACGCATCTTCACGAATGTCGGAACAACTGCTGGGCCCCGGTCGGTCGAGAGCGTGACTCGCCCCGAACGTGACCGACACCTGCGCCGATTCCGCGTACCGAGCCAGAGTGGACGCCGCGGATCATGGGAGCTCTGAATTCCGGCTTGCACCGGAACGACGAAGAGGACAAGGCCGGAGAAACGCCCATGAACCACACATCGATTCGACCGCCGACCACAGACGATGCCGAGGACCTGGCGCATCTTCTTCGAGACGACCACATCCTGCGCCGGGAGCTGGGGATGGACGCCGAGAACCTGCCGGCGGCCGCCGCGGTCCTCGACGAGATCGATCGGTGGTGCGCCCGGAGAAATGCTGTCACCTACGCAATTCGCGCGGGCGGGCGGGCGATCGGGACGATCTCGATCAGCCATCGGGATGAGCGCCGCGGCCGCGCATGCGTCGGCTGCTGGATCGGCAGCCGAGAGCGGCGCCGGGGGCACGGCGGCCGAGCCCTCCGTCTGACGCTGGAAGAGGCCCGGCATCAAGGGTTCTTGCGCATCAGAGCCAAGGTCGAGAATAGCAACCTCGGCTCCCGCCGGATCTGCGAGAAGGCTGGTGCGGCGGCGAGCCCGCCGGAGGGCAATCGGACCGACTATGAGCTCGAGCTCTGAGCGCTGCGCTGCCATCGGCGCGGGTTAGGCTTCGATGAGACTTTCCGACCAGCCCCCGGCAAGAAGCCGGTCGCCGACCGAAAAAGGAGCCCCAGCCGTGACGACTTCCCCCCTCCTACGCTTGCCTCTGGCGGCCATCGCCTGCGGATTCATCACCCTTCCCGCCCCCGCGACCACTCTCTTGCCCCGCCCGACGATGCCGAAACCGGCGCTCACCCGAGTGGCACCGGGCGCCGATGCCGGGCGCATCGTGGTCAAGTTCGCCGAGGAGGTGCGGGTGCGCATCGACCGCGGCGAGCTGAGCGCCTCCGCGCCGGGCCTCGATCGCCTCCTGGACGAGCTCGCCGCCGCCGCCCCCGGCGCCGTCTTCGAGCGCCTCTTCCGGCGCCCCGAGGCGAGCTACGACGCCGAGCGGCGCCGCGGCGAGGCACGCAGCGGCCGCCGCCTGGCCGATCTCAACAACTACTACCTGCTCTGGCTCGACCCGCCGGTGAGCCCGGAGCGCGCCGGCGCCCTCTGCGATCTCTTGAACCGCCACCAGCTGGTCGAGATCGCCTACCTGCCGGCACCCGCGACCGATCCCGACAACTGCGTCGACGAGTCCCCCACCACCCCCGACTGGACCGCCAGCCAGGACTACCGCGATCCGGCGCCGCAGGGCATCGACGCCCCCGCCGCCTGGGCCGCCGGGGTGCGCGGCCGCGGCGACCGGCAGCTCTGGGTGGTCGACGTGGAGCAGGGCTGGAATGTCGAGCACGAGGATCTCGACATCGACATCGACGACGTCCTCAACGGCCCCTACGACAACGAGAAACGTGACCACGGCACGGCCGTGCTGGGCGAGATCGCCGGCTGCGACTCCGGCTTCGGCATGACCGGCATCGTGCCCGACGTGACCCTCAAGACGGTCGACTGGAACTCGGAGCCGACCATCGCCGAGGCCTTCGACATCGCCGCTTCCTACCTGGCCCCGGGCGACATCTACCTGATCGAGATCCAGACCTGGGGCGGCTACGGCTACCTACCGATGGAGTACGAGCAGGCCAACTTCGACGCCATCCAGGCGCATACCGCACAGGGCATCATCGTGGTCGAGGCCGGCGCCAACGGCTCCCAGAATCTCGACGATCCGGCCCGCTACGGCCAGCTCTTCGACCGCGACTTCCGCGACTCCGGCGCGATCCTGGTCGGCGCGGGCACCCCCGGCGCCCACTCTCCGGAGTCGTTCACCAACTACGGCAGCCGCGTCGACTGCCAGGGCTACGGTTCCGGCGTCTACTCGACCGGCTACGGCTACCTCTGGGAGCCGGAGATCGACCAGGCCTACACCAACAGCTTCAACGGCACATCGAGCGCCAGCCCGATCGTGACCGGCGCCGCCGCCGCCATCACCCTGCTCAACCACGAGACCACCGGCCGCCTGCTCACCCCCATCGAGGTGCGCGATCTGCTCTCGACCTACGGCACTCCGCAAGGGGCGCCCCTCACCAAGCATATCGGCGTGCTGCCCGACCTGGCCGAGATCACCCAGCACCTGCTGCCGGGCTACGGCTGGATCATCGAGCTGGAGACCGCCGTCGAAGCGGTTTCACCGGGAGGTCAGGTCCAGGCGCTGCTGAGTCTGACCAACGCCGGCGCCGCGCCGGCGACCGCCAAGGTCTGGGCCGAGGCGCTGCTCTCCGGCGAGGACCGTTGGCCGGCACCGCGCACGATCCGTGTCCCCCGCAATGTGACGGTGCCGGCAGGGAGCAGCGCGCTGCGCTCGCTCGATGTCGAGGTTCCGCCCACGGTCGAGCTCGGCACCTATATCGTCACCGCCTTCGCCGGCAACGACGCGGGCACTCCCCTGAGTGCCTCCCACATCCACGTGGTGGTCGAGTAGCCGGCGGCCGGGAGGAGCCTCGATGCGCATCGAGCTGGAGATCGCGTCCCGCGTCGCCACCATCAACCTCAACCGGCCGCGCCAGCGCAACGCCATCGACCTGGAGCTGCTCGACGAGCTCTGCGCCGCCCTGCACCAGGTGCGCGACGACCCGGAGGTCGCGGCGATCGTGCTGCGCGGCGCGGGGCCGGTCTTCTCCAGCGGTGTCGACCACACCCTGCTGCGCGACGTGCTCGCCAACCTGCCGGCCCATCCCTGGCGCCACACCCACCGCGACCTGCAGCGCGCCGCGCGCCAGATCGACGCTCTGGAGAAGCCGGTGATCGCGGTGCTGCACGGCTGCTGCCTGGGCCTGGGCCTGGAGCTGGCCCTGGCCTGTGACTTCCGCGTCGCCAGTCGGGAATGCGTGCTCGGTCTGCCTGAGATCGCCTTCGGCATCCTGCCCGATATCGGCGGCACCACACGCCTGGTGCGCCTGATCGGAGCGGCGCGCGCCAAGGAGATGATCCTGACCGGACGCGCGATCAGCGCTCGCCGCGCCGAGCGCTACGCCCTGGTGCACCAGCTGGAGGGCGATCCCGACGCGGCGGGTCGTGCCGCGCTCGAGCTGGCGACCGGCCTGAGCGCCCACTCGGCGGCCGCGCTGGGCGCGGCGAAGGCGCTGATCGGGCGCTCCTCCGAGGTCGACGACCGCACCAGCCTGGAGCTGGAGGGGGCCTACCAGCTCGGCCTCCTGCAGCGTGGCGACCTGGTCGAGCGCTTCCCCGCGGCGCTGGCCTTCGTCAAGGAGACGGTGGCGAACCCGCTCGATTGATGCCACTTTTCCCGATTCCCCCGCGAACCGGGGATAAGCTGGAGCTGCGCGAATCGTCCCGCGCGCCGGCGGGCGACTCGACCCGGCCCGATGCCCGCAGGCGCGCCCCACCACCAAAGGAACACCCATGCGTGCCTTCGCTCTCTCCGCCGCCCTCGTGATCGCCGCCCCATTCCTCGCCCAGGCCGAGGTGCGGATCTCGGTCGGCACCCGATCCGCCGACCAGCTACCGGCCCTCATCGAAGAGATGACTCACCGTCACGACGCGGCGTTGCGCCACCACCTGCCCTGGCTCTCGGCGGCCTCCTTCGTCGTCGCCGACGCCTCCCAGCTCGACGCCGTCCGCGCCAATCCCCGCATCGCCGCGGTCGCCGACTACGTGGAGCTGGTCGGTCGCTGCTCGGTGCCGCGCGGCGAGCTTCCCTACGACACCGCCTTCGAGCCCGGGCGCGGCTCTCGCCCCGGCGCCAACTACAATCCCAACGATCCCAAGTACTCCAAGCAGTGGCCGATCTCCTGCATCCAGGCCAACAAGGCCTGGGACGTGATCCGCGGCGGCCCGGTCACCATCGCCATCCTCGACACCGGCATCGACCTCTACCACGAGGATCTGCGCGGCAACTGCAATACGGTCGATGACTGGGACTTCGTCAACGACGACGATTTTCCGATGGACGACTATGGCCACGGCACCCACGTGGCCGGGATCGCCTCGGCGATCATAGACAACGGGGTCGGCATCGCCGGCTGCTTCCAGGCCTCGCTGCTGGGCGTGAAGGTGCTCGATTCCGGCGGCTACGGTTGGTGGGACGACATCGCCGCCGGCATCGACCACGCGGTGGCGGTCGGCGCCGACGTGATCAACATGAGCCTGGGCGGTTCCAGCGACGATTCGTTGCTCAAGACCGCCTGCGGCTCGGCCTATTCAGCGGGGGTCTTGGTGGTCGCCGCGGCCGGCAACGAAGGACCCTTCTTCTTCCCGCACTACCCCGCCTACTACACTTCGGTGATCGGCGTCGGGGCGCTCGGCGGCTTCCTCTTCGGGGACTGCGAGAAGGCTGCATTTTTCTCACAGCGGGGCTTCGGTGACGACAACACTCCCGGCAACGTCGAGGTGATGGCACCGGGCAAGTTCGTCTACTCCTGCTATCCCGACGACGACTACACGCGCATGGACGGCACCTCGATGGCATCGCCCCACGCTGCGGCCTTGTGCGCGGCCTATCGCGCCTACGTGCCGGGATGGAGCGCCGAGCAGATCCGTCATCATATGCAGGCCAACGCCGACAATCTCGGCGGCCAGTTCACCTTCGGCTACGGCCGCATCGATTTCTATCCGCCCACCGACTGACTCAGTCTCAGGATACCACGCCATGCCAAGCTGGACAGCCACGCTCAGCAGCATCATATTTTGCGCCGGAGCCACCTTCGCGGAGGCCGGGGTGCTCGCCCCCGACCTGGACCGTTTCCTCTACGAGGCGGAGGCCGAGGAGTACGTGCCGGTCGTCGTCCACCTCGACTCGCGCGCCGACCTCGGGGCGTTGGCCGCGCGCCTGGGCGCCGGTGGAGTGATCGTCGACCGTCGTGCTCGCCACCAGCAGGTCGTGGACCAGCTGCAGGCCCACGCCGCCCGCCAGCAGGGCCATCTGCGGGCGCTGCTGGAGCGGCGCAAGGCGCAAGGCTCGGTCGAGACCTACACTCCCTTCTGGATCGCCAACGCGATCTACGTCAACGCCCTGCCCGAGGTGATCAACGAGCTGGTGCTCGCCCCCGGTGTCGCCACCATCTCCTACGACACTCCGCTGGAGCTGGTCGAGCCGGTGGCCGCGCAGCCCGCGCCGGAGAACGTCACGGCCGGCGCCGAGTCGGGACTGAAAGACATCAACGCGCACCGGCTCTGGGCCCAGGGCTACACCGGCGAAGGAGTGCTGGTTTCGCACCTGGACACCGGCGCCGACGGCAACCACGAGTCCTTCGGCGATCGCTGGCGCGGCCACGAGCCGGGAGTGTCGCCGGAAGAGGCCTTCTTCGATCCGGTGACCGGCTGGACCTTCCCGCGCGACTCCGGCTACCACGGCACCCACACCATGGGCACCATCTGCGGCATGACGCCGGGCGACACCATCGGCGTCGCCTTCGGCGCCACCTGGATCGCCGCCGCGGTGATCGACCGGGTCGACCTGGATCGCACCATGTCGGATGCGATCCTGGCCTTCCAGTGGAGCGCCGACCCCGACGGCGATCCGGGCACGGTCGACGACGTGCCGGTGGTCTCGTCCAACTCCTGGGGCTTCAGCCCGATCTATCACGGGGTGCCGCACTGCGATGACGCGTTCTGGGCCTCGATGGACGGCGCCGAGGCGGCCGGCGTGGCGATCGTGTTCGCGGCCGGCAACGAAGGCGGCGGCTCGAAGACCTTGCGCACTCCGGCCGACCGCATCACCACCAGCACCAACGCTTTCGCGGTCGGCGCGCTGCGCCCCGGCTCGACCTCGATCGCCTCCTTCTCCAGCCGCGGTCCCTCGGGCTGCGACAACGTGACGATCAAGCCGGAGGTCTGCGCGCAGGGCGAGAGCGTGCGCTCGGCGATGCCGGGCAACAGCTACGGCAGCCTTTCGGGCACCTCGATGGCCTGTCCGCACGTGGCGGGGGCGGTGGCGCTCCTGAACGACATCAATCCCGACATCGAGGCCGCCCGCGCCAAGGAGATCCTCTACGAGACCGCGGTCGATCTCGGCACCGCGGGCGAAGACAACACCTTTGGCCGGGGCCGCATCGACCTGCTGGCGGCCGGCAACATGGTGGCATCGGAGATGGGCGGCATCTACGGCGTCGTCCAAGGCGCCGGCGCGCCGCTCCTGGGCGCCCGGGTGGAAGATGTCGGCTCGGCCAAGTTCGCCCTCACCGACACCGCGGGGGCCTACATCCTGAGCGTGGTGCCGGGCGCTACCTACACCATTCGCGCCAGCTTCTACGGCTACCAGGACCAGGAAGAGACGGTCGACGTGCCGCCGCAGACCTTCGTCGAGGTCGACTTCGACCTGGCGCTGGCGATCGACGGTACCCTGGCCGGCGTGGTGACCGACTCGGAGTCGGGACTGGCGCTCCAGGGAGTCGAGGTCGAGGTGCTGAACACACCGCTCGATCCGGTCTTCACGGACGCGCTCGGAAGCTACAGTCTGCCGGTCGCCGGCGGCGCATCGTACGATGTTTCGTTCGCCAAGCTGGGCTGGCAGCCGACCCTCGTCGAGGACGTGGCGATCGTCGAGGGCCAGACCACCACCCTCGATCTGTCGCTCGATCCCTTCCCGACGATCTTCGTCTGGGAGCCCGACCCGACGCCGATTAGCGGCAACGCGATTCGCGGCTACTACGAAAATCGCGGCAAAGATGTGTTGGTCTCGAGCCAGATCGACCTCTACGGCGAGCTGACCCAGTTCGCTATGGTCTTCGTCTGTCTCGGCATGTCGCCCAACAACTACCAGATCGAGCCCGACGGCGCCGAAGACCTGGCGCTGGTCGACTTCGTCGAGGCCGGCGGCGGGCGCCTGCTCTTCATCGAAGGCGGCGATTTCTGGGCCTTCGATCCGGCGACACAGATCCGCGCCTACTTCAACATCGCCGGAGTCGGCGACGGCGGAAACGACCTGACGCGGGTGCTCGGGGCGGCCGGCACGCCGACCGAGGGCTTGTCGCTGCGCTACCGCGGCGAGAACAGCTACGTCGACCGCATCTCGCCGCTCGGCACGGCCAAGACGATCTGGTACAACCAGACCGGCGGCTGGATCATCGGCGTGATGTACAAGGCGCCCACCGGCTACACCACCATCGGCCAGAGCTTCGAGATCGGAGGATTGGGCGGCGCCGCGGCCCTCGGCGGACTGCCGCGGCTGGAATAGGATCGAAGCCCGGTGCCGCGCCGGCAACGCGTTCATAAGCGAACGCCCACGGCCGAGTATCGCGATCTTCCCCAAGGCCGGGGGCGATGCGGCGATCTGCGGGTGTTTTCCGCCCAACTCTGTGTACCCCATCCTCTTTGACCTCCGTTCGGCACTCCGCCGAGGCCCCGGCGTCCCCGCCTGCCTGCTTTTCGCGTGACAAGCCACGCGTTCCATGATTCCTTACGGGGTAGAAAGTCAGAAAATAGGGGGTTTCTCCACTATGTACAGGATCCAGCTCGCCGCCCTCGTCGCGGCCGCAAGCGCCGCCGCCGCGGGACCGATCCCGGGGGCCAATCGGGTCGTGATCGTCGATGTCGACGGTCTGCGCCGCGAGGCGCTCTACGGCCGCATCTTCAACTACCCGCAACTGGTGCCGAACATCGCCCAGATCGTGCTCGGCTGGGATGCGCCAGCCGCGCCGCGCGCGAAGGGGATTCCGCGCGGCCAGTACGTCGCGGTCGGTCGCGCCACCACCGCCTTCCCGTCCTACACCTTCGTCTGCCAGGCGAGCATCGCCACCGGCTACTGGCCGCGGACCCACGGCATCGCCGGCAACGAGTTCCTGGACCGCGACATGCGCCGCCGCTTCGGGTTCAGCGGCGGGTCGGTGCTCGATCCCAAGGACGTCTCGCAGACCTACGAGTACGACGCCTTCTGGGACGACACCGACGACTCGATCTGCGACTGGGTGCTCGACCCGATCGGCCCTTCGCATCCGGCCTGGGGCGGGCTGGCGAACCTGCAGCTCTGGACCCCGACTCTCTACGACGTGGCGTCGGCGGCGGGGCTCAGCTCGACGATCGCCTTCCACATGTACTCCTCGGCCAGCCACCACGACGACGAGCGGATCGAGTGGATCCTGCCGACCACCGACGATCTGTGCACCTACGAGCTGGGCAACGCCTGGGACTACGACGCGGCGATGGTCGATGCGCTGCTGGCAGGGCTGGGTACCGGCGGGACCTACCCGGAGATCATCACCGCCTACTTCGCGGGCCACGACCACTACTGCCACGGCTACGACACCGGCCAGGGAACCGACGACAAGGCGCAGAAATGGTATCTGAGCGAGCACGTCGATCCGCTGATCGGGGTGCTGATCGACGGCCTGAAGGCGCGCGGCATCTACGACGACGCGGTGTTTCTCTTCACCTCCGACCACGGCCACATCGACACCATCGAGAACGACTACCACTCGATCGTGATGGAGGACGAGCTGGAGGAGTCGATCGAGGACTACACCTGCGACTGGTGGCTGCCCTGCTTCGACGTCTTCGACTGGTGGGATTGGTTCTGGAACGACGACTACTCGGCCTACGTGGCGCAGAACGGCGGCGCGGCGCATATCTACCTGCGCAACCGCAACACCGACAACTGGTCCGACTTCCCGCTCACGGAGGATCTGCGCGGGGTGGCCAAGCAGCTCGCCAAGTTCGTCTACAACGCGGGCGCGGGCGATCCGCAGCCGCTGAACGACGACTCGATCTACCCGAGCGAGAAGGTGGAGCTGATCCTGGTGCGCGATCCCGCCGAGTGCCCCGACGAGGGCTGGTCGACCCCCTACAAGGTCTGGGTCGACGATAGCCAGCCGCTGGCCGACCTGGCGCTGTGGCTGGACGACCACCCCGACGACTACAACTTCGTGGAGCCGCTCTTGCGCATCGAGCAGATGAACTGCATGCGCTCGGGCGACATCGTCTTCATCCCCGAGGTCGACGAGCACGATCCGAGCCGCACCTGGTACGCCGACGACGAGGTGGAGTCGAACCACGGCAGCCTCTATCCGCTCGACTCCTACATCCCCTTCGTGGTGGCGGGCGAGCCGCTGGCCGGGCGCTCGGAGATGGTGAAAGAGGCGACGGTGGTCGACGTTGCGGCGACGGTGGCCGACATTCTGGGCTTCGATGACGGAGGCATGGAGGGGGAGAGCATTCTGCGCTGAGGGTCCGCGCAGGGTACGTTAGGCTGGGGTCAGAATCGGGTGAGGATCCGATGCCGGCGCCGGAGTTGCTGCCGAGCGCCGGGGCCTTCCGGGATGCCCTGGCAGGAGCCTCGCTCGCGACGTGTTCCCGCTTTCGGAGCTCCCCCATGCAGGTCTTTCGTCTCGCGTCCCGTGCCGCCCTGGCGGCGAGTGCCTTCGCGCTCTGCCTCCCCCTTCGAGCGTCCGCCCACCATCCCCACGACGGCACCACCGCCTTCGCCTTGACGGCCAGGCTGGCGGGCGAGCGCGAGCTCTTCCTGTCGTCTTTCGGGAGCTTCAAGCTCTTCCTCTACTCCGACGACTCCGGAGGCACCTTCGAGGAGCGGCGCGCCGGGCTGCAGAGCACCTACGTGCAAGACGTGGCGCTCTCTCCGGCCTTCGCCGATGATCGCACCGCTTTCGCCTTGACTTGGCGTGGCAGCGCCGGCGACGAGTACAATGGCGGGTTGCACCGCTCGACCGACGCCGGGCTGAGCTGGGAGTCGCCGCCGCGGCCGCTCACCGGCGTGGCGATCGCCATCTCGCCGGCCTTCGAAACCGACCAGACGCTCTTCTACGCCAGCGCCACCTCGCTCTACCGGTCGACCGACGGGGGCCTGAGCGACGAGGAGCTGGGAAACGTCTCGCCAGACCAGATCCTGGACGTGGAGATCTCGCCCGGGTTCGAGCACGACCGCTCGCTGGCGCTGGTTTTGGAGCGCATGGGATTGGCGCTCTCGGAGGACGGCGGCGATACCTGGACCTTGCTGCCGGACGCCCTCTTCGGGGGCTTCGGGCCCGGCTTCGTCACCTCGGTCGCTTTCTCGCCGAAGTTCCGGGTCGACGACACCATGTGGGTGACGACCCACGGACTCGGCGTGTGGGTCAGCCGCGACCGCGGCACCATCTGGCGCTCCGCCAACAACGGCCTGACCGGCATCCTGGTCAACGACATCGCTGTTTCGCCCGGCTACCCCGGCGATCCCTTCCTCTACTGCACCACGGCCCGCTCCGGCTGCTTCGTGTCGACCGACGGCGGAGCGACCTGGGAGCCGACCAGCCTGGAGGTGGAGTTCAGCACCCAGACCGACAACCACTATCGGCGCGTCGAGCTGCCGGATGATTTCGTCTCCGACCGTTCGGTCTATGTCGGCACCTACGAGGGGCTCTTCCGCTCGGACGACGCAGGGCAAACCTGGCGCCAGTCGCATATCAACCCGACGCGCATGGGGCGCACCGCCGGCTACATTCCACCGGACGGGATCGGCAACCACCACATCATCGCCTCGGGCTACGGGCAGGCGGCGCTCTACAGCGACGACGCCGGGGCCACCTGGGAGCTGCGCGGCACCGGGTTGGACTCCGAGTCGGTCTACAGCGTGGCGGCCTCTCCCTTCTACTGGGACTTCCCGATCCTGTTCTGCGGCAGCGGCAACGGACTGCGGCGCAGCACCGATCACGGCGTGAGCTGGCAGCGCATCGATCTGCCGGCGATCAACCCCTGGGTGCTGGAGCACGTGGTGCGGGCCTTTGCCTTCGCGCCCGACTTCGAAAGCTCACGCACCATGTGGGCGCTGACCGGCGGCGGCCTCTACGAGAGCACCAATGCCGGCCGGCACTGGAGCGGCATGGCCACGCCGGTGGCGATTCCACAGGCGGGGCTGGTGATCTCGCCCGACTTCGCCGCCGACAGCACCTTTTTCGTTGCGGGGCGC
Organism: uncultured Gemmatimonadota bacterium; assembly: GCA_964490075.1. GTDB lineage: Bacteria > CAZBBK01. The sequence goes on along the minus strand of CAZBBK010000033.1, from coordinate 40,435 downwards.
GACCAGCGCCCAGGTGTCCACCGATCGACCGACGGCGGCCGCTCGTGGAACCCGTGCGGCGACGCGGCAAATGTGTCGGCGATGGACCTGGCGATCTCGCCGCACTTCGGGCCGGGCGACCAGCGCGTCTACTTCGTAAACCGGGCCGGCACCATCGCCTTCTCGACCGACGCCGGCGACACCTGGCAAAATACTGCCGCTACCCTGGCCGCCGACCCGACGGCGCTGGAGGCGGTGGCCGGGCCGGCCGGTGGGGTGCTGCTGATCGTCGCCACCTCGGGCGACGGGGTGTTCATGAGCAGCGACGACGGCGTCACCTGGCAACAGATCGGCACGCCGGAGCAAGGGGTCGGCTCCGGCCACCGGCTGGCGGCTTCCGCCGACTTCGGCACCTCCGGCCAGGCGCTGCTCGGCAACCACCAGGGCTTCTGGCGCACCACCGACGGCGGGGTGGGCTGGGAGTTGACCACCACCTGGGAGCGCTACGACGACAAGCGCGCCGAACCGATCATCTTCGACTCCGATCCGCTGAAGACGGTGCGCAAGGCATTGGCTGGATCGTTCAACGTCACCGAAACCTTCATCTGGCAGGCCAGCGACCAGGTGATCCTCGACTTCGACGGCGTCGGGGTGCGCTGGCTGGGCTCCAAGGGGCCCGGCGGCGGCATCGCCAAGATCAACCTCGACGGGGTTCTGATCGAGACGGTCGACGGCTATGCTGCGACCCACGAGCAGCAGACCGAGCTCTTCGAGATCACCGGGCTGGAGCGCGGCCTTCACACCTTGCTGATCCGCGCCACCGGCACCAAGAACCCACTCTCCACCAACACTCTCATCGGCGTCGATGCGATCGACGTGATCATCGAGGACTGACATGAGCCGACCACTGGATCGGTTGCGCGCCGCCGACGCGGCGACGCTGCGCGCGCTCCACGGAAAGAACCTCGCTCTGACCCAGGACTGGACCACCGAGCAGCTCGACGCGCTGCTGGCCGTGGCGCGGACCTTCGCCGAGCTCGACCGCGGCGGCGCCAAGTTGCCGCTCTTCGACCAGGAGCTGGCCTACGCGATCTTCTTCGACAACTCGACCCGCACCAAGAGCGCCTGGGCGGGCGCGGCGGCCCGGCTGGGGATGCAGCCGGTGATCGTCGACGGCTCTTCGACGCAGGTGGCGCACGGCGAGACGGCGGCGGAGACCGGCGCCATGCTGGGCATGAACGCCCACGCCATGGGCGTGCGCCACGACCTGATTCTCGGCGAGGGGAATCGTTTCATGCGCGAGCTGGCGGGCGGCATCGACGACTACCTGGCGGCGACCGACAGCGCGCGCAAGGTGCCGGTGGTCAACCTGCAGTGCGACATCGACCACCCGACCCAGACCCTGGCCGACCTGCTCTGGCTGCGGGAGAGCTTCCCCGAGGGCTTGCGCGGCAAGTCGATCGCCGTGAGCTGGGCCTACTCGCCTTCCTACGCCAAGCCGCTCTCGGTGCCGCAGGGGCTGATCACGCTGCTGACCCGCTGGGGGGCCGACGTGCGCCTGGCCCATCCCGAGGGCTACCGCCTGATCGACGATTGCGTGACCGCCGCCGAGCGCAACGCCGAGCAGTCGGGAGGATCGTTCCGGGTGATGAGCGACATGGACGAGGCCTTTCGCGGCGCCCACGCGGTCTACCCGAAGAGCTGGGGGCCCTACGACCTGATGATGGAGCGGGTGGCGGCGAATCGCGCCGGCGACGAACCCGCGATGGCCGACATCGAGGCGCGGGCGCTGGCGCGCAACAAGCAGTTCACCGACTGGATCTGCGACCAGCGACGCATGGGGCTGACGGCCGAGGGCGACGCCCTCTACCTGCACTGCCTGCCGGCCGATATCGGCGCCGAGGTGGCGCCCGAAGTGATGCGCAGACACACGGTCAACGTGGCCCGCGAGGCCAACTGGAAAGTGTACGTGATCATGGCGCTGCTGGCCTGTGCCAAGGAGCGGGAGCTGGTCGAGCGGCTGGCGCGGATCGAGGGGGGGCGGTCGTGAGCGAGCTGGATCGCAGAGTCGCGGAGCTGAGCGAGGAATACCTGCCGCTGGCGGTCGAGATCTTGCGCGAAGTGATTCGCATTCCCGCCGACCACGTCGATCGACCGCTCGAGGAGGGCGGCGATCCCGAGTGCGGGCTGAGCAACCACGAGGGGCCGCGGCTCGAGTACCTGCGGCGCAAGATCGTGGAGATCGGGGCGGTGCGCGCCGCCGGCGACGTCTTTTTCGACGACTACGGGAACCTGGTCTGGCACGTCGAGGATCCGAGCGACGGCATCGCGGCGGCGGACAAGCGTGTCGTCTATTTCGACGGCCATTCCGACACCGTGCGTGCGCTGCGCGACCAGTGGCGAGCGAAGATCGGCGGCGGAATCGACGCCTACCAGGGGCTGACCGATCCGGAGCGGGTCGACCGCGGCTTTCTGCGCCGCGAGCTCGGCCATCTGCCTCCCGACGCGGAGTGGGATCAGCTCGTCTTCGGCCGCGGCTCGGCGGACCAGCTCGGGGGCGTGGTGGCGCAGGTGCTGGCCACCAAGATCGCGCTCGAGCTGGCTGGCGAGGGAGCGTTGCACGGGGTAGTGGTGTGGTCGTACGCCACCGCCGCCGAGGAGGACAACGACGGCGCCGGGCCGATGTTCCTGATGAAAAAGGTGTTGCCGGGGGCCGGCGCGGAGCGGATCCCGGATGCCGTGATCCTCACCGAGGGGACCGGCGACGCCCACGAGGGCGCGCTAGGCATCTATCGCGGCCAGCGCGGCCGTATGCAGATCGAGGTGAAGGTGACCGGCAAGAGCTGCCACGGCTCGATGCCCTGGGAAGGGCTCAATCCGCTGGAGTTCGGCGGCGCGATCATCGCCGAGGCGGCGCGCCGCTACGACGAGCGTGAGGGTTTCCTGGACGATCCCTTTCTGGGGCACGGCACCCGCACCGCCTCGTGGGCGCGGCTGGAGACCCCCAGCGACTGCGCGGTTCCCGACTCCTTCACCTTCCGCTTCGATCGCCGCCTGACCATCGGCGAGAGCCCGGAGCAGGCGCTGGCCGACGTGGAGGCGCTGGGCGCGGTGGGCGCGGCGCGGGAGGCTGGGCTCGTGGTCGAGATCGGCGTGCCGCGCTACGAGGAGCCTACTTGGCGCGGCTACCGGCCGGGCAATCCGCAGACCTACCTGGGCTGGGCCACGCCCGAAGAACACCGAGTGATCCGCACCGCCGTGGAGGTCTACGAGCGGGTGATCACGCCGAACGTGGAGGCGGGCGGCGAGTCGCCGGGGCGCATCCGCGCCGAGCCGCGGGTCGACCGCTGGATCTTCTCCACCGACGGGGTCGGCTTCCCGATCCCGGCCGACGACCGGTCGATCGCGGTTGCGGCGCGCAAGGAGTGGGTCGAGGCGGGCGGCTTCAAGCATCCGCCGATGTTCGGCCTGGGTCCGGGCATCGAGCAGAACACGCACAAGATCGGCGAGTGCTCGGATCGCCGCGAGCTGCGCCACGCGATCTCCTTCCTGGCCCGCTTCCCCAGCGCTTTGGCGTCGTAGAGACCCGGCCTGGCGGCCGGTCGGTTATGGTTCGCGGCCATGAGCGCGATCGTTCAGGTGCGCGAGCTGCGCAAGGAGTTCAAGGTCCACCGCAAAGCGCCGGGCCTGCTGGGCTCGATGCGCGCGCTGGTGGTGCGCGACGCCGTAATCAAGGAGGCGGTGCGCGGCGTCTCCTTCGACATGGCCGAAGGAGAGATCGTCGGCCTGGTGGGCGCCAACGGCGCCGGCAAGACGACGATCGTCAAGATGCTGGCCGGCATCATCCATCCCAGCGCGGGTCGGGCGCGGGTGCTGGGTCACGATCCCTGGGATCGCCACAACGACTTCCGCCGCCGCATCGCCCTGATCATGGGCCAGAAGGCACAGCTCTGGTGGGATCTGCCGGCGGCCGACTGCTTCCTGGTGCTGAAAGAGATCTACCGGATTCCGACCGAGCGCTACCAGCGCACCCTCGACCATCTCGCCGATGTGTTGCGCATTCGCGATCAGCTGAACATACAGATTCGGCGGCTCTCGCTCGGCGAGCGCATGAAGATGGAGCTGATCGCGGCCCTGCTGCACTCCCCGAAAGTGGTGTTTCTGGATGAACCGACGATCGGCCTGGATCTCTCGGCGCAGCGCTCGATTCGCGAGTTCCTTCTCGAGTACCGCGAGATGCATGCCCCCTCGATGCTGCTCACCAGCCACTACATGGAAGACATCGAGCGGCTCTGCAAGCGGATTCTGATCATCCGCGAGGGCGAGATCGTCTACAACGGCCGGCTGGACCGGGTGGTGGAGACGCATGCCGGTTACAAGGTGCTGACCGTCCACCTGGCCGAGACCGACGAGCTCATCTGCGATACGCCCGAGCTGAACGCGGTCGGCGCGGTGCAGGAGTGCTCGGCCGAGCTGATCCGCCTGCACGTGCCCCGGGCCCAGGCGGCGGCCGCCGCGGCCCACGTGCTGGACCGCTACCCGGTCGCCGACCTGACGCTGGAGGAGCCTGCGATCGGCGACATCATCGAGCGGATCATCGCCGCCCGCCAGACGGATCGACCGTGAGCCCGGCGCTCTTCGGGCATGTGTTGAGCATCGAGGCACGCAAGCTGATGAGCTACCGGGCCGAGTTCTGGCTCAACAGCGCATTCGGCTTCCTGGCACAGTTCGCCATCATCTACTTCCTCTGGGAAGCGATGTTCGCGGAGTCGGGACAGAGCATCATCGCCGGCTACAGCTTTCACGATATGCTGCTCTACTACATCCTGGCGATTCTCTTGACCAAGCTGGTGAGGGGGCAGGAGCGCCAGGCCGCTCTGGCGACAGAGATCTACGAAGGAAGCTACACTCGCTACATCGTCTACCCGATCGGGTTCTTTCGCTACAAGTACGCGCAGCACCTGGGAGCGCTGGCGCCGATCTCCGTGCAGGTGATGCTCTTCGCCCTGGTTGCGGCGCTCTTCATCGACCGCCAGTCGCTGGCGCAAATCAGTCCGGGCTCGGTCGCGGCGACGATCGTGGTGGTGGCGATCGGCAACCTGCTCCATTTCCTCATCAAGGCGCCGATCGAGGGTGTCGCCTTTTGGGCGGACAATGTCTGGAGCCTGGATGTGATGCTGCGTTTCGTGGTCGGCATCCTGGGCGGAATGATGCTGCCGCTCGACCTCTATCCGCAGTGGGCGCAGGAGCTCTTGACCTGGCTGCCTTTTCAGTACCTGACCTACTTCCCGGTGCGGGTGCTGCTGGGGGCAGTGAGCGGCGCCGAGCTGGCGACCGGAATCGCCGTCGCGCTGTGCTGGGCCGCGATCCTGGCCGCCCTGGTGCGCGTGGTCTGGAAGCGCGGCGATCTGCACTACACAGGGGTTGGCATCTGATGTCGCGCTATCTCAGACTCTATGCCTACTTCGTGCGCTTCTCCTTCAGCCGGGCGATGGAATTCCGTCTCGACTTCTTCTTCCGGGTGGTCATGGACTGCACCTTCTATGCCGTGCAGCTCGCCTTCTTCGGCGTGCTCTACCGCCACACCACGCTGCTGGGCGGCTGGAATCTGGACCAGGCGTGGGTCTTCGTGGCCGGAGTGTTCGTGGCCGACGCCTTGCAGATGACGATCTTCGCCAACAACCTGTGGTGGCTGCCGATCTATGTGAATCGGGGAGACGTCGACTACTACCTGGTGCGTCCGGTGTCGTCGCTCTTCGTGCTGGGGACGCGCGACTTCGCCGCCAACTCCTTCTTGAACCTGGTGATCGCCCTCGGACTCCTGGTGTGGGCGATGCTGCGCTATCCCGAGCCTTTCGGCATCGGCGCGCTGCTGCTCTACGGCATCTTGGTCATCATCGGAATGTTGCTCTTCTTCGCGCTCCACCTCTTCTTCCTGATCCCGGTGTTCTGGATCCAATCGAGCCGCGGCTTCGACGAGCTCTTCTGGTCGCTGCAGCACCTGTCCCAGCGCCCGGATCGGATCTACCGTGGCTGGGCGCGCCGGGTCCTGGTCTCGATCCTGCCCCTCTGCCTGATCACCTCCTACCCCACCCGGGTGCTCTTCGGCGAGGCGACCCTGATCACGGTGCTGCACGTCCTGGGCGTGACCGCGATCGCCTGGATCGCGATGCTTGCCTTCTGGAGCCGGGGAGTGCGCAGCTACTCTTCGGCTTCTTCGTGAGGGGCGTTATTCTCGAGTGGACCCTGCGGCCAAGATCTGCATGGCTCGGTCACGAATTGGGTGGCGGATCATGGCTGTTGCGCATCGGCGATGCTGAACGGGCGAGACGCCCGCGGGAGGGCCGGCCTTGGCCACAGAGCAACCGACCGACGGTGCCTGGCGCGCTCTGCTGCGCCAGCGACTCTCCGCACGAGCCGCGCGAACCTGGGTAGCTGGGCGACGAGATGCGTGGACGCTGGTCGAGCTGGGTGAAGTCGTCGCCGAAACCAGAGCTCGAGAGGCGGCCCGGGCGACCACCGCAGCGGCCGAGGAGCGGCGGGGCCTGCCGGGACTGGGGCAGTGGCCCGCGGCGGCCCTGGATGCTCTCGGCGGGGAGATCGAGGCGGCGCCGGCTCCCGCAATCGACTCCCCGGGCACTCCGAGCGCGCGCGAAGTCGTCGCCCGGGCGCGCAGCGCCATGCTCCGGGCCGAGGCCGCCCACCGTCTCGAGAGTGCGCTCTTCGAGGCGATCGCGAGGCGGGGCGAAGATCCACGCTATCGAAACGTCCGCCCCCTTCTCGGCGGGAGGCTCGGCGACGAGAACGCCCGTCTGGTCGCCGTCGCGCTCGGGCATCGCCTGACTCTGACCGCCGACGGCCCGCCGGCGTCCTTTCTCGACGCGATCGAGCGCCGCGCGCCGCGGACCGGTGATCGCGACCGGCACGAGCTCACCATCTTGCGCGCCACGCATCTGTCGCTGCGCTCCGAGTGGCCGAGCTTCGAGGCGTTGGTGCCCGCGCTCGACGAGATCGCCCGCGGCGGCGATTGGCGGGCCGCTCTGGCGCTGAGTCGATTCCTGATCATGACCGGACGGATTCCGGATGCCGTGGCGCTGGCCCGGCCGCGGGCCGAGGAGGCGCTGCGGAGGCGTGACCGGCGCGGATTGGGAAGACTCTTACAGTGCCTCGGCTTCGCTCGAGCTCAGCAAGCGATGCCCGAGCGCGCCCGGGTCCTGTACCGCACCGCGCTCGCGGTGCTGCGCGCCGCGGGCGAGACGCGGCCGATCGCGGTCGCGCTGGGCAATCTGGGCCTGGTCCATGGCGAAAGCGGCCGTCCCGAATCCGCGGGTCGATGCCATCGCCTGGCGCTCCGCCGCTACCGGGAGTGTGGCGATCCGCGCGGACAAATCGCCTGCCTGGGAAACCTGGCCGCCTTGCACCAGGAACGGGGAGAGCTGGATCGGGCGCGTCGAGATCATCGCCGCGCGCTCGAGCTCGCCCGCGCACACGGAGAGCGGGACTTCGAAGCGCGCTCCAACTACTGGTTGAGCTCCATCGAGATGGACCTCGGACGGGTGCCCGAGGCTTTCGCGGCGCTGGACGAAGCGCTCGGACTGCATCGGAGCATCGGCAATCGGCGCGGCGAGGCCGTCGCCCTTCTGCTCCTCGGCCAGTTCCACCGTCGTACAGGCTCGGCGGAGAGGGCCGCGGCGATCCTGGAGCTGGCGCTTCCGATACATCGCCGGCTGCGCACCGGGCGCATGGAAGCGTGGGCGGTCATGGAGCTGGCGCTGGCCCGTTCCGATTCGCGGGAGTGGGGCGACGTGCGCGCGGGGCTCGATGCGTCTCTGGGAAGGGCGCGCGAGCTCGGCGATTCCCGGTTGGAAGGTTGCGCTCTGCAAGCACTCGGGGCGGAGGCGCTGCGCAACGGCGAGTTGGACGAGGCGGAGACCCGGGCGGAGCAGGCGCTCGCGCTGCACCGAGCGCTCGGCGACCGAATGCAAGAGGCGATCTGTCTCGGATCGTTGGCCGAGGTTCGCCTCGCCGCCCACCAGCCCGCGGCGGCCCGGCAGGACGCGCGGCAGGCCCTCTCGCTGCTCGATTCGATCGGAAGCGTGGAGTCGGCCCTGGTCCCCACCCAGGCCACCCTGGCCAGAGCGCATGCGGAGCTGGGGCAGCCCGACGCGGCGCTTCGCTGTTTCCGCGCCTCGATCGAAGGAACCGAGGGGCTGTTGCTCGAAGTGGGAACCGACGCCCGTCGATCGCGGCTCCTGGAAAGTGTGCGCAGCACGGTGGAAGAGGCGGTGGCGCTGCTCGTGTCCGGCGATTCGCCCGGGGGGATCCGGGAGGCGTTCGAGCTGGCCGAGCGGATGAAAGGGCGTTCGTTGCTGCAACACCTGCGGCCGAGTCCCTCCGTCGGCGCGGTGCCGAACCCGACCCGGGCGATGAGAGAGGCGATCGAGCTGCGCCTTAGGGCTCTCCAGAGCTCCCTGATGGCGGAGAGCTCGCGTGCGAACCCACGTGCCGGACTGGTGGATCGCCTCGCGGCGGAGCTGCGCGAGGTGCGGCGGGAGCACCGGGATCTGCTCGACGAGATCGGATTGCGCTGGCCGGCGCGCGCCGCTGACGAGGGGCTGACGCCCGCGCTCTCGCTCTCGGAGGTGCAGGCCCGCGTGCTCGGCTCGAGCGATCGCGCGCTGCTCCACTACCTGGTGAGCGAGCGCGTCACGTACCCGTGGATCGTCCGCGCCGATCGACTGCGCCTCGTCCGGCTGGAAGCCGGGCGGACCGAGCTGGAGGAGATGGTGGCGCGCCTGCTCGAGCCTGTCAGGAAGGCTGCGTCGAAGGGCGCTGCGCTGGCGATGCTCTCGGTGACCCCCGCGCGGCTCCAGGCGATCGGGAGACACGTCCTCGGCCCCGCGCTCGATCTGCTCGACGGCGTCGCGCGCTTGGTCGTGGTCCCCGACGGTCCCTTGCACGGGCTTCCCTTCGAGCTTCTGGTGCTCCGACTCCCCGGCCAGCGGGGATGGTCGGATCCCGGCGGACGAGTCTCGCCCTATGCGGCGCCGGAGTACTTCTGCGAACGATTCGAGCTGCTCTACTCTCCATCGGCCACTTTGGCCGACCCCGGTCTCCACCCCACCCGCCACCACCAACGTCCATCCCGGGTGGTGGCCTTGGCCGATCCCAGCTACGAAGACACCGGACCGGAGTCGACGCGGCTCCGCGCGTCCGCTCGAGGCGCCCGTCTGAGGAATCTGCCCGGAACGCGCGCGGAGGTCGAAGCGCTTGACGAGGTCTTCGGTGGCAATCGAGTCGACTCCTTCGTGGGCGATGACGCCCGTGAAGAGACCTACCGCAACGAGGTCGCGGGCGCCGACATCGTCCACCTGGGCTGCCACGGACTCCTCGACGACAAGAGCCCGGAACATTCGGGCCTCGTGCTCTCTTCCGGCGGGGCGCCCGGAGAAGATGCGCTCCTGCAGGCCTTCGAAATCGCGGAGATCGCGCTTCCCCGACACCCACTCGTCGTCATCTCGGCCTGCGAGGTCGCGTCGGGACCTCGTAGCGCCGGCGAAGGACTGGTGAGTCTCACCCGGGCCTTCGTGCGCGCCGGCGCGCGAACCGTCGTCGCCAGCCTCTGGCCGATCGACGACCGCGCCAGCGCCGAGCTCGTCACTCGCTTCTACCGCTGCCTCGGCCCCGAGGCTCGCGATCCCGTCGCCGCTCTCGCCGGCGCGCGCCGGGAGCTGCTGGCGCGGGCTCGCGCAGGAGACCCTTCGAGCTCCCCTTGCGGACTTCCGGCGGCGCATCCATTCTTGTGGGCGGGCTTCGGTGTCTGGGGCTCCGCCGAATGATGCCGCCGCCGCGCCTGGTAAGAGCTGGTTCCGTCGGGCGACAGAGGAACGAGGCGGCGAACCCGGATCCTCGAACCGAGCTCCGAGCTGGTACACCGAGATGAGAGCCTGCGACCAATTCGATGCCGAGCAGCTCCGCTCCGCCTACGCCGCGGGGGCCATGAACCTGGCGGACGAAGAGGCTTTTGAGCGACATCTGCTCGAATGCGCCGAGTGCATCGAGGCCGTGCGCAGGACCCAGGCCGATCTCGCAGCTCTGGCCGCCCACCAGGCGGCGCCCGCGGCCGGTCCCTCGCCCGGCGATCGATTGGCCGAGATCGCGGGACGGGCGCGCGAAGTCCTCGATGCGTTGCTTCCCGATCCCGGCGCGATCCCGGCACTGGCGCTGCGCGGAAATGGCGATCACGAGGACGAAGCGCCGGCGGCGGCCGTCGAGGGACTGGCGAGCGCCGGGGAATACGCTCCGGCGGCCGAGCTGCTGGAACGGATCCTGGCCGCGACCGGGGCCGATCCTTCGGCAGAGGACTGCTTCTGCCTCGGATTCCTGCGTTGGAGGGCGGGGCAGAACCAGCCGGCGCTCGACGCCTTCGAATCGGCGGTGAGCGCGGCCGAGCACCACCCCTACTACCGGTGGAGCGCGGCCGCCGCCAACCTGGCGATCGGCCGCGAGGCGGCGGCGGTCCTGCATCTGCGGGCAACGATCGCCGAGCAGGGGCTCCTGGTCGAAGAGGCCCGGGAGCTCTTGCACCGGCTCGAGGGACCGGGAACACGAGGGGAGGGGGCTTGAGCCCGGCTCCAGAAGAGAGCGCGCGAATCGATCACGCCGCGCTGCTCGAGCGAGCGCGAGCCGGCGATGCGGCTGCCCGCGAGGAGCTCTTCCGAGGGCTCGCGTTCGGCCTCCGGGTCGTTGCCTCGCGCCATCTTCGCGCCGGGTTCTCGCGCTTCGCCGACGACGCGATCCAGGAGGCCCTGATCGTCGTCCACGACAAGCTGGACGAAATCGAGGAAAGCGTCTCCGGCTTCGCCTATCGCTGCTTGCGAAACGTCATCCTGCGGATCTACAAAGACCCGCGGAGCTACGTGCCGCCCGACGCCCACGAGCAGATCGCGGCCATGACCGTGCGCGAGAAGGCGCCGCACGCCGGGCGCGAAACGCAACGCGGTCTATCAGCGGGTGCATCGATCGCTCAAGCGGTTTCGGGCCGAGCTCGAGGCCGAGGGCGTGCATGCTGGCTGATGAGTGCGCGACAACCTCATCGGACGAATCCTTCGAGTCTCGCCAAGCGCTCCTCGAGCATCTCGATCTGAATCTGTTGCTCTTTCAGCGCCTCGATCAGAATCGGCACGATGCGTGTGTAGCTGACGGAGAGAAAACCGTCGTTCTTCTGGTAGACCACTTCAGGCAACACACTTCGGACCTCTTGCGCGATGAAGCCGATGTCCCGCGCCGGCGCATCGGTCGTCGTTCCTCGGTCGTTGTTCATCTCGTAGGTGACGCCGCGGAGCTCGAGCGCGCTCTCCAGGGCGTTCTCGATCGGCCGCACATCCGACTTGAAACGGGCGTCGGATGTCTCATAGAACGCTGCCGCGGTGCAGGCGTCCGAAATGTCGACGTTCCCGTCGAAGATGCCGGCCATGTACGGGAGGCCGCGCGCCTCTACATAGATCCCCGGGTTGCCGATCGCGTGGACACCGGCCGCGCCATTTGCGTGCGAGAACACTCCCACTCCACCGCCGACCGTGCTGATCGTCAAAGCGTCGCTGCTGTTGCCGGTGTTGGTGACCTGGAGCTCCAGAACCGATCCGTAGCCGTAATTGATCGCGCCGAGCGCATTGCCGGTGCCGTTGGTCGTCGCGGTGAGGGCGTCATTGTCGCTCGTCAGGTCGAAGTTCTCGAACATGCCGGCCCGACCGGATCCGAGGGCGGATGCGTGGACGGCGGCTCCGGAACCCTGATGCAAGCTGAACACCCCCGGTTGGGTGGAGCTCGGGTTGGCGACCTCGAAAGTCGCGGCCCCTCCGATCCCCATGAGCTTCGAGAAGAAACTCCAAACTCTGACCGGCCTCAGCCTTTTCGCCGCGCCGATCGCGGCCGAAGCACTCCAGCCCGGCGATCCCATCCCCCTCGGCGCCCTCCCATACGAGTCGATGCGCGCCGCGCCGGTGTACCGGAACAACCACCTTTTCACCGGCACCTGGACCCGGCTCCTGGTCTCCAACCCATCGCTCTCGGGGCTCGCGCCCGTGGCCGAGCTGGAGATTCCCTGGGGATTCCGCGGACTCGCGGCCGGTTCCGATTCCGTGCTCGTCGCCGCCCGAGACGCCCCGGACGACAGCACCCTGATCGATCTCTCGGTCGAAGGGAGCTCATTGATGGCCGCGGATCGATGGCACGGCGTCGACCTCATCGACGTGAGCGATCCTTCCCGCCCAGAGATTCTCGAGCATTGCCCGGCGTCGGACCCGAGAGCCATCGCGCGACACGAGAGCTATGCGTTGATCGCAACCGGATCAGATGGCCTTCACATCGTAGAGATGAGCGACCCCACCAATCCCACGCTGATCGCCCAGGTGGCCTCCGGCCGAGAGACGAATACCGTCGCCACGAAGGACGGCACCCTCTACCTCTCGATGTCGACCGGCGCCGATTCACTCTGGGTGATCGATGGGAACCATCCTCTTCTGCCCACGGTCTCGAAGATCCCACCAATCCCGCCGAGCTCGGCGCTTGGATCAGCGGGGGCAACGTCGAGGCGGTCGACGTAGTCGACGCCATTGCCTATGTCGTGGATGCCCCCTCGCGACTCTCCCTCGTGGATGTCTCGAATCCGGCTCTGCCCTTCGAGCTCTCCCATGTCGATCTGACCGTGTACGCTTACGATCTGGCCGTGGAGGGCGATCACGTATTCGTCAACACCAGCTACCAGGGCAGCTACGTCGTCGACGTTTCTGATCCCTATCTGCCCGTGATCGCCGGCAAGACCACCACCCAGAGCTCCACCGCGATCGCGATCGAAGGCGGTATTGTGTACGAGGCTGCGGTCATCGGCCGCGAGGTGCGCAGTTACGCCAATGCCCTGGTGCCGGCGGCGAAGCTCCTGGGCGTCCATCCTCTCGATCCCGGCGCCGATGAGGAAACGACGGAATTCATGCCCGGGGACGAAATGGTGATGGAGGTGAACTATCTCGTCACCGGTCCTCTCGAGCTGGGCACGCTCTTCGTCGGCGCCGAGTTCGAGCTGGAGGAAGCGGGATCGGCCTTCGATCTGCTGCGCCGCGACCGCGGTTTCGAAGCCGGTTCCTACAGCGAGCGCTTCTCTCTCGGCGTTCCGTACGACGCCCTTCCGGGCGGCCTGCACCGCTGCGGCGCCCGGCTGCGGGTGCCCATCCTGGCCACCGAAACCGAGATCGTGGAGCTCGATGTGATCGAGTGAACGACTTGGACCTTGCGAAAATCCGGCAGTCGGTGTGCAATCGGGAGGCGGATCGCGGGGGCGTTTACCAACCAAGGACCGACCGAGATGGAAATGGAGATCGCCAGGCACTCCCTGGCACATGTGCTGGCGATGGCGGTGCGCAAGCTGATGCCGGATGTCCAGCTCGGCATCGGACCGGCGATCGAGCACGGCTTCTACTACGATTTCCTGCTGCCGGAGGGAGCGACGATCACGGCCGAAACGCTCGAGGAGATCGGGCTCCAGATGCAGGCCTTCCTGAAGCAAGATCTGCCTTTCGAGCGCGTCGAGCTGCCGCTGGCCGAGGCCCGGAAGCGGCTGCTCGAAGCCGGCGAAGGGCTCAAGGTCGAGCTGCTCGACGATCTCGAGCGCGCGGGCGAGACGCGGGTCTCGCTGTATCGATCGGGTGATTTCGTCGATCTCTGCCGCGGGCCGCACGTGCCCTCGACTCGCCACCTGCTGGGCGTCGCCTTCCGACTCGATCGCGTCTCGGGCGCCTACTGGCGCGGCGACGAACGACGCCCGATGCTGCAGCGCGTCTACGGTCTGGCCCATTCGAGCAAGAAGGAGCTCAAGGCCTATCTCAACGCGCGCGAAGAGGCCGCCAAGCGCGATCACCGCAAACTCGGCAAGGAGCTCGGGCTCTACGTCACCTCGGCCGAGGTCGGCAAGGGGCTGCCGCTCCTGACCCCCCGGGGCGCGACCCTGCGCCGCGTGCTCGAGCGCTTCGTGGTCGACGAGGAGTTAAGGCGCGGATACCTCCACGTCCATACCCCCGACCTCGGGCGCAAGCTGCTCTACGAGATCTCCGGGCATTGGCAGCTCTACCAGGAGAGCATGTACCCCACCCTCGATCTCGGGGGCGTAGAGCTCTGCCTGCGCCCGATGGCCTGTCCGCACCACTTCATGCTCTACCGCTCCGAGCCTCATTCCTACCGCGATCTGCCGCTGCGCTACGCGGAGATCGTCAAGCAGTACCGGCGCGAGCAATCCGGGGAGCTCTCCGGACTGATCCGCCTGATGTGTTTCCACCTGGCCGACGCCCATATCTTCTGTCGCGAGGATCAGGTGCGGGAGGAGTTTCTGCGGGTCGTCGATCTGGTCAAGTACGTGATGCGCTGTCTCGGTCTGCAAGATGTGATCAGCTACCGGGCCTCGCTCCATGACCATCAGCGCGACAAGTACGTCGACAATCCGGTGCTCTGGGAGTCGGCGGAGAAACTGTTGCTCGAGATCGCCGAGGAGGCCGAGCTGGACTGCACCATCGCCCCGGGAGAGGCGGCCTTCTACGGCCCAAAGATCGACGTGCAGATCCGCAACGTGCTCGGCAAGGAAGACACGATCTTCACCTTGCAGATCGACTTCGCCTTGCCGGAGCGCTTCGACCTCGGCTATATCGACGCCGGCGGCCGAACGGCGCGACCGGTGGTCATCCACCGTTCGTCGATCGGCTGCCTGGAGCGCACCATCGCCTTCTTGATCGAGCACTACGCGGGCGCTTTTCCTACCTGGTTGGCGCCGGTCCAGGCACGGCTCATGACCATCACCGACGCCTCCCTCGACTACGCAAAGCGGGTCGAAGAGCAGATGCTGCGCGCGGGAATCCGCTGCGAGCTCGACGGCCGCGGCGACACCATCGGCAAGAAGAAGCGCGACGGGCGCCTGCAACGCATTCCCTACCTGGTGTCGATCGGCGCACGCGAGGAGCAGGAGGGCACGATCACCGTGCGCAACCGTGACACCAAGAAGCAGTCGGTGATTTCGCCGGCGGCCTTCGAGGCGCGCCTGCTCGAAGAGGTCGCGGGGTTTTCTCTCGAGCTCGCGGCGGATGGTTGAGGAGGAGCCGCCCATGAGTCCCGTCTTTCCCGCCCTTCCGCCTCTCCGCCGCCCGACCCTCTCCGCGTGGAGTACCTGCTCGGTCGCACGGTGGTCCGGACCACACCGGAGGAGGATCCCTACTACGGGCTCGCCTTCTTCGACAAGCTCGACGCGGTCCACGACGAATGGAACAGCGGCGCCTGGGGGACCGAGCACGACCAGGCCGCGTTGGTGGACGGAGACGGCGACGGAAGCGGCCTCGCCTGGGTAGCGACCGTCTGCACCAGCCTGCGCTACTCCATCAACGGCTTCACGGGGAGGTTGCCCGTGGTCGTGATGCGTCACGAGTTGGGCCACAACTGGGGCAGCGGGCACTGCGAGGGGGGCTCCCCCGAGGGACCGACGATCATGTCCGGCAACTCGATCCCGCGCTTCTCGGGACCCGAGAAAGAGAAAATGATGCCGCACCGCGACTCGCGGGACTGTCTCGTAACGCTGGGGCCCTATCCCACGCCGATCTCGCCCTATGCGCACTTCGACGACGAGCTTGCGGCGCGCTGTACGACGCGGCCTCTCGACGTTCTCGCCAACGACGAGGACGCCAACTGCCAGGTGCCCGAGATCGCGGAATGGGACCGGGTGACGGAGCTCGGGGCGCGCGTTCGGCTCGAGGCGGGGTGCTCCACTACGACGCGCCCTCGGAGCTAGGCGCCGATACCTTCACCTACGCCATCCGCGATGACGACAGCGAGCAGGAGGGGTATCCGGCGACGCAGGTCCTCGACGGCGCCCCCGAGACGCACTGGATCACCCGCTGGGCACCCCAGACCGATCCCCATCCGCACGAGATCCAGCGACGGGGGCTCGTCCCGGCGAGAGGGTCTTCTTCCTCGCCGGCCTCGCGGGAGTCGGCTGCGGCGAGTGCCCGCCCGAGCTGGGAGGCCTCTGTCTCGATCCGCCCGACCCGGCGAGGATCGTGGGATCGTCGTTCGCGGGGCCCGATGGGCGGGCCGTCCTGCAAAGCGTCGTTCCGGGGTGGATCTCGGACACCTTGGGTCTCCAGGTGGTGGTTCGGCGGGGCGCGGGGGGCGAGGAGTCGGTGAAGAGCGAGGCGCCGCAGGCGGCCGTGCAGACCGGGGCCCGGGCGGAGTAGGCAGGGAGAGCGAGGGGCGCCTGCGCGCGCTCCCTACCTTGGGTCGATCGGCGCGCGCGAGGTGCAGTTCCATGGGGCGGGCGCCGGATTCGGGACCGGATCGCGCCAGGTCACGAGGCCGCCGAAGAGCGCCTCGCTCTGCTGCGCCAAGCCGAGCTTGGTGGCGCCCCACAGCGTGGAGTCCGCTGGGAAGCCCGAGATCACCGGCTGGTCATCGATCAGCACCTCGATCTCGACGCCGTCGTTGGTCAGGCGGAGGTCGCGCCAGACACCCGTTCCGAAGGGATAGGGGACCGCGCCGGTGGAGAGCGTATCGCCGGCCAGAGTGTAGCGGGTCAACCGCAGCGCATCCTCCGACACCCGAAGCTGATAGCCCTGGTAGACCTGCTGCTCGTCCACGACCAGCGTGCCCGCGTTCGAGCTCGAGAGCGCGGCGCTGCCGGCGATCAGGTAGATCGACGCCGCCGCGCTGTAGTTGCCGCGCGCCTCGGCGATCAGCGACATGTTGGTGAAGATCGCCTGGTCGGAACGATCTCCGACGACTGTGCCGTGCAACGCGCGACGTCCGCCCCCGATCTGTTCGAATCTCCAGTCCACCAGACCGGTGTCGAGCTCCTTCCCCGGGACGTGGAAATAGCCATCGGTCTCGCCTGGATCCCCGAAGTCGCTGGAGTAGAACAGGCCGCTGCCGAGGTCGAGAGGCCCCAGCGACTCCAGGCGAGTGCTGATCGAGATCAGCCTCTGCTCCAGCTCCGTGACCAGATCCGGCATCGAGGGCGCCAGATCGGTCGCCTCGTCCGGGTCGAGGGCGAGATCGAAGAGCTGGTTCGGCTCATCGGCCTGGTAGGGAAGCCCGTGTTGCACGATCTTGTGGTCCTCTTGGGTCAGCGATCGGCCGTAGAAATTGTGGCCGATACGAGAAGGCGGCTCCGGTGTACGCAAGAGGCTCACGCCTTGCATCTGCTCCGGTCCCGCCAGACCGAGCACATCGAGAATCGTCGGCATCAAATCGAGGTGGCTGGGATTGCCTCCGTGCTCAACGCCACGCCCGAGCCCCTGCCGCGCCCGCACCCGTTCCGGCAGCAGAACGATCAGCGGCACATGGATGTTGGTCTGGTAGTGATCGGCGTGGCAGAAATAGAGGTCGTGGTCGCCGGCGAGGTTCTCCGCGTGGTCCGCGCTCAACACCACCAAGGTGTTCTCCCGCAGCCCCTGCTCGTCCAAAACCTGGAAGATCTCCTCCACCTGGGCGTCCATGTAGGCGAGCAGGCCGTCGTACTGCGCCATGTACCAATCCATGCTGGTGATGTCATCGATCATGTCGCGGCGCTTCATTCCGCCTTCGCAGACATCGTTCTCGTTGATGGACGGCAGCTCTCCCAGCTGACCGTAGTAGGCATCGTCGATGAACAGGGAGTCGAAAGGAGCGGGCGCGTAGTAGGGCGTATGACAGGCGACCGGCTGGGCGTAGATGAAAAAAGGACGCTTGTCCGGATCGCGCAAAGTGCGCTTCACCAGCTCGGTCAGAATCGCGTCGGGTCGGCCGGTGGTGTGGGCCTCATCGAAACGTGTCTCGAGCTGGCGACCCCGGCCCATGATCAGAAAGTTGCTGCTGAAGAGCGCCGTGTGATAGCCGCACTCGTTCAATACATCTGGCAGGGCGACGAACGAGTTGCGCAGCGCGAACATCGCGTCGTAGTTGCGATGGGTGGCGACAGCGGTCGAGGTCATGATCGAGCTGACGCTGGGCCAGGTCCAGGACCCGGTGGTGGTCGCCCGGCTCCAGTAGAGCCCCTCGCCGGCCAGCCGATCCATCGTCGGTGTGGTATCGCGGGGATAGCCGAGCAGTCCGAAATGGTCGGCCCGCGTGGTGTCCATGACCCAGACCAGGACGTTGGTGGGCTCCGGGCGCGGCGCGACCACCGGCGTGGCGGGCGTTGGAGTCGACGCGACAACCGCGGGACCGGAGATCGACAGCAGCGCCGGCAAGCCGAGCCGCCAGAGGAGGCCTGAGGGAGATTCCATACTCGACTCTAACCTCGGCCTCGGTTCGGATTCGTGATCATGGGAAATCGTAGCGAACGCGATTGGTCACCAGGCAGGTCGACAGGTCGACCGCCTGCACGAACACCCGCAGACCCGCGGCCGACGCGGGCACGAAGGAGGCCACCGTCGCTTCCCCGCTCGCGTCGGCGGTGGTCACCGCGATCAGGTGTGGATCGGCGATGTCGGTGTCTGCGCCGGGGCAGGGAGCGATCGGCGCGCTGCCGTCGATGACTCCCCAGGCGAAGCCGACGGCCGCGCCGGGCTCGGCTCCGCTGAGGGTGAGCGAGTTGAGCTGATCCGCCAGGCCGGGGACGATGTCGCCGAGCACCGGGCCGGTCCCTTCCACGCCCAAGGTCAAGGTGGTGGCGTCGTAGTTCGATGTCCAGTACCAGTCGTTGCGCAGGTCCGGGAGGAACTGCGCCGTGAAGCCGCCCCAGCGAAAGCCATACTCGAGTATCGGAAACGAGTCCCCGGGGCGCGGCTCGAACTGGTCGATGAGCGACACTTCGAGGGCACCGGCGAGGGTCAAGCTTCCACTGATCTCGAAGACGTCGTGCCCGCCGCCCGGTCCCAGGTCTCCGATCTCGATCGCGAGGGTGGCGGTGGTGTCTTGCTGGAAGTCGCCGGCCACCACGAGCCGGCCCGCCGACAACCCCGGGCGCACTTGACCCGCGGAGCTCCGGGCGTCTCCCACGATGGTTCCGGTGCCGCGCAGACTGCCGTCGGCCAGGTCGAGAGTCCCCACGCTGTAATCGAAAGCTGCGTCGCGCAGCAGAATCTCGCCACCGGAGTTGGTCAGCGTGCTGGCGATGGTCAGAGTGCCGCTCGCCGCTTCCACGGTTCCGAAGTTGGTGGTCGGCATCGCGAGTGTCGCCGTGCCGGCGCCGGCGGTCTTGCTCAGCAGGCCGTGATTGGTGAATACGCCATTGGAAACCGTCGCCGTCCCCTGAAAATCGAAGACCGCTCCGAGTCTGTTGTCGATGCTGACGTTGCTGTGGTTCACCAGGTCGCCCTCGTCACGGACCTGCACGCTGCCCTGATTGTCCAGCACCACGCCGTAGTACAAGCGCCTGGTCTCGCTGGAGTCGATGACCAGAGCTCCGAGATTGGTCAAGGTGTCGAGCTGGATGAAGCCGCCGCTCCAGTGAAGCTGATCGGGGGGGAAGTCGAGCACCACCCCGCTGTCGGCGATCGAGTAGGTCTGGTTCGCATAGAGCTCGATGATCCCCTCGCCGCCCCCGGCGAAGGTCCCGCCCAGGGTCGTGGCACCGAGCCGGACGACCGATCCGGCGGCGACATAGAAGCTGCCCCCGATCGACTCGAAGAAGCTGGTGTCGAGCTGCAAGCCGCCCGAGCTCACCTCGAAGAGTCCCGAGCTCTCGACGCTCGTCATCGAAATCGTCGCGGTATCGGCGCTGGTGGACTTGCGCACGATTCCCTCGTTCGTCAACGAGCCGTTGGCGATGCTGCCGCCGTCCTGGATCTCGAAGAGAGCCCCCGGGGCGTTCTCGATCCGAACATTGGCGTGGTTGGACAAGACGCCGCCGCCCGACACCAGGACCGTGTCCCGGTTGTCGAGGACCAGGCCGAAGCGCAGGGACTTCCAATCGCTGGAGACCAGGTTGATGGTTCCGAGATTGGTCAGTGTGTCGAGCTGAATGATGCCGCCGCTCCACTGAAGCTGCTGGCCCGGGAAATCGAACACCACACCGCCGGCGCCCAACGCGTAGGTATTCCCGGCGAAGAGCTCGATGGTTCCCGCGCCCTCCCCGTCGAAGACCCCGGTCAGAGTCGTCGCACCCAGGCGCAACACCGCGTCGGCCGCGACGTCGAGATCGCCGTCGATGGAGTTGAAGGCGGTCGCGTTGAGCTCCAATCCCCCGCTGGCCACTTCGATCCGTCCCGTGTGGTCGAAGGTCGTCATGGTGACCGTCGCGGTGTCGAGGGAGGTGGATTTGCGCAAGATCCCGTCGTTGGCGAAACTCCCACCGGTGATGACACCGCCATCTCGGATCTCGAAGAGCGCCGGCGATCCGTTCACGATCGCGACGTCGGCGTGGTTGGAGAGTCCGCCGCCGCCGGACACCAACACAGTGTCGGAATTGTCCAGGACCGCACCGTAGCGCAACGACTTCTGCGCGCTCGAGCTCAGGTTGATGGTGCCCGAGTTGGTCAGGGTGTCGGATTGAATGATGCCGCCGCTCCACTGGAGCTGTTCTCCAGGGAAGTCGAACACCACGCCGCCCGGTCCCAAGGTGTAGACATGCCCGGCGCCGAGCTCGACATGCCCGGCCCCGCTCCCGGCAAAGGTGCCGGTGTAGGTCGATGAATCCAGCAGCAGCGCGGCGCCCGTCTCCACGTCGAATCCCGCATCGATGGCGTCAAAGGTGGCCGACTGGATCCTCAGGGCACCGCCGCGCACCTCCACGTCTCCGCTGATCTCGAACGCCGTGACCGCAACCCTCGCGGTATCGACACCGGTAGATTTCCGCAGGGTGCCCTCGGTCACGAATGCCGCCGCCCCGGGGATCTGCACCGCACCCTGCAGCTCGAAGATCGCGCCGGGACCGTTTTCGAAGCGCACCGTGGCGTGGTTCGACAGGGTCGCCGGGGCGATCAAGCGCACGACTCCCTGGTTTTCGAGGGTCGCCGAGGACCAGAAGTACTTCGGCCCGGCCGAGTCGATCGTCAGCGAGTCGAGATTGGCGACGACACCCGTTCCGACGATCTTGCCGCCGGTCCACCAACTCGGCCCCAGGAGCTCCAGCCGGGCGCCCCCCTCCACGTCCACGTAGCCGGAGGAGACGAGGAGAAGACGATCGACCTGGTCGAGCAGCCCCGGAAACACAGTGTGGCTGACGGTCGCTTGGTCGCCGGCGATCGGATACTCGTGGCCGAGCACTCCGCCACTCCAGGTGCCCGATGACGCCCAGTCGCCGTCCGCGACCGAGGTGAAGGCGAGGGGTACGGCGAGGGCGGCCGCGGAAGAAACGATGGTGAGTGCAAGCGCGCCGACGATCCGCTCCGTGACGGAACACCTCCATGAGAAGACTCGGGGATCACATCCCTGAGATCGATTGGGGAGGTGGACCGATCCCAGAAACACCTCAGGAAGAGCCTAACAGGCGACCCGGACCAGGCGTCACATATTTCGCGCTCTCGTGCTATTTGCCGGACAATCATGCGCCCGAACACAACAGCCCTAGTCGAGCCCCAGCATCCCCTTCTTCAGGTCCTCCCCCGGGGGATGGGGGCCGAGCCACAGGCTCAGGGTGGCGCGGGCGAAATCGTCGCCGGGGATGGTCTCCTTGGGCGCGCCGTTCAGGCTCACATGTGTGCCCTCTCCCGGCACGAAGGTGATCACCGCCACCTCGCCCTTCTTCATGTCGCCGAAGTAGCTCTTGAGCTGGTCCATGCGTTTCCGCAGGAGCGCCTCCTGCCCGGGCGCGTTCTTCGCGTAGCCCTCCTCGAAGGCCGACTCCATCTTCGACCGGGTGGCCCGATCGGTCACGAAATGCATCACCACCCGCTTGGTCTGGGTGGAGGCCAGGATCTGCTCCGCGTTCGTCGACTTCTGCTCCAGGTAGAGCCCGCCGATGTAGATCTTGATCCAGAGCTTCTTGCGCACTCCCATCCCGTTGAGCAGCAAGGTGGGGCCCGCCGGCACCATGACCTCGTCGGCCATCGTGACCCCGGACAGCTCGGCGGCGGGGGCGTGGGAGAGCAGCAGGGCGGCGAGGGCCCATCCCGGCACGGTCGTTCTCATGGCGTGGCTCTTCAGTTGAGGCGATCGATCGACTCGCTGCCGAGAGGTTAGCCGAGAAGAACCTCGCCCCAAAAACAAAGAGGCACCATGGCTTTCGCCATGGTGCCTCCCAGGCTCGAGCAAGGGTGGTCAAGCCAAGATCTTTCGAGCCTCAGCGTATGATGGGCCGCGCAATGCGGGCCGGAGCAATAAAGAAGGGATGTGTGTGATAGGTAGGTAGGTAGGGAAGATTGGCCCTGCATCGTCGAGCGAGACCATCTGCACTGTGTCAATGCCCCCTATGACCACTTAGGAGATTAGCCGCGCTGGGAAGGCTTGGCAAGTGCTTTTTTGGCCTCGAGCGGGTCTTTTCGCGGGTCTCGAGCGGGTCCGCCGGGGTCGACGCAAGCGCTTGTGAATGCTTGACTTCAGGGCACGGAAAAGGTCCATCGCTGGCCGGCGGAGAGAATCGGGCATAGCCTCGTTTCGGTGAGGAGCTGGTCGAGCGGCGGAACCCAACGAAACCTGGAGTCGAGATGAATCAGGAAGCGAAGACCACGGCGTTGCGCATGATCCCGCACGGCGTCTACGTGCTGACCGCCAAGTCCCCGAGCGGCCGGGTGGCCGCCGCCACCGTCACCTGGGTGACCCAGACCTCGTTCGAGCCGCCGCTGATCGCCCTCGGCGTCAAGGTGGAGTCCCGGACCCACGAGGTAATCGGCGAAGCGGGCTGCTTCGCTCTCAACATCCTGGGCCGCGACCAGCAATCGGTCGCCGCCGCCTTCTTCAAGCACCGGGAACCCGAAGGCGACGAAATCGGCGGGCAGCGCTTCCGCACCGGCAGCGTGGGGGCGCCGATTCTGGAGTGCGCGCCCGCGGCGCTGGAATGTAAGCTCGCGCGATCGGTCGAGATCGGCGACCATTCCACCTTCATCGCAGAGGTGGTGGACGCCCACCTGGCGGCACCGATCGAGGGTCGCCCCGATCAGAGGACGCTGAAGCTCGAGGATCTCGGGCCCAAGGTCTTCTACGGCGGATAGCTCAGGGACGAAACCAAAAGGAGAAGGCGTGGCGCAAACGACGAGCGGAACCGAGACCTCGATCGCCGTGTTCATCGACTTCGAGAACCTGGCGCTGGCCTTCCCTTCGCGCGCCAAGGTCGATCTCGACATCGGGCGGATGCTCGACCGCATGATCGAGAAGGGGAAGATCCTGGTCAAGAAGGCCTACGCCGACTGGGGCCGCTACTCCAAGCACAAGAAGTCGCTCCACGAGCACGGCGTGGAGCTGATCGAGATCCCCCACCGGACGATGAGCGGCAAGAACTCGGCCGACATCCGCCTGGTCGTCGACGCCATGGACCTGAGCTACTCGAAGGACCACATCAACACCTTCGTGATCGTCAGCGGCGACTCCGATTTCTCGCCCCTGGTGGCGAAGCTCAAGGAGAACGGCAAGCACGTGATCGGCATGGGGATGAAGAACTCGACCTCGGTGCTGCTGGTCGAGGGCTGCAACGACTTCATCTTCTACGAGCAGCTCGAGGAACGGGCGCCGGCGAAGCCGGATGCCCCCGCCGACTCCGAGCCGGCCGACGACCGGACGGAGATGTTCCGGCTGGCACTTCGGGCCGTGGGCGCGCTGCAGCGCGAGAACAAGGAGATCATCTACGCCTCGATGGTCAAGGACACGATGAAACGCCTGCGCCCCTCCTTCGACGAGACCTCCGCCGGCTATCGCTCCTTCTCCGAGCTGCTCGAGGACGCGGAGGACGAGAAGGTCGTGGAGCTGAAGGTCGATCCGCGCAGCGGTACCTACCTGGTCCTGCCCGTGGTGCAGCGCAAGCGGACCCGGCGCTCTCGGGCCAAGCGGGCGTCCTGAAGGAGTTACTCCTTTAGCAGCAGCAGCCGAGGCGCGTGCAGCAGCCCCAAAGGCAGGGGGGGCGCGCCTTCCGGGCCGGCCGGATCGAGCACGTTTTTCAGGTGCCCCAAGACTCGCACCGAGAGCCGGTGCGCTCCCGGGGCGGCGAGGCGAGACTCCAGGTCGATGCGGTGACCGCGCCACGGGGCCGCGCCGATCGCCGCGCCGTCCAGCTCCACTTCGATGGATGCGCCGCCAGGCGGCTCCTCGCCGGGCACCAGGTCGAGGATCACCCGCCCGCCCGCGCCGCCGATCGGGCCCTCGAGCGTCCAGGTGTAGACGATCTCGCCAACGTGATGGGCCAGCCCCTGTGTCGAGAGATCTCTCAGCTCCAGCGTCCGCGGAGCGGCGGCGATCCTCGGGTCGTCTCCCGCCAGAACGAGTGCGCCGACCAGCAAAGGCGCCTCGAGCTCCAGCTCGGGATCGAGATCGACCTCTACCGAGGCGCTGTTGCTGCCTTCTCGCAGCAGCTCGGTGACGTCGAAGGCGAGAAAGGAGGGATCGAGCCAAGCGCCGGCCTCGATCGCCGCCGCCGCGTCGAGCGGTGGGTCGCGCCGCGCCGATGAGGCCGCGTGGGGCGGCCGCGCGCCGTTGCAGCGCACGATCATGCCCTCGATCGACTCCACGACCAGCGCGACGGGCGCCGGCGGCGGGCTTTCGATCCGGAAGTCCATCCGCAGCAGGCAGCGATCGGCCTCGGCGCAGGCCCAGGGGCGATCGGCGAGCAGCCGAATCGCCCGCTGGGCGTCGCTGACCGGACAGGGTTCGGAGAAGGCGAGCGCGGCCGAGCTGGGGGCGTCGCCGGCGGCGGAGGGCCGGGGAGAGGGACCCGCGGACGGAACCAATCGCCAGCGGGTGGTCCCGAGCGGGATCGCCCGCGCGCCGATCAGCTCGATCGTCTCCGGATCAGGCAGCTCCCGCTCGCGCGCAAGCTCCGCGCCCGGCTCCTCGGGAAGGTGCGCCCGGGTCAGCGCCAGATCAGCGCGCACTTGGGCGGCCAGGGGACCGCTCGGCGCGCGCTCCTCAGCGTCGGCCCCGGCCGCGACCAGCAGCGCGCTCGCTCCCGGCGGCAGGTGCAGAGCGAACCCGCCGGAGTGGGCCGGCAGCGCCGCGCGAGCCCCGCTCGCCGGCTCCCAGAGCTGCAGCGTCTCCCGGCTCTCGATCGCGAGATCGAGCGCCCGCCGCGGCGCCCGCGAGACCACCAGACAGGCATCGCGCCCACGCAGACGCCCGCGCCGCAGCCAGACCGGCGCCAGCTCTCCCGAATCCCGCTCGCGCACCACGATGCGCTGGCCCAGCAGGCGCCCGATGCGCTTCGGCAGCACCTCGGCGACCTGCGCCGCGGCCAGCGGCGCCGCCCGCTGATCGGAGAGCAGCGCCGCGGTGTCCGGATCGACGCCCGATGCCGCGAAGCCGCCGCGGCGCACGGCGAGCACCGGGCCGCTCAGCTCCAGCAGGCGCTGCACCGCGGCGAGGGTGGTGGCGCGCAGGCGCAGCACGGGAGGAATCACCAGCACCGAGCAGGCGTGGCCTCCCATCCGAATCAGCGGCCGCCCGCCCTCCCGCTCGACCACGCCGATCCGCGCCAGCTGATCCTCGTCCACCAGGTCGACCTGCACCTGGGCGTCGAGGGCGGCACGCAAAATGGCGTCCAGATCGTCGTCGAGCGCCGCCAGCGGCGCCTTCTCTCCCGGTGAGCCGACCGTCCAGGCGCTTTCGATCGGGTGCAGAATCGCCACCTCGCCACAGCTCTCCATCTCTTCGAGCAGCTCCCCCAGGGCGCGAAGATGGGCCTCCAAGAGCGGCAGATGACGCCACCCGGGCGCCGCCGGGTGCAGGCCGCAGCGTGCCCGGTCCCGCTTGCGGTGCCCCTTCAGCGTGGACCCCACGGAATCGAAAGAGCGACGGTCGATCCCCAGCACCAGCGCGCTCTCGGCCAGCCGGCGCAGCTCCGCGAGCGGTGTTCCCCATCCGGTCGCGGGGCCGATCCGCGCCCGCGCGGGGCGCCCCGTGGCCCGCGCCACCGACGCCAACTGCAGCGCCGCCAGGGGACCGTCGCGCGGGTCGAAAGGGATCGCCGGCTCGTGCATCACTTCGTGGTGGCGCATCGCGGCCCCGATGCCGCGCACCTGCGAGGCGAGCGTGGCGTCGCGGCCGATGGCGCCCCCCAGGCGCAGCCCGCGGCGATCGCACCAGCGCGCCAGGTAGCCGCTGAAGTTCTGCACGAAGTAGGTGGTCAGGGTCTCTCGATAGGCCCAACGCAGCTCCTGGTGGCGGCCGTTGGCCCGCCGGTAGAGCAGCTCCGGCAGCCGCGCCAGCAGATCGATCCCGTGTCGCAAGCGAACGATCTGCGCCAGGCCGGCCATCCAGGGCAGCCCCGTCGCATGGTCGGGGCACGAGTCGCCCAGGTGGTAGCTAGCGGGCGCCAAGCGCAGGCCGGGTCGCGCCCCGACGAGCTCCGGGCGATCCAGCATGGCCTCGTAGCGCTCCCTCACGAAGGCCTCGACCGCGTCGGGCGCGAGCGGATCGAGCGCCCCGCGCCGATCGAGGCCGGCCAGATCGGGACAGATCACCTGGTCCACCAACAACACGGTGGTGCCGGGACCGGCGAGGGTCTGCCGCCCGCCGACGGGGATGAAGATCGATTCGTGGAGCACCGGACCGTCGCGGCGCAGCAAGAAGGCCAGAGTCTGCTCGCGCTCTTCCCCCTCCGGCAGGGGCAGGCTCGAGTCGCGCTCCCTCAGGCGCAGGATCCGTTGCCGGTGCTCGTCGCCGGGCGCGGCGATGGCGCCAGGACGCTCCCGATCCTCCACCCCCAGCCAGATCTCCAGCGGTCGTTCCACCGCAGCCCGGCAGGCTCGGATCAGCCGCGGCCAGAACGACGCGGGAGCGACCTGTGCGGCCTCGAGCGCGATCGATCCGAAGCCGGCCGCGGCGACCGCGCCCACCAGTCCTTCGACGCGCCGCCGGTCGGAAAAGTCGCCGCAAGGCAGGTGGATCATCGAGGGCGGCACCGCTCCCTCCCCGGTCGGCCGGTCGGCGGGGCTCACGGTCGATCGGTCTCGGGGCGAATCCGTGGGTCCGGGATCTGGCCGCCCGCCGCCAGAGGCCTGAGCACCACGCGCGTGACACGCGGGGTCACCGAGGCGCTCGAGCTGGCCAGATCGAGACGCCACTGGGCGTAGCGTCCCGCCGCCGGCGCCACCCGGGTCGGGCGGCCGGGAAGGGCCGAGAGCGCCAGCCAGGCGGTCCACGCGGAGGGATCCGGGTCGGGGCCGCGGCCGTTGCGCAGCGCCAGGCGGACCTCGGTCCCGGAAGGCGCATCGCCGAACCAGGTCACCTCGATCGAGCGCAGCGCCTCGGCGCCGAGCGCGCTGCCGAGATCCAGCACCGGAGAGACCACCACTCCCTGGGAGCGCCGGCTCTGCGCGCGCAGACGCTCCACGAAGACGCTGCTCTCGCTCGTTCCGCCCGACAACACCCCGCGCGCCAGCACCACGGCCGCCCCTTCGACTTCGACATCCTCCATAAGCGCCTCGTGCTCCATCCACAGCGCGTCCATCGACAGCCCTCCGCCCAGCGCCGAGGCGGCCCAGGGCAACACTGCCACCAGAAGCGTCGCGCGACCGGTCTGGCGGTTCCGGAGGCGGCGGGACGGGGACGGCATGACGCGGAGCTCCACGAGCGGGTGGTACTCCTATTCATCGGCAGTCCAAGACCACGCCTGGACCGCAATCCGCGTCAGCTCGCGACTACGTCGCCCAGCCCGTCCCCGGGGGGTGAGCCCGATCCCTCCTCGGGCTCCACCGGCGGGCAGGAACGCACCAGGCTCAGCCGAGAATGGGTTGCATTGCCGATCAGGAAGCCGACCCCATCCTCGTCGGGCAGATCGATCTGCTTGGCCCGAGGATTGCGCTTCCTGGAGCCCGCGGGCCACAGGTACTCGCGCACCGTGTCGGCCGTCAGGCGGATCCGCGGTGCGACCGGCGGCGCCATCGTCGCCTCGGGCAGCCTCAGGTCGGTGAAGAGCGCCACCTGGTCGCGGGTGAGCAGATGACCGGGGGCGACCGAGAGAAAGCGCGCCAGGAAACGCGCGGCGGCTGGATTGATGTGCAGCCGCGGGCGCCGGAAGAAGCGCCCGGCGCTCTCGACCGTGTCGACGATCGAGTGAAAGGGCATCGGCTCCGGCCCGAGCAGATCGAGGGTCTGACCGATGGTCTCGGGCGAGCCCAGGCAGGCGCAGATGTTGTCGATCGCGTCGCCGACGTGTACCGGCTGCATGGCGGTGGTGCCGTCGCCGACGATCGGCATCAGCGGCAGGCGCATCACCGACGCCAGGCGGTTGACCAGGTGGTCCCCGGGGCCGAACACGGCCGAGGGCCGCACGATGGTCCAGTCGCAGCGGCTATCGCGCACCGCCTCCTCGGCGGCCGCCTTGGCCCGCAGCAGCTTGCTCTGGGCGTCGGAGGAAGCGCCGCGCACGCTGACGAAGATGAAGCGGCGCACGTTGGAGCGCCGGGCCTCGGAGAGCAGGCACTCCGTGCCCGTGCGCAGCACGGTATCGAAACGGTCGTAGCGGGTCTCTTTGAAGATCCCGGCCAGGTGCACCACCGCATCGCAACCTTCGAGCACGCCGAGCATTCCCGACGGACGGCGCAGGTCCATGGGAAGGGCCGAGACGCGCGGCAGCCCCAGGTAGCCGCTCACGCGGCGGCACAGGCAGCGGACCTCGCACTGCGAACTCAACAGGGCTCGCACCAAGTGCTGTCCGATGAAGCCAGTGGCACCGGTGACCGCGATTCTCATTCCAGCCTCTCGCCGCCGGGCCCGCTCTCCCGAACCAGGCCGGGCGCACAGCGAAGCCTCCACGAAACCTCAGCTCTCCTTGTACGTATCTGTCGGATACAGATCAGTCGGCATTCAGGTCAATCGACCGGGTGTCCGGAGTCGATCGACGGCACTGCAATCATGACCCGGGCGCCTTCCGGACGCAAACCGGAGATCGCTGATTTCGCGAGCGCCCGCCTTCGTTCTTGCGCGGGCGTCGGCCTTGGCCCAAGATGTCGCCTGGTCACTGAGCAGCAATATGGCGGGGCACGGCTCCGTCGTCCCTTCACAAGGAAGTCCCATGACGATTCGACCGCGCCGGACCCTGGTCCTGGCATCCCTCAGTCTCGCTCTCGCCCTCACCCCCGCCCTCGCCGGCCAGGACCCGCCCCTAAAGCCGAAGTGCTGCGCCGCCGCCAAGGGCAAGAGCGCGGCCGGCTGCGCCAGGGCAAAGGTCGAATGCCTGCATGCCCTCGGCAAGGAGGCCAAGGCCGAGAGCTCGGAGAAGAGCGAGAAGCTGACCAAGCAGTGCTGCATCGATGCGGTCAAGGCAGGCAAAGATCCCTGCTGCGCGGAACAGGCTCAGAAACCCGAGTGATCCTGGCTGGGGGCGGGATCGAGCTCCACCGGCAACCAGCGCTCCGGCTCGTGAAACCAGCGCCGCGTCGGCGCCCAGGTCTGGTACTCGACGCGTGCGCTGTCGGGGCGTTCGATGCGCGTCAAGTTGAGCAGCATCCGCGGGGCGCGCGGGTGCGGTAGGCGATCGAGAGGCACCGCCAGCTCCGCCGTCCATCCGCTCTCGGAGCGCGCGGCCGCCCATTGCAAGCCATCGAGGTCGAAGTCGGTGGAGCCTTCCAACGCCGGCCGCCCCGAGCTCGCGTCGACCCAGGCGTCGTACAGGACGCCGCCGGGGTTGACCTCGATCTCCAGGTAGAGCTTCGCCGCCGCGTCGGGGGCGAGGAAGAGCTCGACCACCTCCTCCTGCCAGAGCGGCGCGTCGCGCATCGTCAGCGTCGAGCGCGGCTCGTCATCGCGGCACTCGAAGCCCACGAAGAGGGTCTGTGCGCGCCACGCCAGGCGGGCCCGGGTCGGCCGCGAGGGAGGCTCGCCGCTGCCCATCAGGCGCAGCGAGATCGCCGGGGCCCGGTCCCAGGCAGAGTCGTCGAGCTTGCCGTCGATGCAGGGCGGGGGGGAAACCCACGGGATCGCTACCAGCGCCGCCCCCCAGATCCGGGTCATCCGCCCTCTCCTCCGCGCTTCTCCAGGCGATCGAGGGGCAGGAACACGATCGCCGCCAGGCCGGGAAGGGTCAGCCCGATGACCAGCAAGAAGAAGCCGACGTAGCCCAATGCCTCCTGGACGTAGCCCGAGACCATGCCGGGAACCATCATGCCCAGCGCCATGATGCCGGTCGAAATGGCGAAGTGAGAGGTCTTGTACTTGCCTGCCGCCGAGTACATCAGCACCACGGTGAAGGCCGTGAAGCCGAGCCCGTAGCCGAGCTGCTCGATGGCGATCAGGGGATAGATCAGATCCAGCCCCGGTTTGGCATAGGCCATGTAGACGTAGACCAGGTCGGGTCCCTTCAGCATCAGCGCCATCGGCCAGATCATCCGCTTCAGGCTGTAGCGCGAGATCAGCCAGCCGCCGGCGATTCCGCCCACCACCAGGCTGGCCACGCCGACCGTGCCCTGGACCAATCCCACCGTCTGGGTGCTGAGCCCCAGCCCGCCGGCCTGCGCGCCGTCGAGCAGGAAGGGCGCCGTCATCTTGGTCAAGAAGGCCTCACCCAGCCGGTAGGTGAGGATGAACACCACCAGGGCGCCGACCTTGTCCTGCTGAAAGTAGGTGCGGAAGACCTCGGCGAACTCCCGCAGGTGCTGCGCCAGGCCGCTCGCCATGCCCTCGCGCGCGCCGCCGGCCTCGGTCTCCACCCGCGGCAGGTACCAGCGATGGAAGAGGCAGCCCACCGCGAAGATGATCCCCGCGATCGCCAACGCCGCGGTCCATCCCCAGCGAATGTCCTCGCAGTGGTCGCCGACCACGCCGGCCACTACCACCAGCACCCCGGAGCCGAAGAGCACCGCCAGGCGGTAGAAGGTCGCGCGGATCCCGGTGTAGAAGGCCTGGTTCCGCTGATCGAGCGCCAGCATGTAGTAGCCGTCCACCGCGATGTCGTGGGTCGCCGACAGAAAGGCGATCGCGGTGAAGAGCACCAGCGACATCTGGAAGACCGCCGGGGCCCGCGCCAGGGCGGCCAGCAGGCAGAGGGCGATTCCGATCGCCGCCTGGGTGGCGACGATCCAGGTGCGCTTGGTCGAGACGATGTCGACCAGAGGCCCCCAGAACATCTTGATGACCCAGGGCAGGTAGAAGAAGCTGGTCAGCCCGATCAGCGCGTTGGATACGCCCAGGTTCTTGTACATCACCACCGAGACGGTGTTCACCAGGATGTACGGCAGCCCCTCCAGGAAGTAGAGGGTGGGGATGAAGATCCACTGGCGGCGCTTGCTCATCGAGCGCGCTCCTGGCGCGTGGCCACCCAGCGCGTCGCCCCGATCGTCAGCAGAACCACCGCCAGCACCGCCACCGGCGTGAGTGAAGCCAGCTCATGCCTCGAGAGGGCGACGATGATGCGATTGCTGACCGCGCTCTCGTAGGAGGGGTGGTCGAGCTTGCGATCCGACTCGTCGACCCAGGCGCGCTCCTGGGTGCTCAGGGTGCAGCCCGAGGCGGCCAGCGTGGCCGGGAAGTAGGTGCGCAAGAGGTCGTCCTCGCGCTGGGATACGACCCCATGCTGGTGGGCGCGCGTCCGCGTGGCGGGATCGCCGATGGCGTCGTTGCGTTTTCTGAGATAGCGATCGCGGCGGAAGATGTGGACCCGCACCTCGTGCATGAAGGGATCGACGGCGGCCGGATAGAGCTTGATGACGAAGTCCCCGTAGGGAGTCTCGCGGTGGCGGCGCAGGATTTCGCCGCGCTCGAGGCCGTGATCGCGGTCGACGCGCCGCAGATCCTCCATCGTCATGCGGCTGAAGAAGGTGCCGGCGACCGGATCGACGTAGCGATAGCCGAACTCGGCCGTCCAGAGGGTGAAGGCGCAGGTCGCTCCAACCGTGACCGCCGCGGCGCCCCCCAGGTGGCGGATCGAGCGCGGAGAGGGAAGTATGCATGCCGCCTCGTGGTCGAGAAAGCGCCAGGCGAGGATCTGCGCCAGGCCGATCGCCCAGAGGTTGGTCAGCGCATCCTGGATCTCGCCGGTGCGCTTGGGGAAGCCCCACCAGGTGTGCCAGGGCGAGAGGTACTGGATCGACTCGTCCATCAGTCCGATGCAGTAGGCCACCAGGATCGCGGCAAGAGGCGTGGCCGCGTCGCGGTCGCTACGCCGCCAGGCCCGGTAGCAGCCCAGTCCCAAAAGGCCGTACTCGATGAAATGGACCTTCTCGGCCGCCACCTCCATGCGCCGCAGCAGCAACGCATAGGCGAGGGCGACCGCCAAGAACCAGAGGATGTTCGCGGTGCCGGTGGCGCGCGCCCGGCGCAGCAGGCGCACGAAAACCCAGGCACCGACGCCGGCCAGCACCACCGAGGCGACGCTGCCGATCGCCTCTTCGAAGCCGAGCAGGCGCTCGAAGAAGTCGGTGATATAGGGCGCCACCGGCAGCGTGGCGAAGATAAAGAGCGCGTAGATGCCGACCTGGATCCACGCGACGACCGGCGACGGGCGGCGTGTGAGGATAGCTTCTGCCAAATGCACGAGCCCTTGGCGCGAGGATGCGGGGAAGAGGGGGAAGGGAATCGTAGGCGACCCGGTGTTCGCGGTCGAGCCTCTTGCGACGCGCCGAACCACTTTCGTAGATGGTCACGTTGCCGATAGGCTACGGAACTCCCTTCCACTCGCGATCCACTCCGACCCGGGGGCTTCCATGACGCGCAGCCGCACGCGCACCCGATTCCCGACCCTTCTGCTCGCCTCGTTCGCCGCCGCCGCCCTCGCGCCGCGCCCGGCCGCCGCCGACGATGCCGCGAAGGCAGCCGACGCGATGCCGCCGTACAACGTCCTGCTGCTGACCGTCGACGCTTTGCGCGCCGACCACCTGAGCTGCTACGGCTACTCGCGCCCTACCTCGCCCAGAATCGACACCTTCGCGGCCGAGGAAGCAACGCTTTTTCGCAACACCATCAGCCACAGCTCGTGGACCGTGCCCGGCGTGGTCAGCATGCTCACCGCGCTGCACCCCGCCGCGCACGGCATCGATACCCGCCACAAAATCATGGACGAGTTCTTCGATACGCCCCTGAAACGGCTCCTCGATCTGGGCTACGTCAGCTTCGGCTACGTGTCGACCGGCGAGGCCTTCTCCAACGTGGGCTTCCGCTACAAAGAAGACTTCGTACGCCCGACCTTGCAGCACCTGCTCGAGCGTCACCAGGACGAGCGCTTCGTCATGTGGTACCACCTAAAAGTGACGCATCTTCCGTACGCGGCGAAAGAGGTAAATCGGGCCAAGTTCCGACGCCCCGACTCGCCGGAGATGCATCAGCATCACATCAACCTGGTGACCACCCTGTCGATGGTCAAGGCCGGCGCGACACGCTGGAATCTGGCCACCAAGCCGACCATCGAGGATCTCTACGATGCCTGTGTCTACGAGCAGGACGAGTACCTCGGTCAGGTCTTCGACCATCTGAAACACCTGGGGCTGTGGGACAACACGATCATCGTGCTCACCGCCGACCACGGCGAAGAGCTGCTCGACCACGGCCTGGTGGGGCATGCGTCGACTACCCTGCAGGGGACGCTGTACGACGAGGTGTTGCGCATTCCGCTGATCATCCGCGTGCCGGGAATCGAAGGGGGCGGAGTGGTCGACGACATCGTGCAGCAGGCCGACGTGATGCCGACGGTGCTCGAGGCTCTGGGGCTGGAGCCTTTCGCCGCGGCGCAAGGCCATTCGTTGCTTCCGGCGATGACCGGCAAGGGGCCGCTGCCGGAGCGTCGCTACGCATTCAGCGAAACCTCGCCCTGCGGCTGGCAATGTCCCGGCAACCGCGAGAAGACCAATCGGCTGAAGTCGGTGCGCTCGCCGGAGTGGAAGCTGGTGACCCGCGTCGACGAGATCGGCCTGCGCGAGAATCGGCTCTACGACCTGAAGAACGATCCCGGCGAGACGGTCGACGTGGCGGCGGTGAATCCTGAAGTCGTGAAGGAGATGCTGGCGGCTCTCGAGGTCCACGAGCAGGAGAACCTCCGCTACGCCTGGCAAGGGATCCAGGGAGCGATGCAGGGCAGACGGGAGCATCTGGGCGCCCTCTCGATCGCGGAGCGGCGGAGGGCGGCGGCCGGGCTCTGCGACGAGCTGGCGATGCTGCGCTACGTCTACCGGGTGGAAAACCCCTCGGTGATCGAGCTGCGAGCCGGGGACTGGCGGGACGAGGTCGA
The DNA here is from genome assembly GCA_964490075.1 of uncultured Gemmatimonadota bacterium. GTDB lineage: Bacteria > CAZBBK01. Next base: position 6,210 of record CAZBBK010000033.1, on the reverse strand, counting down.
CCAGGTCTGGTCGATCGTGGGAAAGCCACCGGCCTACTGGGTCTGCGACGAGCTCTGAGAGCGAGCGGCGGCCACGCTCAGATCGATCAGGGCCGGCTGCAGAGCGGGACCGTAGTAGACCCGGCGCGCCTCGCCGCGCCGGGCAACCACCGCCTCGGGCGCCTCGACGTAGCCGAGATAGCCGTTGGTGAGCGACACGATCACCGGCGCGGCTCCGGGCAGCCGCCGGTGGAGGGTGTCACCGAGCGCCCGCCCCACCGAGCGCACCGGCTCCGCACCCACGCCCAGCAGGGCCAGGGGACCGAGGCGCAGCAGATCGACGCGCAGCGAGTCGCGGGCGAACCACCCCAGAGCGCTGGAAACGAGGGTCGTCAGAGGCGGCCCGACCAGTCCGGTGGCGTCTGCCCGTGGCGCTGAGACGACGGCCAGCGCCGCGCCGATCCCGGGATCGAGGACCGGCTCCAGCGCCACCGCCCGCACCGCGCCGGCGACGGCCCGTCCGTAGACGGCGATCCACTCCTCGGGCGTCGTGCCGAGCGGTCGCGGCGGCGGGCTCAGGTCCCCGCCTGGCCCTTGCAGCACCAGCCACTCTCCGCCGGGAGACTCGCCCAGGGCGCGCGCCGCATGGCCGGGCCAACCGGCGGAGAGGGCGCGCGAGCGCTTGCCCAGCAGCGTCGGATGGGCGGCGTGCACCACCAGCCCTCCGAGCACGGCGCCCGGCTGTCGCCCCGCGCGGCGCGCCTCGATCACCACCAGCGGCGCCTGGTCGGAGCGGTCGCGGTTGGAGCGCGGCCGCGCCAGGCCATGGCTCGCCCGGCGCCCCCAGCTCAGCTCGGCGGGCTGCAGCGCGGCCCGCGCCCGCTCCACGCTCCTGGCGATCCGGGCGGCGAGCGAGTCGGCCCAGAGGGGGTCGAAGCGTCCCAGGCCGAGCGCTTCGGCCAGGGCGTTGTCCCAGTACCCTCCGGGCCCGGCGTGGCTGTGGGTCGCCGCGAGCCACAAGGCGTCGAGCTCGACGCGCGCGGCGACGGCGGCGCGCAGAGCATCGGGCACCAGCACCAGGTCGACCGCCACCAGCGCGACGCTGCGCTGGCCGGCGTTGAGCACCATGGCACTCGCCCCCACCGGGTCGAGCACGGTGTCGGCCGGCGCGCCGCGGCGCGCGGCGAACCCTCCGAGCGGACAAGCGTCGGGAGGATCGAGGCACACCCGAGCGAAACCGACCCGCAGAGCCCCCGCCTGCTGCCAGCTCTCGACTCGCGGCTCCCCGGCTCCGCGCCGCGGTTGCAGGTCGACCAGCAGCAGCAACACGGCCACCGCCAAGGCGATACCCAGACAGCGGGCGAGGTGGGCACGGGGCTGCATCGGGCGAGGATAAGGGCATTTGCGGGGACCCCGTCGAATTCACATCAAGGACACAACTCGACACACCCCTGTGACATCCATGCTCCATTGTGAAGGCCCTGAGACATAGTGTCGAGCGAAGCACAGGATCGATTCCCCCCATCGCCTGTCAGCAACAATGTCCCCCCACTCCGCTGCGCTCGACAGGGGCGCCTCCACTCCCCCCGTCGGAGGCAGCCCCGAGAGATCCACCGGCTGAAGTCGTTGTCCCCCCAGCTCTTCAGCCGGTGGATTCTCTTTGGGTCCGCGCAGAGCGGCCGGGGAATCCCGCTCAGACGGTCTATTGCGGAGGACCCAGATGCTCGTAGGGGTCCTCCAGGACCTCGCGGGCGACGGCGGCGATCCGGGCGCCCTGGTAGCCGTCGATGAAGCGGTGGTCGATGGTGGCGCAGAGCGTGAGCTGACTGCGCGCGACCACTTCCCCGTCCTCGACCACCGGCACCTCGCGCACCGCGCCGACCAGCACATAGAGCGGCACCCGGGCGAAGGGGGTGGGGGGAGCCCAGCCCTCGTCGACGCCGAAGGCGCCGACGCCGGTGATGATGCAGGTGCCGAAGGGGAAGCTCTCCAGACCCAGCCCCTTGGCGTCGATTCCCAGCGCCCCGGTGGCGAAGCCGGTGGCCCAGACCACCCAGCGGATCGCCCACACCGGCAGCACCCGCAGCAGGTTCTTGCTGCGGTTGAAGGCCTCGTCCTCGCCGCCGCGCAGTGAATCGACCATGTCGTCGAGCTCGGCGGCGATCTCGATCACCGACTTGCGCTCGATTTCGCAGACTTTCGCCTTCGCCAGATCCTTGCCGCCCTCGAGCGACACCAGGAAAGCCATGTCGACCGTTTCGAAGGGCACGAAGCGGCCGAAGACGATGCGGCCGTTGAGGTCGGGCGTCGCCTCGATCCCCTTGCCGATCGCCTTGCCGACCAGGTGGTTGATGGTGATTCGCCGCCCGCTGACGGCGCGCAGCTCCTCGACGTAGCGCAAGGCCTTGGTGACGTCGACGGCCAGCTTGCCATAGATATTCGGCTCTCGCGGCGCGCGCCAAGTGGCGATCGCGAGCTTTTTTCTCGGTCTCATCGTTTCTCCGGCGCCGACGCCCCGTCGCGGTTTCCGGTGAAGATCACGTTAGGATCGAGTGAATACTACCGGACCCCAAGACATCAAGAGGAACTCCGCGCCATGATCCGCCACCCCATCCTCCCCCTGCTCCTCTTCGCCCTCTGCTCTGTGTCCCGCGCCCAAGCCGCCGAGACTCAGTCCGAGCACACCGCACTGGAAGCGGCGGCCGAGTGGCCCGCGGCGTCGCCGGATCTGCGGCTGCGGGTCTGGGCACCAGAGCAGGTGCGGCGCGCGCGAAGCCTGGCCGGCCACCTCGAGATCTACCACGACGGCCCCCCGACCAGCCGGGTCGAGATCGAGTCGCTGGAGATCCGCTGCGGCGAGGACCGGGTCTGGCGCCGGCCCTGCGCCCTGGTGTTGCACGGCGACGGAGGCCTCTACGGTGAGATCGACCGCCTGCTGGAGCTGGTGCCGCCAGCGACCAGCAAGCGCTTCGCCCACCGCCGCCTGCCCCTCGACGCCCATCGCGCCGATCCGCCGGCCGCGCGCGCCGCGCGAATCGACGAGCTGCGCCTGCTGAGCGCGGACCTGGCGCGGGGCAAAGGTCTCGGCGCCTCGCCTCCCACCGGCCTGGTGCCGATCGAGCTCGATCTCGCGGCCCTGCTCGAGCCGCGCCCCGGCGCCTCGGCGACGTTCCGGATCGAGGTCCACTACCGCGATTCCGCCGGACGCCCGGCGCGCGCCGCGACCAGCCATTCCATCTCGCTCCTACCCCCCTTCTCGCGCCTGCCGCTGCCGGCCGGCGGCCGCGCCGAGCTGCCCGGCGCCGAGCTCGCCGGGGCCTGGGCCGCCGGCGACCTGCACGTGCACGACTGCAAGGACGAGGCCGGCTTCTGGCGCGGCTGCCCCACCTGCCAGGCGGAGTCGCTCAACTGGGGCGACGAGAACTCCTTGCGGCGCCTCAAGAACCAGTACGCGGCGCTGGGGGCCGACTGGTTCAGCTCCACCAGCCACTCCTACTGCCTCGAGTCGAGCTCCGAGTACGACGCCGTCGCCGCCGACGCCGCCGCCCTCAACGCCGAAGGCGGCGTGCTGATCGTTCCCGGCACCGAGCTCACCTCGGGCGAGTCGGGGCCGCGCTCCGGCTGCCCCGATCTGAACGACATCATTTGCGCACTGGACGGCGGCGTCAATCACATCGGCGCCCACTTCATCACCTCCTGGAAGGCCGGCGGCACCGACCTGGGCGGCGGCTACTGCTACCACCCCATCTACGAGCTGCTCGACAACATCGCCGCGATCCGCGCCGAGGGCGGATTCTCGCTCATGAACCACCCCTGTCACGACCCGGTCTTCGGCGGCGCGCTGACCTCCAACTCGGACTTCGCTCTCACCGGAGTGCGCGAGGACGGGCTCTACGGCGCCGAGATCTGGTCCGGCTCGCTGACCTCCGGCCAGGACGGCCACGTCGCCTGGTGGGTCGACCGGATGCTCGACGGCCTGAAGCTCTACGCCTACTCCGGCAGCGACACGCACGACGACGCCTTCGACCACGGCTGGAATCATGTCTACGTGTGGCCGACGCTCACGCTTTCCAATTTGTCGCGGTCGCTGCAGATGGGACTCAGCTACATCTCCAACCATCAGTACCTGGCGCTCGCCGGACGCTTGGTCGGCGGCACCTGGATCCCGATGGGGGGCGACATCTCCGTGCCCTTGGGCGGCGGCGAGAGCCCGCTGGAGATCGTCATCGGCTACGACATGAACGGCCGCACGGGCTCGGTCGATCTCTATCGCGGGCAGGTTGGCGACGCCGCCGAGCAGCGCCTGGCGACCTTCGACGACATCACGGGCTCCGGCTATCTCTTCGTCTCCGACGACGCTCCCAACGAACGCGGCTCCTACTACCGCGCCTACTCCGTGGCGCCCGGCTCCCCAAAAGGTGTCGCCTACTCCAACCCGGTCTGGGTCGAGCCGCGCTGAAGGGCCTGCTCGATCCGCGCCAGACAACGCTCTTTGCCCAGGATCTCCAGGGTCTCGAAGAGCCCGAAGCCGATCCCCTTGCCGGTCACCGCCACCCGCAGAGGGTGCACCACCTGGCCGATCTTGACGCCGCGCGCCTCGGCGAAGTCGTGGATCGCGGCCTCCAGGCGCAGCGCGTCGAAACGTCGCCGCCTCTCGAGCTCGCCGGCCACGCCCTCCAGGATCTCTTGCGCCTCCTTCGGCTTGGTGATGCGCTTGCGAAACGCCTTCTCGTCGTAACGCAGCGCCCCGTCTTCGATGAAGAGCTCGGGGTAGTCGAGAATGTCGCCGGCCACCTTGATGCGGTCTCCGGCGGCCTGCAGGACCGCCGCGCAGCGCTGTCTCAGCGCCTGGTCGTCGAGCGCTCCGGCGAGCTTCGCGGCGCGCAGGTAGGGAAGCGCCATGTCGACCTTGGCGGCACCGGGCAGATCCTGCATATAGCGCTCCTGAAAGGCCATCAGCTTGGCCGGATCGAAGCTGGCGGGCGCACGGTTCACCCGCTCCAGGCCGAATGACGACACCATTTTGTCGCGCGTCATGATCTCGGTGGAATCGTCCAGCGACCAGCCCAGCAGCAGCAGGTAGTTCACCAGCGCATCGGGCAAGAAGCCGACCCGGCGGTAGAAATCGACGATCACCGGGTTGAAGGTCTCGGCGCCGGCCTCCAGGCCGATCCGCCGCGCGATCCGATCGCCGTGCTGGGCCAGCTTGGCGAACTCCTGGTTCTTCAGGTACTTGGCCAGCTTGCGCTTGCTCAGTTTGCTCTTGCTGCCCGGCTCGGCCACGTAGGGCAGATGGGCGAATTGCGGCGGCCGGCAACCCAGTCCGTGGGCGATGAAAATCTGTCGCGGCGTGTTCGAGAGGTGCTCCTCGGCGCGGATCACGTGGCTGATGGCCATCTGGTGATCGTCGACCACGCTCGCCAGGTGATAGAGACAGGTGCCGTCGGCGCGTTGGATCACGTGATCCATCTCCTGCGCCCAGGAGAAGCTCAGCTCGCCGCGCACCAGGTCGTAGAACTCGCAAGCGCCCGCGCGCGGCATCTTGAGCCGCACCACCGCGCTGCGTCCCGCGGCCTCGAAGCGCGCCGCATCGGCCTCGCTCGCGGCCATCCAGCGGCGGCTGTAGACGAAGGGCTCCTTGGCGGCACGCGCCGCGTCGCGCTCGGCGGCAACCTCCTCCGCGGTGGCGTAGTCGCGATAGGCGACACCTTTTTCGAGGAGCGCGCGCACCGCGGCCTGGTAACGCTCCCCCCCCTCCGACTGGCGGTAGGGGCCGTGCTCGCCCCCCACCTCGACCCCTTCGTCCCAGTCGATGCCGAGCCAACGGAAGCCGTCGAGGATCGGCTGCAAGGCGGCCTCGACGTTGCGCGCGGCGTCGGTGTCGTCGATGCGCAGCACGAAGCGCCCGCCGTGGCGGCGCGCGAAGAGCCAGTTGAAGAGCGCGGTGCGGACTCCGCCGATGTGCAGGAATCCGGTGGGGCTGGGGGCGAAACGGGTGCGGATCATGGCGCGTGATCGGGGGTGGACGGGATGGGAAAGGGTCAATTGAGACTCTAGCGGATCTTGGTTCTGGCTTGTTGGCCAGGTGCGGGACCGAGCTGGATTCCGGCGAAAGCCGGAATCCACGCCCGCACGAGGGGCCCGAGCCGCGGGCCCCCCCCCCCCCCCACCCGCCTCCCCCCCCCACCCGCCACGCCCCCTGGAGGCCGTAGTGCGGGCGGAACGACCGGC
>CAZBBK010000032.1:0-63261 GCA_964490075.1 uncultured Gemmatimonadota bacterium | reverse complement strand
GGCCGCAACCTTCAGCTCCTCGATCGGAATCGCTAGTTACGACCGGATTCCGGCCTTGATGCTACGACGCCGTCGCCTCTCCTCTCCCGACGGTGTCGTTCCGCTGGCGTTTCGATAGGGCGCTTCGCCGCCCGGAAAGCGCCCGGAACGCCTCCCATCGAGCCCCTGCCCATGCCCATGCCCGATTCGGGCAACGGAGTCGGGCAGGGGCAGGGGCACGCGAAGAAGTCCAGTCGAGACCGCCCCCCCACCCGCGCATGGAGCCCCGGAGGCCGGCGGACTCTCGCGGGGCCCGCGGTTCTTTGTGGAGTGCGTCGCGCGAGACGCGCTATATCGAAACGCCAGTGGGCACAACGCAAGACGCCCCCGGGAGATACCGGGGGCGTCCGGGCGGCGACGGATCGCCGCGGATCAACGGGGGGTTTCGATCGGTTGCCTGATCGGGCTGATTACTGCCATCCGTCTCCGGCGGAGTCCGAGTCCTCGCGATCGAAGAGGATCGTGGCGACCAGGACCTCCTCGCCCGCGTGTCCCTGCCCGACCGAGTCGTGCTCGACGACCACGATGCGGTCCGGCAGTCCCTCGGTCATGGTCGGCAGATCCCAATGACCACTCACCACTTGACCCTCGGTCGAGAAGTCGAACCAGCCGGCGCTGGCGGTCAGATCCTTCGCCAGGTAGATCACCTGGATCTCGTAGGAGATCTCCGGATCGTCCTTCAGCTCACCGACCACCAGGCGCAGATCGCCGGAGTCGAAGTTGGCCGCAACCTCGCCCCATGCGTCGTCTCCCAGGAGGTTCATCATCGAGAAGTCGTAGGGATAGCTCACCTGCGGGAGAGCGATCTCCACCGGCACATCGGGAACGACCCCGGGCTCATCACCGTTGTAGCCGAGAACGGGATCTTCCGTCGGGCGCGGATCGGGCTCCTGGTAACCGATGACCGGATCGTCCATCACCGGACCCGGATCGGGCTCCTGGTAACCGAGGACCGGATCGTCCATCACCGGACCCGGATCGGGCTCGCGGTAGCCGAGAACGGGATCGTCCGCCGGGCTCGGATCGGGCTCGTGGTAACCGAGGACCGGATCCTCCGCCGGGCTCGGATCGGGCTCGTGGTAACCGAGGACCGGATCCTCCGCCGGGCTCGGATCGGGCTCCTGGTAGCCGAGGACCGGATCCTCGGCCGGATTCCAATCATCGCCCTGGTAGCCGAGCTCGGGCCCGTCCATGAGCGAGCCACCGTCGCCTCCGAAGCCCTGGATCGGGCCGTCCGCGGGACCGCCCTCCACGTATGGGGCTTCGGCGACGTCTCCAAGGCCGCCGGTACCGTTGAGATTCAGATCGGCATCGGTGATGCCGGTGCTCTCGCAGCCGGCGAGCATCGCGATCGACGCAACACCCGCGACCACACCAAACTTCGTCCTTTTGTTGGGCACGACACATTCCTCCTGTCGCGGTCTGCGCCCTGCCTCTCCCGCAAGTCACAGCCGGTCGTCGTCCGCATTGCCTCGCGTCCCGGTCCGGATTCCCCCCCGCTGGGTGGACCGCCGGATTCGCACCTGGCGGCTGGGGCAAGGGGCGTGCCAGCCGGGCGACGGCGCGGGAGCAACCACGCAATACGCCGTTCCGCAATGAGTTACAGAGCAACCCCGGCGGCTGCAGGGACGCGGGCGCGGCTCGCGGCCGCCGCACTCTGCACCGGCTAGCGTTGCACTTTGCGAGCGGGCGAACGATCGCGCAGGGCGAAGAGCGCGACAGTGGCCGCCACCGCGGCGTTCAACGACTCGACCCCGCCGCGCAGCGGGATCGTCAGCCTCTCGCCGGCCGCCTCTCGGAATCGATCGCCGGCGCCGCGCGGCTCCCCGCCCACCACCACGATCATGCGCCTCGGGGCGAGGAACTCCGCCAGAGGAGTCCCTCCCGCGACATCGAGCAAGACCAGCGCCGCCTCTTCTTTTCGCGCGGCGTCGATGACCGCTTCGGCGGTGGCGATTCGGGGCGGCAGATTGAGCAGCGAACCGCAGGCCGCGCGGACGATCTTCGGATTGTAGGGATCGCCACAGCCGGGCGTCAGCAGCAGCGCCGAGCAGCCCGCCGCTTCGGCACTGCGAACGATGGTGCCGAGGTTGCCTGGGTCGCGGACTCCGTCGAGAGCGAGCGCCATCGCCGGCCCCTCGGGGAGCAAGGGAGCCCCGGCGGCGGGCTGCTCGGGCACGCGCGCCAAGGCCACGATTCCCTGCGGCTCGACCACCTCGGACACGCGGCGCAGCTGCTCCGGCGGCAGCTCGTGAAGGGCCACCGATCGGTCCCGCGCCGCCCCTCGCACCTTGCCGGCGGCGCGCGGCGACAAGGCGGAGGAGATCAGGACCTCTACGACCAGGGCGCTCCTCTGGAGGGCGTCCATCACTCCGCGCTCCCCTTCGATGAGGAACGCGCACGCCTTCTTGCGCCCCTTGGCGGTGCGCAGGGCGAGGGCGCGGCGAATCGGTGCCGGGGCGCGGGGGCTCAAGGACGTTTCCTGATGGTGGGCGGGGCGAAGGCAAGGCGTCGCTTGCCGAGGCTACCGCGACATCGAGGGCTCACGGTGGACGACCGGCGCCGTCCTGCCGATAAGACCAGTCGAGAGGCGCACGCTCGTTCGGGGGAGTTGATCGTCGATCTCCGAAGCCGTCGCGATTTCGAGGACCCGATGTTGGATCGATACCTGGATCTGAGTCACGCTCGGGGGGTCTCCGAGCCGACCGCGTTCTTCATGGTGAATGCGATCCTGAAGTCGCGCCTGAGCCTCGGAATCGAATCGAACAACCCCTACTTCGACGAAGACGTCAACGTCTACCTGGCCGACCTGCTGGTCAGCCTGATCGACCCGCGAAGGGTCGCCGCACGCACGGAGCTGGTGCGCCGGCACGATTCCGAGATCGCCGCGCTGGTGTCCGGGGCGACCGCGCGGCGCCGGGCCGAGATCTACCAGGCCAACGCCGACTCGATCCTGATTCGCTTCGCGGTCTTCGACGAGAGCGCACAGACGGTGCGCCCGCTGCGTTACTACGAGCTGGGGCCGGAGAGCTGGAGGGGCAAGGCGCGCATGTACTACATGTTCGCCGCGGATCTGCTCGATCGATTGGCACGCGGCGCCGGCGGTGTGCCGGAGATCCTGAGGAAGCTGGCCCGCGATCTCGACAAGTACTCGCTGATCGTGCGCCATGCCTGCCGGGAGCATCTCCACCTGACGCCGCGGATTCGCGAAGGGGACATGTTCCACCTGATGCGCCACGTCAACGCGATCGGCAACCGCGGCGACATCGCGCGCAAGCGGGACGACTTCCTGGATCTCTACTCGCTCTACCTGCGCTCCGGCGATGGCACGCCCGACGTGAAGGACCGACTGAACAGCATGATCAGCGAGCTGACGGAGCTCGATCCTGAGTTCCAGTGTGCTCCCTTGACTTGATGGCAAAGTAGAGGGACGCCTGCCCGGACGCGGAAAGCTCGTGCCCGCGCTGCGCCAGGAGCATGGCCGCCGACTCCCAAGAATGCGCCTCGAGCGCCTCGGTCTCGCTGCCCTCGGCCGCGCCCGCGAGCCGTGGAGGCAGGGAGGCGAAGGGCAGGTCGAGCTCGATCAGGAAGAGCAGCTCCGGCTTCCCACCGGGACGGTGCCGCGCCAGACCCAGGAGACGGGTGTCGCGCAGCTCCTCGGGCTCGAGACCGAACTCGTCGCAGACCTCGGCCTCGATGGCGACGAAGGGATCGGGGCGTCCGCGGACCCTCAGATGCAGCGTGGGATCGATGTGGCCGCCGCCCGTATCGAGCATTCCGGGGCTGTCGAACACGCTGCGGCTGCGCCGCACTAACACCAGCTTCCCGTTCGCGGTGACCAGCGTTGCGTTGACCCCCAGGCCATCGGCGCGCGCGGCCATCGGGAGCCCCCCCGGCCAGACCGAGCCGCTGGTTCCTTGCAGCTGGCGATAGTCGGTGAGCGAGAGGGAGAGGCGCAAGCGCTCTCCCGACCACTGGTGTCCGTCGAGGCGGCAGAGGGGACCGGCGAAGAGCTCCTGGCCGCGCCGCCGCGCTCGTTCCCGGATCCTCCTCCAGTGCGTCGCCACATGCTCCTCGATCGCCGCCGGAAGGAGATGCGCTTCGGCCCGCCAATCGACATCGAGCTGGTCGCGGCGCAGGGTGCGGCGAAAGCAGATGTCGAAATCGAGGGGCGGTGGTGGCAAGTCAGTGGGGAAGTGTCAGGAGGATCGTGATCAGCAGACCGGCGAAGAGGATCAGGGGAGGGAGCAGCGATCCGGAGAGCAGGGCCGAGCGCCGAGGCTCGGGGGCGGGCGCTCTGCGGGTAATGGCGAGCGCCGTCTTCGCGGCGGACTGAGCGGAGGGCTGGGGCGCCGTCGCCGGGTCGGGAGAGGGCGCCGCGACCGGGTGCACGGTGGTGCGAATCCGCTCCGCGGTGGTGGGCGAGATCTCGCGAATCGCGGTCAGGATCAGGCGCTTGTTGTGAACCACCCGCCGCGCACGACTGACTCTGGGCGCCGAGGAGCTCGCCCAGGATGCGGGTCGAGGCTCGTCGTCGCTGGCGGCCAACATCTGCTTCTGCCGGATGGCGGTGAGACGACGGTTCAGCTCGACGATCTTGCGGCCGTCGTGAATCGTCTCCGAGATCACTCTCCCGCAGATCTCCGAGAATCGTTGGAGGTCTTCGAGGACCTCCGCCTCGTCGAGGGTGTCGAGGTAGGTCTCGTGAATGAAGTCGTCAACGATATCTTGGGGGCGCTGATCCACATCGACTCTCCGCTGGGTTGACGTGGAGAGTTCGCAAATCGTGTGCCCGCTCCTCGGAGATCGCGCTGCGATCGGCTAATCGACGGCGGGACAGCCGACTGTGGCACGACGCCGACTCCCGGCGGCGGCCGATTGTGCCGCCCGAGGCGTCACGGCAGCGGAGGAATGGGGGATTTGGCGGCCCGGGACGGGGGATAAAGCCCTGTCCCCGTTCTGTTGGCCCCCCGCGTCAGCGCTTTGAATCAGTCCCGGCTCTCTTGAACCCAGCAGGAGCATATTGACGCAGTCGCCACCGGGCGCGGACGGCGAGCTGCGTCAGAATGAAGGTCGGCGCCGAAGGGGAGGGATCCGCCGGGCGCACGGGGGGCTCGGAGCGTGCGCTGCATCACGCTGAAATACAAGGACTTGCGCCGTCATCGTGGGCTCTGGTGGCGGGCCAAAAAGTCGTGGCACGCGAATCGCCTTTACCGGCCGAGCCACCCTGGCGGTGGCGTCTCCTGCCGGGTCACCGTCGCTGTTGCTCTCGATGGAGTGCGCAGCGACCTCCGAGGAGAATCGCCATGTCACTCCGGCACCTGATCGGCCCCTTGCCGACACTCGCCGCTCTTGCTCTCTTGCTTGCGGGCGCCGGCCACGCAGACGTTCTCGATCGCCGCCTCGAGCCCCCTGGAAGAGCATCCACCCCTGAGGCAACGCAGGATCGCGGCCTGGGAGCGGAGCTCGACCACGACGCCGTGCCGGAGATCATCTTGGGCAGACAGGTCTTCGACGCCGACGGCTCGCTACGCTGGCCGGCGACCTATGGCGCGAGCTTCAATTCGACCGTGGCCGATCTCGATCTCGGCGGGAGTCCGGAGGTGCTGGCGGGGACCGCCGGGCTCACGCGTCCGGGCGGTCCAGGACCTCCAGCAGAATGCTCGCCAGGTCCCGCAGCACCTCCGGGCGCTCGTAGTAGCCCGACTCGATCCGGGCTCGAACCCGTTCGAGACGCCGGGAATCGACGTCGAGTTGCCGGCTCCGTTGGGCTCGTCGGTCGGTGCGCGGAGTGCGGAGAGTGCTGCGGCTGCGGGTCATCGTGCGGTCCTTTCCGGGGGGTGGGGGAGTTCTCTGCCCCTTGACTCCTTGGATCGGACGCTTTTCATCCAGCCTTAGTAAAAAAATCGACCGGTGCTGCGGCGATGCGCAGCCTGTTCAAATCTTGAACAGCGAGGCCGCGCGCCGCGGCGTCGATCACAAACGATTCCTGCACAACGCGTTACGCGCCATATCAGGTGGGCCGCACAGGCGCCGGCGACTCTCGGCTGCTCAATCGCTGAACAGAGAAAAAACTTACACGCACTCAGTTGCGCATCGCGCGGATCGGCGGCGGAATGCGTCCGCCGCGAGCGATGAAGTCCTCGCAGCCGAAGCGATTGACGGGCATGGCCGGGGCCTCGCCGAGCAGGCCGCCGTAGTCGACCGACTCCCCCGCCTTCATCCCCGGCAGAGGCAGAATCCGCACCGCCGTGGTCTTGTTGTTGATGACGCCGATCGCGATCTCGTCGGCGATGATGCCGCTCAAGGTCGCGGCCGAGGTATCGCCCGGCACCGCGACCATGTCGAGCCCGACCGAGCAGACCGCCGACATCGCCTCGAGCTTCTCGAGCGAGAGGGCCCCTTCGCGCACCGCGCGGATCATGCCCCGGTCCTCCGAGACCGGAATGAACGCGCCCGACAGGCCTCCGGTGGCGGTGGTGGCCATCGCGCCCCCCTTCTTGACGGCGTCGGTCAGCATCGCCAGCGCCGCCGTGGTGCCGGGAGCGCCGGCGCGCTCCAGGCCGATCAGCTCGAGGATATCGGCGACCGAATCGCCGGCGGCGGGGGTGGGCGCCAGCGAGACGTCGACGATGCCGAAGTCGACGCCGACCCGTTCGGCGACCCGGCGGCCGATCATCTCGCCGAGTCGGGTGATCTTGAATCCGGTGCGCTTGATGATCTCGGCGAGCGAGCCCAGGTCGAGCTCGGGGCAGTGGGCCAAGGCCGCGCGCACCACGCCCGGACCGCTGACGCCGACGTTGATCGTGCACTCGGCCTCGCCCACGCCGTGGAAGGTGCCCGCGACGAAGGGGTTGTCGTCGGGGGCGTTGGCGAAGACCACCAGCTTGGCGCAGCCGATCCCGCCCTGGTCGCGGGTGCGCTCGGCGAGGTCCTTGATCGTCACTCCCAGACGCGCCACGGCGTCCATGTTGATCCCGGCGCTCGAGGTGGCCACGTTCACCGAGGCGCAGACCCGCTCGGTGGTGGCGATCGCCTCGGCCAAGGACTCCAGGTAGGCCAGGTCGCCGCGCGAGAAGCCCTTCTGAACCAGCGCGGAGAAGCCGCCCAGGTAGTCGACGCCGACCTCGGCGGCAGTGTGGTCGAGGGCCTGGGCCAGGTGCAGGAATCCGGCGCGGTCGAGGCCCGCGCCGAAGATCGCCGCGGGGGTGATCGAGATCCGCTTGTTGGCGATCGAGATCCCGTAGTCGGCCTCGATGCGGCGCGCCTGGTGGACAAAGCCCGAAGCGTAGGTGCGGATCTTCTCCTCGACGCGACGGCCGACCTCGGAGGCGTCGCTGCCCCCGCAATCGAGCAGACTGATGCCCAGAGTGACGGTGCGGATGTCGAGATGTTCGGTCTCGAGCATGCGCACCGTTTCGAGGATCTCGTCGCGACTCCAGGACATGGGCTAGATCCGATGCATGTAGCGGAAGACGTCTTCGTGCTGGGCGACGATGCGCACGCCCAATTCGGCGCCGCGCTCGGCGAGATGCTCCTTGACCATGCCGAAGTCCATCGTGGCCTGCGACAGGTCGGCCACGATGATCATCGCGAAGAAGTCGCCGAGCAGAGTCTGGCTCATGTCGAGGATGTCGCCCCCGACGTCGGCCAGCACGCCGGTCACGCCGGCGGCGATTCCGGGGGCGTTTCTTCCCAGGGCGGTGATGATCACCCGATGTCCGCCGGGCGTGCCTTCCTGGGGAGCGGCGGCCGGCGGCTCGGCCGCGGCGCCCTTGGGTTCCTCCCGCAGGGAGCCGCCGCGCTGATACGAATCGACCACCCGCTCGACGATCGCCTTGACGTCTTCTCGATCCAGCGCCAACTCACTTCCTCCGCTTCGGGCCCTGTCCCAAAGTCCCCGGTGTTTCCCTCGGAATCGCCTCGATCTGGGCGGCGTCGAGATCGACCGAGTCGATGATCCCCACCACCGCGGCCTCGATCGACTGGTCGGTGTCGCCGACCGCGGTGCGCGCCGCGTGGCCGTAGGCGCACATCACCATCTCGCCCGGGCCTGCGCCCAGGCGGTCGGCGACCACCACGATGTCGGTGTTCGGCTCCTTGTTCAGGTTCAGGGGATGAACCACCAAGAAGCGCAGATTCTCCAGGTTCGGTGTCTTCTTGGTCGCCCAGACGGTGCCGACCACGCGCGCGATGAACATCAGCCGAGCTTCATGCGTCGAGCCAGGTCGCGCGCCGAGGGGGTGAGCAGCACGTCGGGGGGAATCCGTACTCTGCCTTGCTTGCGAAGGGTCTGGCGCAGGTCGCTCTCGGTCATCAGCCGCCGCCCGCCGGGGGGGCGGGCCAGACGTAGGTTCAGGTCGATGCCCAGCTTCGCCTCGTCGATCAGGTAGGTCAGGTCGCCCGCGCGCGCCAGCAGCGCGTGGGCCTCGTCGGTGTCGAGATGGAGCTCGAGGACGTAGTGCTCGTCGATCCGCACCAGCACGTCGTTGAGCACGCCGCCGCGCGGGCCCGGGACCGCGACCCGCACCCGCTGCTCCTCGCCGACCCCGAACTGGGCGGCGTCGCGGGGCGCCATGTGCAGATGTCGTTCCGGGACGATCACGCCGGATTGCAGCTCGAGCGTGCCGCGCGGTCCGATCAGGACGCAGCCGGGTGTGTCGCGGGCATCGCCGGAAGCGCGCAGCACGGCCGGGAGGCCGAGCCGGCGGAGGTCGGAGGCGGCCAGCTCCACCTGGGTGGCAGGGCGCGCGGGGCCCATCACCCGCACCTCGCGCAGCACGCCTTTCGGAGTGGCCACGGTGAGCGTCTCTTCGCAGGAGTACTGCCCGCGCTGGGTGATGTCGCGGCGGCGGGTCAGGCACTGTCCGGCGCCGAAGAGGGTGGCGACGTGGGCGCCCGAGAGGTGGATGTGGCGATTCGAGATGCCGATCGGCGCGGCGCGCTGGAAGACATAGTCCCGCAGGGCCGCGAGGGACGGACGCGCGGGGCTCCCGCTCACGTGCCCCGCCGGTCGCGCAGGAACTCTTCCACGATCCGCTCCACGTCGGCCTCGCTCAGGGTGTGCCCCACGGAGGTGCCGGCGGCGATGCCGGAGCCGCACTCGTGGCGGCAGGTGGCACCCACGCCGTCGCTGGCGCGCAACCCGCCTTCCGACGCCCGGGGCGCGAGCTCGACCTCTTTGAGGCCGAAAGCCAGGCGCTTGGTGTTGATCAGGTGGAGCGGCGAGACGTTGTCTCCGGTGATGTTGCCGCCGACCGCGCCGCAGCCCAGGGTCATCGAAGGGGTGAGGCCGGTAGAGAGGCCGATGGCGCCATGGGTCGAGGGGGTGTTGACCACGATCCGGAACACCGGCTTCTTGAGGCCGAACTCGCGGATCACGGCATCGTCCTTGGCGTGGATCGCCAGGGTGTGCCCCATGCCGCCGAGGCGCAGCAGATCGATGCAGCGTTGGCAGCCATCGACCCAGTCCGAGGCGACGTAGAAGCCGAGGATCGGGGACAGCTTCTCGACCGAGAGCGGCTCCTCGACCTTGCCGACCTTGTCGAGGCGTGCGATCAGGACCTTGGTCGACTCGGGGACCTGGATTCCGGCCTTGGCGGCGATGGTGCGAGCGTGCTGCCCGACGATCGCCGGGTCGACGGCGCCCGACGCCTTGATCGCCACCGACTCGACACGCTTTTTCTCCTCGTCGGAGAGGAAGTAGCCGCCGGCCGCCTCGAAACCCCGCAGCGCCTCCGGCTCGACCGGCGCATCGACCACCGCCGCCTGCTCCGACGCGCAGACCGTGCCGTTGTCGAAGGCGGTGCCGGTGACGATGTCGCGACAGGCCTTGGCCACGTCGGCGCTGCGATCGATATAGGCCGGCACGTTGCCCGGCCCGACGCCGAAGGCCGGCTTGCCGCTGGAGTAGGCGGCCTTCACCAGTCCGCCCCCTCCGGTGGCCAGGATGACCGCGGTGAGATCGTGCGCCATCAGCGCCTGGGTCGACTCCAGCGTCGGCTCTTCCAGACAGGCGATGAGCTGCTCGGGGGCCCCGGCCGCGCAGGCCGCGGCGGCCATCAGCTCGGCGCAGCGGCGGATGCAAGCCTTGGCGCGCGGGTGGGGCGAGATGACGATGCCGTTGCGCGCCTTGACGGAGATCAGGATCTTGTAGATCGCGGTCGAAGTGGGGTTGGTGGTGGGGATGATCGCCGCCACCACACCCATCGGCTGGGCGATCTCGACGATGCCGAGCTCGCTCCTCTCGGCCAGCACGCCGACGGTTCGCAAGGGGCGGATGTGCTCGTAGACGTCGACCGCCGCGAAACGGTTCTTGGCGATCTTGTCTTCGTAGATCCCCATCCCCGTCTCTTCGACCGCCAGCCGAGCCAGCGGCTCGATCTCGCTCTGCGCCGCCTGGGCCATGGCGTCGACGATGCGATCCACCTGCTCCTGGCCGGCATCGGCGAGCTGCTGCTGGGCGCGGTGGGCCGCGCGCAGCCGGTCCCGGACTTCCTGGATCGCCTTCAGGTCGGGGTCGATGGACATGGCATCCGTCTCCGCGTCGGAACCGCCGTTGAGCCGAACGCTCGGCTACTAGCGGTGGCGGCGCAGCAGTTCGATCAGCTTCTCTTTTCCGGCACGGGAGATGTCGCGGCCCGAGAGACCGCAGTCGGGCAGGGCCCGGGCGCGGCGCCGCAGCTCGGCAACGGTCAATGAATCGAGGTGCTCGACGGCGGGCGGATCGGGCTGTTCTCTGGGGTAGATGAGCGGCTCGACCTCCTCGTGGGGGCGGGGAATGACGTGGCTCGATACCACGATGCCGACCCTTTCCGCCGCCGCGACCCCCGCGGCGACCGAGGCGCGAACCGCCCCGGTTTCGCCGACCACCTTGATGGTGACCAGCTTGGCGACCGTGACCTCACGCTCCACGAGCCGCACCCTGGCCGCCTTCACCATGGCGTCGGCGGCCTCGATGCCGGCCACGAGGCCCTCGGTCTCGACCATTCCAAGTGCGGATTCGTCTCCCATGCCTGGCCTCCGCGGCGGAGGTTCAGTCGCCGCTGGCGTTCGGGAGGATCATCTCCACGTCGGCATGCGGGCGCGGGATCACGTGGACCGACACCAGCTCGCCGACACGCTCGGCTGCCGCGGCGCCGGCGTCGGTGGCGGCCTTGACGGCCCCAACATCGCCGCGGACCATCACGGTGACGAAGCCGCCGCCGATCTTCTCCTTGCCGATCAGAGAGACCTTCGCCGCCTTCACCATGGCGTCGGCGGCCTCGATCGAGCCGATCAGTCCTTTGGTCTCGACCATTCCCAGGGCGTCCAGAGTCATGTCTTCTCCCGCCGTCGCACCTCGATCGCGGCCGAGGTGGTGACTGTGGATGGATTCCGCGACCCGCTTCTGGTGGCGCAAGTCGCTGAAACAAGGGGACTTGGAGACGGACCCTAGCAGCTCGGGGATGGGGTGTCAACCGCCTGCTCGGCACACCCTGGGGCGCATGCTCCCGACGCTGGCGCGGAAGCGGCTCAGGGACGGCCAAGGACCCTTCGAAGGCCGAGCTGGGGCCCCGGTGGCACGGGTTGCGCGGCTCATGCTCCGGCGCCGAGACTCGGCGGTGCTGTAGTCTCGCCGCCATGGACCTGCTGATCAGCGACGTGCATCTCGGGGCTCAGCCGGACGCGGAAGAGCGGTGGAAAGAGGCGCTCTTCGAGGAGCTGGTCGGGCGGCTCGGGGATAGCGATCGTTTGCTACTGCTGGGTGACATCTTCGACGTGTGGATCGGCTGGAGCTCGGTGCTGCCGGCGGTCTACCTCGGAGTGGGCGCGGTGCTGCGGCGCGCGGCGCTGCGCGGAGTCGAGATCCACCTGGTGGTCGGCAACCACGACTTCGCGCCGGGGAGAGTCCTGGAGCGCGATCTGGGGATGCGGATTCACGAGGGGCCCACGCGGCTCCCTGGACGGGCGGGGAGTGTGCCGCTGATGATCGCCCATGGCGACGAGCCGGCCGCGGCGCGCTGGTCCTATCGCCTAATGCGGCGGGCGCTGCGGTGGCGCCCGCTGGTGCTGGCTCTGCGCCTGCTGCCCCCCGATGCCACGCTGGCGGTGGGGCGAGCCTGGAGCCGCAGGGGGGGACTGGGGCGTCCCTCGCCCGCGGCGGCGCGGCGCTGGCTGGAGCGCTATCGCGAGCGGGTGGTGCGGGATTGGTGGCGGCGCGGAGACCGGGTGGTCATCAGCGGGCACCACCACTACGCGGAGATCGTCGAGGAAGGCGAGGATCTCTTCATCAACCTCGGGCATTGGCTGGACGGAGCGACCTGGGCCGAGATCGAGGACGCGGCGCTGACCCTCTGGCATCAGCCTTTCGAGGGGGAGCGAAGGGCTCGGGGGCGCGTCGGGGTTGGGGAAGGGTCATGAGACCGCGACCACAGCCGCGGTCTACGTCATTCCGCCCTCCTCGAGGGTGATGACGCGGGTGGCCACGCGGTGCGCGAGGTGCAGGTCGTGCGTTGCCAGCACGAGACCGGTCCGCCACTCGGAGATCACGCGCTCGACCAGATCGGCGGAAGCACAATCGAGATGCGCCGTCGGTTCGTCGAGCAACAGGAGCTGCGGCCTGGCGATCAGTACTCGGCCCAGCGCGACACGGCGCCTCTCGCCACCGGAGAGCTTGTCGACCCGCGTGTCGCCGTGGGCGCCGAGATCCAGAAGCGACAGCGTTTCGGAAATGCGCGACGCTCTCTCAGCCGCTTCGGTGCCGCGCACCTTCAACGGATAGGCGAGGTTGCGCCGCACGCTGCCGCGAAAGAGCCTGGGGCTCTGCTTGAGCAGCCCGATGCTCTGCCGGTTCCGTCTCGTTCCAGTCGCCGGCTTGCCCCGAAACACGAATCGAGCCCGCGATGAGGGTTTCTCCAGGAAGGCGAGCAGATGCAGGAGCGTGCTCTTCCCGGCGCCGTTGGGGCCAACCACCGCGATTCTGTCTCCCGCTCCGAACGAGAGACGATCGACGCGCAGCACGAAGCTCGCGCCGCGTCGCAGCGTGACCTCTTCGATCTCAAAGAGCATCGCGGCGGGCATCCAGGAGCTGAATCAGAAGGTTGAGCGCAAGCACCATGACCAGCAGCACGATGCCCATGGCGAAGGCGGTCGAGAAGCGTCCCTGGCTGGTTTCGAGCGTGATCGCGGTGGTGACGGTGCGCGTGAAGCCGCGAATATTGCCGCCCAGCATCAGTGAAATGCCCACCTCCGAGATGACGCGCCCGAAGCCGGTCATGAGCGCGGTGAGAATCGCGCCGCGCGCCTCGTCGACCACCTTGAGAGAGGCCTGAAACGCGCTGGCACCGAGCAGCAACGCCTCCTCGTGGACCGCGTTCGCGCTCTCGGCCAGGACACCGTGCGCGATCGCTGTGATCAAAGGAGCGATCAGCAACACCTGGCCCACGACGATCGCCGTGGGCGTGAAGAGCAGGTGCAGGTCCCCGAGCGGCGCGTTGCGGGCGATGAGTGCATAGACGAAGAGACCGACCGTGACGGTGGGAAGCGCCAGCGAGCAGCGCAGCAGGAGCAGCAGCGTTCTCTTCCCGGGGAACTCGTGGCGGGCGATCAGGAGGGCCGCGGGAATCGCCAGCAGCGACGCGATCGAAGTCGATGTCAGCGACACCCTCAGAGTCACGAAGAGCGCGGAGAGCAGCTCCCCGTCGCCGTGAACGATCAGGCCCCAGGCCTGCCAGAGGGAGTCGAGGAGAAAGTGCATCGTCAACGACCGGAGAAGGGCCTGCTCATGCCTCGCTCCCGTAGACGCGGAAGAGCGGCTCTCCATCGACGCGGAAATCGGCGATCAGCGCCTGGCCGCGGGGCGAGGTGAGCCAGCTGATCAGCTCGTTCGCCTCGGCGTGCCGAACATCGGAGCAGTGGGTGGGATTCACCGCGATCAGCGCATAGGGGTTCCTCAGCGCGGGATCACCCTCGTACACGATTCGCAGCTCGAGGCGCGCGCGCATCGACAGAAAAGTGCCGCGATCGGCCAAGATGTATGCCTCTTTCTCGTCGGCCATCAGAAGACAGGGTCCCATCCCCTGACCGGCGTCCAGGTACCAGTCTCCGCGCGGATCCAGGCCGGCCTCCCGCCACATGGCGCGCTCCTTGCGGTGGGTCCCTGAATCGTCGCCGCGGGACACGAATACGCTGGCGCTCGCCTCGATTCGCCGCAGGGCTTCCGCCGCACCGGGTGCGGAATCGAGCCGCGCCGGGTCGCGGGGCGGGCCGAGCAGCACGAAATCGTTCCACATCACCGGCACTCGCTCGACGCCGAATCCCCGCGCCACGAACTCCTCCTCGGCCGGCGGCGCATGCACCAAAACCGCGTCTACCTCCCCGGAGCGCCCGTACCTCAACGCTCGACCCGTGCCCACGGGGATGAAGTCGACGCGGATGCCGCTGTCCCTCTCGAACTCCGGCAACACATGATCCAGCAGACCCGAGTTGGCGGTGCTGGTCGTCGTTGCCAGGCGCATCACGGTGCGCGGATCCGGCTCCCACCAGTAGGCGGTCACGGTCAGAGCCAGGACCGCGAAGATCCCGGCGCGTAGAGGGCGTGCTCGCATCTCTGACATCCTCGAGCTACCTTCGCACCGCCATCGGCGCGAGACCTTCCAGCAGCACGTAGGCCGCTTGCAGATAAGAAGTGGGGCACAGGGGGAAGCACTCTTTGCAGCCTTCGCACTCCTGGGCGGCGATCTTCGGAAGGAAGCTGATCTCCTTGTTGATTCCCCGATCGATGAAGCCGATCGCGTGCATCCCCTTCACTTCGGCACAGTATCGAACGCACAATCCGCAGTGGACGCAGAACGATGCCTCTTGCTCGAATCGATCCTTGTTCGCTCCGTACTCGCCGGCCAGCTCCTGGAGCCGGGGGGAATCGGGCGCATGAGCCAAGAGCAGCTCCAAGATGGTCTTGCGCATCCGATCGACCTTCTCGGATCGGGTTCGAATGATCAGGCCGTCGGCCACGGGGAACACGCAGGAGACGACCAGCCGCGTCCAGCCGCGCTCCTCGGCCTCGACGATGCAGAGCCGGCAGCCGCCGAAGGGCTCCAGGGAGTCGTGGTGGCACAGAGTGGGAATCGATATTCCAGCGCCCTCGGCGGCCTCCAGGACGCTCATTCCGCGTGTCGCCGTGACATCTTTGCCGTCGATCTGCAAGCGGATATCGGTCATCGTCCAGCTCCCGCTGCAATGGCTCTTTCCGCTTCCGGCAGCGGCTCCGGAACCGGTTCGCCGGAGATCTTCTTCACGGCATCGAATCGAGCCGGGCAGACCTCGAGACACACGCCGCAGGTGTCGCACTTCTCCTGGTCGATCACGTGGATCTCCCGCTTGCCACCCTCGATCGCTTCCGCCGGGCATTTCCTCAGGCAGATCAAACAGGCCTTGCACTTCTCGGGATCGATCCAGTACGAGATCAGTCCCTTGCAGGAGAGGGCGGCGCAGCGCTTCTCGGTGATGTGCGCCTGGTACTCCTCGCGGAAGTAGCGCAAGGTGCTGAGGAAGGGGTTCGGGGCGCTCTTGCCGAGGGCGCAGAGCGAAGCTTCACACGCGACCTCCGAGAGATCCTCCAGGGTCTCGATATCCCCGTCCTTGCCCCTGCCCGCGCAGATGTTGGTCAGGATCTTGTGCATCTGGCGCAGACCCTCGCGACAAGGAACACATTTGCCGCAGGACTCCTCGGTCAAGAAGTCGATGAAGTAGCGGGCCACGTCTACCATGCAGTTGTCTTCGTCCATGACGATCATACCGCCGGAGCCCATCATCGAGCCGGCCGCGCTCAGCTCGTCGAAGCCGACTTCCAGGTTGAGCAGCTCCTCGGGGATGCAGCCGCCCGAGGGGCCCCCGGTCTGCACCGCCTTGAACTTCTTTCCCTCCGGCACTCCGCCGCCGATCTTGTAGATGATGTCGGCCAGTGGCATCCCCATCGGCACCTCCACCAAGCCGGTGTTCTTGATCTTGCCGACCAGGGAGAAGATCTTGGTCCCCTTGCTGCTCTCGGTGCCGATTCGGGTGAACCAGTCGGCGCCACGATTGATGATCAGCGGCACATTGGCCCAGGTCTCGACGTTGTTCAGCACGCTGGGCTTCTGCCACAGGCCCTTGACGTTGGAGCGGATGTACTTCGGCCGGGGTTCTCCCACGCGCCCCTCGAGGGCGGTCATGAGCGCCGTCGATTCGCCGCAGACGAAGGCGCCGGCGCCGCGGTGCACCTGGACCGAGAAATCGAAGCCCGAGCCGAGGATGTCCTCACCCAGCAACCCACACTCTTCGGCCTGCCGGATCGCCAGCGTCACATTTTCCACCGCCAGGGGGTACTCCTGGCGAACGTAGACGTAGCCTTCCCGGGCGCCAATGGTGTAGCCACCGATCATCAGACCTTCGAGAATCGAATGCGGATTCCCCTCCAGCAGCGCCCGGTCCATGAACGCTCCGGGGTCGCCTTCGTCGGCGTTGACGAGCACGTACTTGGGGGTCTCCGGGGCGTTGCGTGAGCCTTCCCACTTGCGCCCCGCGGGGAAGCCGGCGCCCCCACGCCCCCTCAGATTGGCGCGCTTGACTTCCTCCAGCACCTCCTCGGGACTCATCTCGAAGAGCGCCTTGACCAGCGCACTGTAGCCGCCGATCGCCAGGTAGTCGTCGATCCGGCGGGAGTCGATCAGGCTGTTGCTCGAGAGCAGCGTCCGTTCCTGGTGACTGTAGAAGGGGATCTCGGATTCGTGCTTTGCGCGTTCGCCCGTGATCGGGTCCTCGAAGAGCAGGCGCTCCACCACCTCGTTGTTCTTGATGCCGCGGGCGACAATTTCCGGAACGTCGTCGGGCTTTACCTCCAGGTAGCAGGTCCCCTCCGGGTAGAGGAGCACCACCGGGCCCCGCTCGCAGAAGCCCGGGCAACCGGTGCCCCGGGTGTCGACATCGGCCTCGAGCCCGGAGCTCGCGAGCTCCGACTCGAAGGCGGCGATCACGTCGCTCGCGCCCGATGCCAGGCAGCCGGCTCCGGCGCAGATCGAGACGCAGGGGCGCTGCGCCTCGTTGCGCTCGACCAGCCCTCGCCGGTAGTCCTCGAGCTCCGTCGGTGTGCTGAAGTGCGCCATTGGGATCCTCTACCGGTAGCCTTTCAGCACGTCTTCCGTCTTCGCCGTCGAGACATTGCCGTGAGTCTTGCCGTCGATTTCGATCACCGGTCCCAGTGCGCAGCAGCCGAGACAGTTGACGGTCTCGAGGCTGAACTTCAGCTCCGCGTCGGTCTCACCCGACTCGATCCCGGTCAGATCCTGCACCGTGTCCAGGATTCGCGTCGCTCCGCGCACATGACAGGCGGTGCCCATGCAAACGTGGACCTGGTGGCGGCCCTTGGGCACCGGGCTGAAGGCCTTGTAGAAGGTGGCGATGTGCTGCACCCGAGAGAGCGGCACATCGAGCCTCTCGCTGATCCTCTCCAGAGCATCCTGAGACAACCAGCTCTCCTCGGCCTGCACATCCAGCAACACCTGGATCAGCGAGCTGGCCTCGCCCAGGTGAGCCTCGACAATCCGATCGACTGATTCGTGGTTGGTCGCTGATGTCTTCAACGCATCTCCTGCTTGGTTCACGCGCGGGCGTAGCACTTCTCTTCCGTGTCGTATCGGATCAGGTGCCGCCGCGAGGAGTCTCGGACCTGCCTCGACACCTCCGACGGGCTCAAGCCCAGACGAGCCGCGATCGCCGCCGTCGAGAGCGGCTGCTCTTCGAGGAGCAGCATGATCTGCGTCGCGGCCAGCTTGCCGGCAATCAGCTCCTGGAAGAGGCGTTCCGCCCGGTCGCTCTCGTAGAAGGCCCGGTAGGCCTCTTCGGTGCGGGTTTTGACGCGCAGCTTCTCGCGCTCCACCAGCTTGATGTAGGGGACCAGCCGACTCATCGATTCGAGCTTGATCAGCAGATCCGGCGCCTCGATCGCCTCCCCCTCGCCGAGCGGTCCGAGCCGGCGCAGCTGATCGGCGAAGCTGCTCATCACCTCGGCGAAACGGTTCCCCTCGGAGGCCGAGATCCACTCCAGGCGCAGCCGCTCGGAGCTCAGTCCGACCTGCCGCAAGAGCTTCTTGCAGATCAGCATGTTGCCCAGGGCATCATAGTTGCCCTCGGTCACATAGTGACACTCTCCGGGCCAGCAACCGCCGATGATCACGCCGTCGGCTCCGCCCTGGAAGGCGCGGATCACGAAGGAGAGATCGACTCGCCCGGTGCACATCAACCGGATGATGCGGATTTCGGTCGCGTAGCTTTGTCTGGTCACGCCAGACAGGTCTGCTGCCGAGTACGCTCACCAGTTGCAGAGGAAAGCGACGATTCTCGGTGTATGCCCAAGAGCTGTCATACTCCCACCTCCATACTCACTTCGGTTTTCAGCGTTTTGTGGCAGTGCTCGTCGGTGCTGCCGCCCCACGAATCCGAGAGCGCCGCGTCGATCTGGTTGAAGACCTCTTCGTTGGTGAAGTGCCGCAGCACGACGGCATCGGTCGGGCACTTGGCGCAGCACAGGCCGTCGCCCTTGCAGAGCGCCGGATTCACGGTCGCCTTCTTGCCGGCCTCGGTGTCGCGCCAACCGATCGCACCGTAGCTGCAGGCGGTGATGCAGGCGCCGCAGGAAACGCAGTCCTGCTCGTCGACCTCGCACACCGCCCCCGAGGCGGTGACGGTCTCGTGAGAGAGCAATGTGACCGCCCGGCCCGCGGCTCCGTAGGCCTGGCTGATCACCTCCGGCAGATGCTTGGGGTAGTGGCCCGCGCCGCACAGGAACACGCCGTCCGCGGCGAAGTCGACCGGGCGCAGCTTCACGTGGGCTTCCTGGAAGAAGCCGTCGGGGTTCACCGGTACCTTGAAGAGCCGGGTGACCTCCGCGGTGCCGGCGGCGGGCACGGCGGCCGCCGAGAGCGCCAGCAGGTCGGCGTCGAGAGCCAGGCGCTGACCGAGGATCGGATCGGCCACGCTGATCCGCAGAATCGGCTTGCCCTGCTCGTTGGTTGCCGCCTCCACTTCGGGTTTGGCGCCGGGCTCCCAGCGCACGAATTGGACCCCCTTCTCGGCCGCCTCGCGATAGCGATCTTCGCTGAATCCATAGGTGCGCATGTCCCGGAACAACACATATAGACTCATCTCCGGGAAGCCGGCCTTGAGCGTGAGCGCGTTCTTGACGGCCTGGCTGCAGCAGATCCGGGCGCAATAGTCGCGACCCTCCTGGCGGCAGCCGACACATTGGATCATCACCAGCGCGCTCGCGTTTGCGAGCCTCTCGTCGCCGGCGGCGATCCGCTCCTCCAACTCGAGCTGGGTCCAGACCCGCTCGTCCTCGCCGTAGAGGTACTCCGTGGGACGGTGTTCGTCCACGCCCGTGGCGAGGATCACCGCGCCGTGGCGAATGGTCTTGACCCGCCCTTCCGACTCGAGGGTGGTGACGAAGCTGCCGACGAAGCCCGAGACGTCGGTGATGGTGGCCTGATGGGAGACCTGGACCATCGGATGCTGGTAGACCCGGCGAATCAAGTCGCCCAGGTAGGCCTGCACGTCCAGACCTTCGATGGTGGTCTGGATCCGGCGCGCCATGCCGCCCAGGTGTTTCTCCTTCTCGACCAGGTGGACCTCGAAGCCTTGATCGGCCAGCCCCAGTGCGCTGTTGATCCCGGCCACGCCCCCGCCGACCACCAGGGCCGCCTTGTTCACCGGCAGCTCGAACTCCTCGAGCGGCTCCAGGCCGATCGTCCTCGCCACCGACATGCGCACGATGTCCTTGGCTTTTTGTGTCGCCTCCTCCTTCTGCTTGGAGTGGACCCAGGAGCATTGCTCGCGGATGTTGGCCATGTCGAAGAAGTACTGATTGATCCCGCCTTCGCGCAACGTGTCGCGGAAAAGAGGCTCGTGGGTGCGCGGCGTGCAGGCCGCGACCACCACGCGGTTGAGCCCTTTCTCGCGGATGGTGGTGGCGATCTGCGCGGCGGCATCGGTCGAGCAGATGAAGAGCCCCTCCTCGGCGTGCGCGACATTCCCCAGCCCCTTCGAGTATTCCACCAGCGCCGGGATGTCGACCACTCGCCCAATATTCGCCCCGCAGTGACAGGCAAAGACCCCGACCTTGGCCTCTTCCTCTCGAACGTCCCGCTCCTCCGGGTACACCCTTTCGGTGTCGAGTCGGCCCCTGCGTTGCTTCAGCAGCGATCCCGCCAGCGCGTTGGCCCCGCTGGCGGCCATCACCGATTCCGGAATGTCCATCGGCGCGCGAAAAGCGCCGCTGACGAACACCCCGGGGCGCGTGGTCTCGATCGGATTGACGGGATTGGTCTTGCAGAAGCCGTGCTGATCGAGCTCGATGCCGAACTGCGCGGCCAAATACTCGACCTGCGCCGGCGGCCCGAGCCCCACGCCCAGGACCACCAGGTCGAACTCCTGCTCGCGCACTCCGCCCGCGTCGGTCGCGTAGCGAATCGTGACGTTCTTGGTTTCGGGGATCTCGCGCCCCACGTCGACGTAGCTGCGGATGAACTCGACTCCGGGAAGGTCGGCCGTGCGCTGGTAGAAACGCTCGAAGTCCTTGCCGAAGGAGCGAATGTCGTTGTGGAAGATGACCGCTTCGGTATCGGCGTCGTGGTCCTTGGCCAGGATCACCTGCTTCTGGATGTAGGAGCAGCAGACCGACGAGCAGTAGCTGTGGCCGCCCTCGAGGATCTGCCGCGAGCCGACGCAGTGGATCCACGCGATCTTGTGCGGGTGCTTCTTGTCCGAAGGGCGCAGGATCTCACCCTCGTGCGGTCCGGTGGCGCACAGAAGCCGCTCGAAGTCGAGGCTGGTCACGACGTTGGGATACTTCCCGTAGCCGTAGTCGCCGCGCAGCCGCGGATCGAAGACGCCGTAGCCCGGGGACAGGATGATCGCCCCGACCTTGACCACCTTCTTCTGCGGCTTCGCTTGCAGGTCGATCGCCTTGTTCTTGCAGACGCTCTCGCAGATGGTGCACTTCTGGTCTTCCATGAAGCTGCAACGCTCGTCGATGTAGGGCACCAACGGGACAGCCTGCGAGAAGTAGATGTGAATCGCCTTGTTGTCGGACAGTTCCTGGTTGAACGGATCCGGAACCTTGATGGGGCAATACTCGGAGCAGACCGTGCAGCCGGTGCACAGGTCCTCGTTGACGAACCGCGCCTTGTGGGTCAGAACGACCTCGAAGTCGCCGGCCTGGCCCTCGACGGTATCGACTTCGGTGTAGGTCAGGATCTCGATGTTGGGATGCCGGTCGCACTCGATGAACTTGGGCGACTCGATGCACATGGAGCAGTCGTTGGTGGGGAAGGTCTTGTCGAGCTGGGCCATCTTGCCGCCGATGGTCGGCGCCTTGTCGACCAGGAAGACCTTGAAGCCGGAGCCGGCGAGGTCGAGCGCGGCCTGAATGCCGCTGATCCCTCCGCCGACGACCATCACATCGCCAAAGCACCGATCGGAGGCACTCATGCTTGCTCTCCTTCGAGCGCCGCCAGCACCACTTCGACGAGATCCCGGACCACCAGAGGATCGTCGTCGGGCAGGCCGAGGCGGCTCTCCTCGAAGTTGCTGATGCAGTAGGGGCAAGAGGTCGCGAGCACCTGCGCGCCGACCGACTGCGCTTGAGCCAGGCGCAGGTTGCCGAATCGTTCGTCGTTGTCTGTGTGCATCCAGATGCGGCCGCCGCCACCGCCGCAGCAGAGGCTGCTCTCGCGCGCATCGGGAAGCTCCACCAGCTCCAGGCCATCGACCGCCGCCAGCACCTCCCGCGGCTGGTCGAAGACGCGATTGTGGCGGCCGAGGTAGCAGGGGTCGTGATAGGCGACCCGCTTCGCGAAGTGTCCGGGCAGCGTGAGGCGCCCCTGCTCGATCAGCTCCGCCAGGTACTGGGCGATGTGAACGACCTCGAGGTTCATCATGAACTCCGAGTACTCGTTCTTGAAGGTGTGGTAGCAATGAGGTGAGGAGACCAGGATCCGCTTCACTCCGTGGTCGATGAAGGCCTTGATGTTCTCTCGCGCCAGCGCCTTGAAGGCATCTTCGTTGCCGGTCTTGCGAATGCTCTCGCCGCAGCAGCTCTCGCGAGCCCCGAGGATCCCGAAGTCGACGCTTGCTTTCTGCAGCAGCTTGGCCGTGGCGACGGCGATCTTCTGATTGCGCGGATCGTAGCTGTAGTAGCAGCCGACGAAGTAGAGGATCTCCATGCCCTCGGCGAAGGGCTTGACGCCGAGCCCCTTCGCCCAGGCGTCGCGCTCGGCACGCGCTTCGCCCAGGGGATTGCCGTCGCTGTCGAGACTGGCGGTGGCGGCGGGCAGCGCCTGTGCGGAACCTGGAAACACATCATAGGCGCAAGCGATGCGACGAATCGCGGTGCCGACCTCGATCTGCTCGACGCCGCGCGGGCAACGTTGCGGGCAGGTGCCGCAGGTGGTGCAGCGCCAGATATCGTCGAGCTCGATCTCGGGCAGCCCGAGAGAGGCCTGGCGCACGATTTTGCGAATGCTGAAATCCCGCACCCGATTCCAGGGGCATACGACGTCGCATTTGCCGCACTGGTAGCAGTACTTGAAGGCTTCCCCACCGGCCTCCTTGATCTCCTCGATGATCTCTGCGAAGGGGGTGACTGTTTCCACTGCTCTCACCGGTCCCAACAGGCGTTTCAGGCCTTCTTCGAGATTCTGGCCGCTGCGTCGAGCACCTTCGACCAACCGAACTTGTTCGCCAGGGCCTCCAGGCCTACATCGATCTCCTCGACCGACTCATCCTCTTCCACCTCCTCTTCGCGCTCCTCGTAGGTCAGGGCATCGGCCAGACACCACTGCACGCACAGCGGCACCTCGAGGGTGGGATCGGATTCGCACATATCGCATTTCAGCGGCAGTCCCGAGTCCGGTTCTTTGAAGATGTCGCGCGAGGGGCAGGCGGCGCGGCAGAACGCGCACTCTTCGTACTCCTTGCCGTCGATCACGTACTTGTCTCTGCCGGCGCACTCGGCCGCGGTGTACTCGCCGGCGTAGACCGGAACGTAGATGTCGGAGAGCGGGTCGCGAATCACCCGGATGCGGGCCCGGGCGGGGTTGTTGGAGCTGTACTGAGGGATGGCGTGGAAGGCCGAGCAGATCACCTCACAGCCCTGGCAACCGTTGCACTTGTCGACATCGATGTTGATGCGCTTGATGGTCTTGATCTTCTTCTTGGCGCCGCTCACGATGCACTTTCCTCGCTCGTGGGCTGGGGGGCGACGCTCTCCTCGTCCTCGCTCAGGATCCCTCTCTCCAGGAAGTCCTTTGCCACGTAGTCCAGGCCCAGATCGTGCAGGTTTTCCAGGGTCGGAACGCCGTCCAGGTTCCAGCCCTTGAACTTGTAGTACTCGTCGAGCAGCTTCTCCTCGAACTCGGGAAAGCGCCTCTTCCAGTGATCGTC
Organism: uncultured Gemmatimonadota bacterium; assembly: GCA_964490075.1. GTDB lineage: Bacteria > CAZBBK01. The sequence continues at coordinate 39,765 of CAZBBK010000032.1, read as the reverse complement.
GGGGGGCTTCTCGTCCTCGCGCCTCATGCCTCTTCTGATGTTGAGCGAACGCACCAGGTCGCGGTTGCGCTTGGTCAGCTTTGTCAACCCAGGTTCGTCCAGGTCGAGCCCGGCTCCGGCGGATATCAAGATGGGCAAATTGTGGATGTGGAAGGGAGGCTTGTAGGGGAAGGACGACAGGCCCGCGCACATACCCGTGCTATCGTCGATATAGTGCATCCTCTCCTGCCAGCTGACGATTTCGCAGGTCGCTTCGATCGATGGATAGTTCGGGACCGAGTTCTCCCCGCGCAGCTCCCAGTCCTCGAACCACTTCTTGAAACGTTCGTCCGGCACCTGCGGCCAGTCCTCGTTCCACTCCTTCTGCTGCTCCTTGGTCGGGAAGGGCACCTGCGGGAAGTTGCCCTCGATCTGGGTGATGTTGGCCTTCTCGCCGGTAGCGTACATCAGGAAGTACATCTGGTTCAGCATGCCGAGCTTGAGCGGCAGCTGCTCGGTCTTCTTGATGGTGTTGTGGGCGTACTCCTCGGCCCCCTTGCCGATCTTCCGCGCCGCCCAATAGGTGCCGTCTGCCAGGACGTCGCCGATCCCCTCGCGCCGCACGATCCGGTCCAGGAGCCAGTAGAAGCGGCCCTCGCTGTCGCCGGGCATGCCGGGGAAGTCCTTGTCGGTCAGGATCCCGGCATCCAGGAGCTCGATCGCGAAGGCCATGGTCTGCGGGCAGGAGAAGGCGTCGACTCCGTGCTCGGTGGCCTTCTGGGCGATCCTCAGGCCGAACTCCAGATCGGAGAAGGCGCCCATGGTGTAGGTGAGCTTGGAGAAGCACTTCATCATGTAGGAGCACATCCTGGTGTCGACCGAGATGGCTGCACCACATTTCATCGGACAGTTGTAGCAGCTGAGGAGCCGAGTGCGCATCGTCTCCATGGTGTGGGTCCACTTCTCGGCGACCTCTTCGGTCCAGAAGCCCTTGCGGCGCACCCGCGCGTTGCCCCAGACGAAGTTCTCGGTATGCCATTTCTCGTCGTGCACCGCCATCTCTTGCGGCGAGCCGAGCCCGGCCATGATCGGCATCACTCCCTGGAGGGGGTTGGCGTTGCGGTGCTTGATGAACTCCAAGGACTCGTTGCAGAGGCGGATGTACTCCGCGGGGTTGGCGATGTTGATGTCGCCTGAGCCGCGCACCGCGATCGCCTTGACCTTCTTGTCGCCCATGACAGCGCCGACGCCGAGGCGGCTGGCGCTCGATCTGCCCTGCTCGATCGAGGCGAAGAAGACACGAGTTTCGCCGGCCAGGCCGATGGAGGAGACCGCGGCGTTCGGCTCCTCGAGCTCCTGGCGAATGACCTCGGCGCTCTCCAAGGTCCCCAGGCCGATCAGGTGCGCGGCGTCACGGATCTCGATCTTGTCGTCGTGGATCCACAGGTAGACCCATTCCGGAGACTTGCCGCGCAGGATGATCTTGTCGTATCCGGCACGTTTCAGCTCCGGTCCGAAGAACCCACCCATCATGGAGAAGGCGAAGAGCTGGGTCTGGGGAGAGATGCAAGAGACGATGGTGCGATTGGTGCCGGGAGCCGGCGTGCCGACAAGCAGGCCGGTGCCGAATACCAACAGGTTGTCCGGCGAGAAGGGTTCGACCTCGGGGGGGACTCGTTCCCAGAAGAGTCTTGCGTTGGTCCCCAGGCCGCCCATGTGCTGCTCGGTCCAGCTCGGGTCGCTCGGCACGCGTTCGATGCTGCCTCGATCGAGGTCGATCTCCAGATGAAACCCTGTCTCTGCGTACCTCACTCGTTTCCCCTTTTGTTGGCACCCGATGCTGCATATCCATCGAGGAAGAGGGCGGTCTGTTGCGCGGCGAGATGGTCGAGGCCGACCTGTGTGCTCGCCGGGTTGTACCACTGGTAGAGCCAGTTGAGCATGCCGAAGAGGCTGGCGGTGGCGATCCAGGGATCGAGGCCCGCCCCCTGCGCCGGCCGCAGCTTGCGGATCAGTTCGTGCACCGCCTCGAAGTAGGCGCGGCGACGCTCGTAGACCTGGTCATAGGCGTCGCCCGCCAGGGTGTCGAGCTCCCGGGCGCAAACCTTCAGCTCCGCCATATGCCTGCCGAAATGGAGCACGTGGTTGCGCACCGCGGCCGCGAGCCGCTCGCGGGGATCGTCGAGATCTTGGACGCCGGCTTCCAGGCCACGGAGCAGGGAGTCGAAGGTGTGGACCTGGATCCAGTAGAGCAGCTCTTCCTTGCTCGCCACGTAGTGATAGACACCGGCGAGACTGAGCTGCGCTTCGGCGGCGACGCGTCGCATGGAGGCCCGGTCGTAGCCCACCTCGGAAAAGACCCGCGCCGCGGCATCCAGCAGATGAAGCCGCTTGCTGTCGAAAGCTGGGGTCCGCCCACGCGGGGCTTCGAGGGGCAGCATACGCCTCCGTTCGAACGTTCGTTCGGGAGGGTCCTAGGGGGACGGTACGTGGTGGGGGAGGGGGTGTCAAGCGGGGGATTGGGGGGCTGGCGTTTCGATATAGCGCGTCTCGCGCGACGCACTCCGCAAAGAACCGCGGGCCCCGCGAGAGTCCGCCGGCCTCCGGGGCTCCATGCGCGGGTGGGGGGGCGGTCTCGACTGGACTTCTTCGCGTGCCCCTGCCCCTGCCCGACTCCGTTGCCCGAATCGGGCATGGGCATGGGCAGGGGCTCGATGGGAGGCGCTCCGAGCTCCTCTCAACGAGAAGGATCTCGTCCCCGATCGCTCAGGCTCGGCTGCTCGTAGACCACCACCCCGGCTTTTCCCGAAGGCAAGGCGACGCGCTTCGAGCTCCCGATACCGGTCGCATGCCCCCAGACCGTGTTGATCGACTCCTGGCGCAGGATCTCGCCGATCCGGCCGCCCGGCAAGAGCTGCGCCACGAAGAGGCTGTCGCTGGCGCCGAGCCACGCCTGGTCGCCGACCACCGAGCAGCTCCAGGCCTGGTAGCGCGGGCGGAAACGCACGGAGTCGAGCAGCACCAGGGCGCCGTTGGCGAGATCGATGTCGTAGGTCTCGACCCCGCCGTCGTCGCCGTGCACGACGGCGCAGGGTCCGGCGATCGGGTCGTCGAAGAGACCGGGGAAGGCGGTGTCGTAGCCGGTGGACTGGTCCGCGACCAGATCGAGGCCGGCGGCGGCGGTGAAGCGGAAGATGTTGAGCAGGCTGCCGCTGGTCAGAGCGAGCAGCGTGTCGGCGGCGACGACCTTCACCAGCAGATCCGTGGTGGTTCCGCCGGTGGTCCAGAAGCTGTTGTGCACCAGGGTATCTCCGCCGACCAGGTCGGCGGCGATCAGCTCGTGGCTGTCGAGCATGAAGAGATGGGCGCCCGCCGTCCGGAGGTCGGAGTAGGCGGGCCACTCCTCCAGCACGATCGTCGAGTCGAGCGAGCCATCGCCGGCGAGGGTGATCAGCTCGAGCTTGTCATATCCGTGCGAGACGATCGGCCCCTCCGGCTGCAACGCCGCCAGCCCCCAACACCATCGGCGGGCTCGTTGCACCTGCCGCAGCGACCCCTGGGGGCCGATCTCGAAGACCAGGGCCCCCGATCGATCGGCATCGGCGTAGAGATGGTCGCCGACGATCGCGACGTCGCTGGTCGTGCCCCAGAGCCCGAAGCGCGTCCGGGGCCCGAGGGTACCGTCGGCGCGGCGCGGGAAGATCGTGGTGCCGTGCGGCGAACCGTTGTCGTTGCGGATCAGGGCGTGATCGGCGACGGCCAGGGCGCCGCCGTTGTCGCCCCACCACAAGGGGATCTCCTGGATCGGTCGCCAGGGTTGTGGAGCGGCGAAATCGTAGACCGATAGAATCAGTCGCGGCCAGCCGCCTACTGCGTAGAGAAAGCGGTCGTCGGAAGCGAGAGACCTGGGAAGGTCGCTATTGTCCTCGAACAACCATGAGAAGGTGGTTGGAGGTTCCGTCGGATCGACGCCCAGATCGTAGGCATAGAGCCAGTTGGAGTAGGGCGGGTCACTGAGATTCCACGAGACGACCAGGATCGAATCGACCAGGGTCGCGGCGATCGGATCACCCGGCCCGTCGATCCGACCCACATCGAGCGGGTTCTCCGGGTCGCTCAGATCGTGCACGTTCAGGTGGCCCGGGTTCAGGGCGTTTTGCCGGTCGTAGCCGGCATAGACCCAGCTCTTCCAGACCTCGATCAGGTCGACGATACCGTCCCCCTGTTCGCCGAATTCGGCGGCGCGCTCCAGGCGGCCCTCGGGAAGGATGTGAAAGGCGATCAGCGGGCCACCGCCGCCGTAGATCGCGCCGACCACGAACAGGTCTTCGGCGGCAGCGGGGTGGCGGTAATTGAAATTGTCCAGGCGCTGGATCAGCACCGGCGATTCGGGGTCTCGCAGGTCGTACGCTTCGAGGCGAGCCGGGGCGCTCTTGCGCCCCGGACTGCCGTAGAGAAACCCTCGGTGCAGCAAAGGAATCCCCAGCTCTCCGAGCCGGCCCACGATCCGTCTTCGATCGTGGACCGGCTCGAGGCTCAGGTCGAGGATCGGGTTCCCACCCGCCCCACCGATGACCGCGAGATTCCCCTCGGCCGTGGAAGGGCCGTGTCCCAGCAAAGGCCACCACTGGACCAGGGTGAGGGAGTCGTCGGAACAGGGGGTTGGGGGGGGGCACCTTGGCGCCAAGCCCCCCCGACGCGGCCGCCACCACCGCCCCGATCCCGATCCAATGCCGCCCCATCTCAGGGCGTGCTCCGCGGGATGCGCAGGCGCAGTGCGTTGCGATCCCCCACCGCTTGCAGCGCCCCGTAGGGGATGACGATCTCATAGAGGTTCTCCTCGCCCGAAGAGGCGCTCTCTTCACAATCGCAGAGATCGCTCCAGTCGACGTGGTCGCGGCAGGCGCTGGGCTGCGTCGCCGTGAGCGGGCTCCATGGATCGAGCGTATCACCCGCCAGAGTGAGCAGCTCGATCGACGCGTTCTCATCGGTCTCGGGCGTGTAGAGCCGGATCGGCGCACCCGCGCCACAGGGGGCGTCCGGCTCGAAGTAGACCACCACCTCGGCGGTTCCGGTCCCATCGTCCGGCGTCACCAGCAGGGGCCAGACGTCTTGCAGATTCGACTCGTCGAAGATCGGGAACCGCTTCGACTCCGGCCTCGGATTCTCCTCGTCGTAGTAGAGGAGCAGGTTCGGCACCATCGCCTCGCTGAACTTCTGCGTCCCTTCGAAGTACTCCGAGCTGAGCATGACCAGCCCGGGCGGATCCAGAACCCACGGCTCCGAGCCCACGGGCGTGGGCGGCCAGGGGCCGCTCGCGCGCCGGTAGGGCGACAGGAAGAGCCCTTCGTTCATCGCGGGATCTTCGATCCACGATCTGACCGCCTCCGTGACATCGATCCGCACCATGAGATCGGTCAAGTCGCGGTATGGGACGTGGTTCTTCCAGGGCAGCTTCACCGCACCGGTGAGATCGCCGTAATCCATGTAGCGACCCTCCTTGAAGGACTGATTCTCATCGTAGTACCAAGCGTTGTCGAGATCGAAATCGTCCCACACAGTGGCCTCCGTCCATTCCGCACCGTAATCCGGAATCGTGAAGGCCAGAATCGTCGGGGCGGTGAACTGATCCCCGACCGCCGGGCTCGGCGGGTCTTCCTGATTGTGCCGCGTGTACTCATCCACCATCAGGTGCAGCTCCGCCTTGAAGAAGCTGTCGTCGACCGGCACTTGAGGATTGAAGCGGATGAAGGCGCGCCGGTCGACCTCGTTTTCGTCATGGGTCGCTTCATCGTTGGCCCCGATCCAGAGCGGGCCCGCCGCCGCCTCGCTGGGTGGGTCTTCCTGTCGCCCCAGGTCCAACTGTAGGCTGCGGACCGGCTTGTTCATGTCGACGGGGAACGTGAAATCCCGTTTGTAGATCTCGTACTCATTGGTCAGATCGGCGGTGGGAATGCGCCAAAGGACGTTGGAATGCACGGTTCCGTCGTCGAAGACGATGTCGCGCAGATAGATACGCAGCTCGCCTCCCCAGTCCTCCGCGACTCGCCGCCTCGCCGTCACCTGAATCGTGATGGGCGAAGGCTCCCACTGGTCGAAGTAGACCGCCGGCTCGGCCACGCAGTCACGGCGGTAGCTGGCGAAGTAGCCGAGGAACTCGAGCGTAGCGTCCAGGTCCGCGCCCTTCGGAAAGTGAAGAACCGGCCGGCCCAGTTGCGGATCGACCACGGAGATGCGGGTCGGGGCCAGAATCCGATGACGGCTCGCGGCGGTGGGCGCGCGAGCACGACGCATCGCCGCCTTTGGGTCCGTGGCCGAAGTCGGGCAGGGACAAGGGCAGATTTCGCCAAGGTCCAGAGGCCGGCACCCCGTCCGCCCCCCGCCGAGCTACACTTGAAGAGCGATCGAAACCGGGACGTCTCGATCGAGTGAATCGACGCCGCATCGAGGGAGGATCCAAGATGATGCACGAAGCGGTCGCAATCGGGATGGTCGTGGCCTTGGGGCACGCCGCGCGGGCCGAGGCATTCGAGCGCGGGAGGGGAGCGGCCCCGGCGGGACCGGTGGAACCGCCCATGACGCTCCTGGTCCCCGAACGCTTCCCGAGCATTCAGGCGGGAATCGATGTCGCGCGCGACGGCGACACGGTGTCGGTGGCCATGGGCACCTACGAGGAGCTGCTCGAGATCGACGCCAAGAACGTGGTGCTCTGGGGACGTGGCGATTCTCTGGCCTTGCCGCCGATGCCGGTGATTACCGGCGGAGGCAGGGGACCGCTCCTGACCGTCGCGGGGAGTGACTCTTCGGGTCCCCAGGCGCACCACCTGATCTTCCGCGGTGGCCACGTGAGCCGCGACGGCGGAGGCATTTGGTTGGAGGATTCCGCGTTGACCCTCGACGACTGCCGGGTGGAGTACTGCAAGGCATCGACAGCCGGCGGGGGCATCTATGCGCGGAGAGCCGCGCTGCGGATCACCGACTGCTTGCTGCGTGAGAACCGGGTTCTTCCGGGATCCAGCGCCAGCGACCTCGGCGGCGGAGCGATCTTCGGCTCCGACAGCGAGATCGTCATCCGCGACAGCGTGCTGCGCGACAACTGGGCGGAAGGCAACTGGGAAGGGTTCGGCCAGGGCGGCGCGCTCGCCGCGACACGTTCGAAGATCGATCTGCGAGGGGTCGAGCTCTCGGAGAACCGCGTCGCCTAGCGCGGTTGGTGGTCGGATATCTACCTCGGAACGGGGGGCGCCCTCTGGCTCTCCGACTGCACTGCATTGGGCGTCGACTGCAGCTTCATCGACAATCAGTGCCACGTTTCCAGCGAGGCCTATCCGCTAATTGGATATGGAGGGGCGATCTACGCCAGGGAATCCAGCCTGTGGCTCCTCCGCTGCGACTTCGATCAGAACGCCGTTCGCAACGGGGATGTCGGCGAGGGTGGTGCGATTTCCTCCGCGGACGGATCTCTGACGCGGCAGGTCTGCGTCCTTCGAGGCAACTACGTCAGTGGCGCCGACAAGCGCGGGGGTGCCATCAGTGCCCGGGGCGACCAACTGACGATGCGCAACTGCGTCGTGGCCGACAACGCGGCGACATCCGGTGCCGGCGTTTACTACTCCGGCGACGCGAAGGCCAAACTCCGGCACTGCACCATCTACGAGAACTCCGCGCAAAGCGATGCCGGCGGCATCCTGCTCGACACCACTTCCTCGGCCCGGCTGACCAACTGCGTGCTCTGGGGCAACGTGCCGGCACAGGCGGCAGGGGGCGCCGAGCTCGCCATCGACTACTCGGTGGTTCAGGGCGGCGCCCCCGGCACCGGCAACATCGACGAGAATCCGCGACTGGCGCCGCAGCGGCGAGACTTCCCGCTGCCGCCCGAGCGGGGCTCGCCCTGCATCGACGCCGGCGATCCCGGCTTCCTCGACGCCATCAGCGACTGGCACCCGCGCTGGCCACGGCGCTTCCCCGACGCCCCGCGCAGCGACATCGGCGCTTACGGCGGACCCGGCAACTACCTGTGGCTCGGTGGCGAGTCGATCGAGTGAGAGGGAACGATCCATCATGCGCTCTGAATGCCGCGGCCTGATTCGGAGCTCGCGAGCGGGGTCCGTCGCGAGCGATCGTCGCCGTCCTGACCATCTCCTTCGCATCGCCGGCGACGGCGCGCGCGCTTCTCGTGTCGACCCCGGACTACGACCTGGTCGCCGGCCGGGACGCGCTGATCGTGCTCGGCTTCGGGGTCGAGGGGGAGCCGGTCGAGATCGGCCGTCTGCCGGGAGTGGGGGGCGCCGTCGCGCTGGCGGCCGACCAGGATCTTGCGCTGCTCGCCCTGCCGCCCGACTCGGTCCTGGTCGTGGGATTGGAGTCGCCCGCGGAGCCCGAGGCGCTGGGCGGTCTGGCGGTCGATCCGGGTGCGGGGCCGATCGTGTCGTTGGCGCTGCAGGGCGAGCGCGGCTACCTGTTGACCGGGGGTGGTCGGCTCGACATTCTCGACCTGGCGATCCCGTGGGAGCCGGAGCTTCTGGGGTCGTGGAGGAGCCCGCCCGATACCCATGACCGAGGATTCGTGGCGGCCGGGGAGGCGGGTGCGGCCTATGTGACGCGCGGTCAGAAGGGGGTCTGAACTCCCTCGATGTGATCGACGCCTCGGATCCTCTCGCCCCGGTGCGCGTGGCGCGCCTCGATATCGGCTCGAGCTGGCTGCCCGAATCGTCCACCAGCGGGATCGCGCGGTCGGGAGCGACGCTGCTCACGTCCTACTCGGAAGTTCGCCCGGACCTGTACGGGTTTGCCGCCTGGGATGTCCAGGATCCCCTCGGGCCGGAGCTGCGCTGGGCCTGGGACACCGGCGGGGGAACCGATGCGAACCCGGCGATCGGTCTGACCACCGCGGACTCGCTGGCCGTGTTCCTCTGGTTCAACGAGTTCCAGGGCGAAATGACCATCAGCCGCTACTGGCTGGCGGGGGACGGCGCGGCCTACGGCGGGAGCACGGCGTCGACGGCGAGCGCGATCGCAGGTGCTCCTGGACGGGTCGCGGTGCACGCGGATCGATTCCCGGCCCGCGTGCTGCGCTACGGGCAGGAGGTTCCGGAGCGCTGGGAGAGCACGTTGGACGGGGTCGGGGGCGCCGATATCAGCGCCCACTTCGACTCCGGAATCCCATATACGAAAAGCGACCATGGGGATAGCGCGTGGACCATCGTGGATGCCTCGAACCCGCGCGCACCGGAGATCATCGGCGACTTCGGCGTGCCCGGCCGGAAGCTGCGGCTGCCGGTGATCGAGGGCGATCGAGGCGCCGCGATCGGCGGCGACGACCGGATTCTCTTCTTCGATCTCTCCAAGCCTCGAGATCCGCGTTTTGTCTCGGAGATGGTGATCGAAAACGTCTCGCTGATGGCGATCGGACGAAAGGCGACGCAGGTGGTGCCCCGGAATCGATGGCTCGAAGGGCGGCACCAAGTCACCGACCGCTACTACCTCCACACCTACGGGGAGGGACTTCGATGGAACCGGCCGGCCGACCATGTCTTCCAATCGGGCGACATGAGCGATCTCGACGCGCCGGTGTGGCTGGGGCGCTGGAAGATGGATATGCCCTTCTCCATATACGAGGTCGAGTGCCTGGAAGCCGTCGGCGACGTGGGCGTGTTCGCGGCATCGTACGGAGGTGGGTATGTTCCCTGCGAGACGCAGTTCGCCACCTGGGTCGCCGAGCCCGACGCCATCCGGCCTGTCGAGTGGAGGATCACCAACGACACCGTGGTGGCGATGGCGACGCACGGACCCTCGCTGGTGCTGGCCAATACTTGTATGCCGTACGGCTACTGCGAAAGCTGGATGTCGGCCTACGAGGTCGACGGCGACGGTCGCCTGGCCGCTCCGCCGGCTCATTGCTGCTCGGGCGGGGGGTACAGCAGGCACTTCGTCAGCGATCCCGACGGGATCTTCTACCGGTCGATATGGTGGGACCTGAACTACTACAGCGTTTGGTCCGTGGCGCTCGACGCGCGGGGGGAGATCGAGAGGCGCCATATGTGGACGACTCTCCTCGACGACTGCGGCCTCAAGGTCGCCCCGATCGCCGGCGCGCTGGTCGCGGCCTGCCGGGACGACTTCCTGCGCATCCAGCCAAGCGACTACACCACTCGGCTTCTGCTGCTCGGCGAATGGGTGGAGGGGGGCGCCCGGAGGATCGAGGGCAGGCGCTGAGGGGGAGCGCCCGGCAAGCGAAGACTGGGGACGGTGGGGCGGAACCACCCCCCTGAGCCGACTCAGCGCGGCTTCCTGGCAGCTCGGCGGTCAATCCGGGCGACTGAGCTGGGCCAGAGAGCGGCAGTGGTCGCTTTCTGGTCAAAATCTTCGCCTGAGCGCGCTCAGTTCCGCGTCTTGGGACACCGAGATCGGCGAAGAACCGCACCTGCCCCACCACCCGCCCCACCCCGAATGACGCATCGCGTCAAAAACGATTGACGCACCTGACACGCTGCGTTAGATTCCGCCTAAACCCGCTCACAGGTCCGGCCGCCTGCTCCCTTCGGCGCCGGCCAGGAGGAACACCGCGATGCCGCGTGTGATCAAGCGCTACTCGAACCGCAAGTGCTACGACACCGAGACCAGCCGCTACGTCAATCTCGACGACATCGAGAAACTGGTCCGCGACGAGGTCGACATCCAGATCGTCGACAACGAGACCCAGGAAGACGTCACCGCCATCTACCTGTCGAAGATCATCATGACGCAGGAGAAGACGGCCAAGGACGCCTTCACGCCGGTCTTCCTGCGCCAGGAGATCCAGCGCCGCTCGGAGCCGATCGTCGATGCGGTCAAGCGTTCGATCAAGGCCGGCTCCGACCGCTTCAGCGACGAGCTCGAAGAAGGAAAAAAGGTGCTCTCGCGCATCGGCGACCTGGGGCGCGATGCCACCAACGGCCCGGTGGTGGTCAAGGAGCTGCTCGGCTTCCTGAACCTCCGCGACCAGCGTCTGCTGCGCCACGTGGAGGAGCGCTTTCAGGAGTTCCTGAAGGAGCGCTCGGTCGCCACCCGCGCCGACATCGACAAGCTCGACGAGAAGATCGAAGAGCTCAACGCCAAGATCAGCCAGCTTTCCTGACCCTCCGAGTCAGCACTTCCCAAGAGGAGAATTCGCCATGAATATCGTGCTCACCGACAACGCCAAGAAGGGCTTCGACGCCGCCCGCGAGACCGCCGACGAGGCGCGCAAGACGATCCAGGGGCACATCGGCAACGCCCTCGACCTGACCCACGACGTGCTCCTGGCCGGGCTCGGCGGCCTGGACGCCACCGCCGACCTGCCGCGCCTCTTGATCGAGCGCGGCGAGAGCAGCGAGAACGAGCATATCGTGCGCCTTCGCAAGCTCTTCGATCGCCTCCCCCGCGAGCTTCAGCTGGACATCGAGACGCCGCATGTGCCCTCGGTCGACGACCTTCGCAAAAGCGCCGAAGACACGGTGAGCGACGTTCGCAAGACGACCGCGGACGCAGTCTCCGACGTCCGCAAAACCGCCGAAGGCGCCGTCGCCGACGTCCGCAAGTCAGCCGAGGGAGTGGTCGAACGGGTCGACCAGGTGCGCGGCGAGGCGATGGAGGGAATCGACCGGGTGCTGGGCGCGCTGCCGAGCTTTTTCCCGGCCTCTCAGAAGGAATTCCACGGGCTCGAGGAGCGCGTGGAAGAGCTGGGCGCCCGGCTGGATGCGCTGAAGAAGGCCCGCGCGCGCGCCGCCACGCCGAAGAAGAAGACGGCACCGAAGCCCGCCGCCGCGCCCAAGAAGAAGGCCGCGCCCAAGCCCGCCGCCAAGAAGACCGAGACTCCGGCCGCCCCCGCTCCGGCCGACGAGCCGAGCACCCCGAGCACCGACTGACACGACACGCCAAGCGGAGCGTGCTGGGGAAGGCCCCGCGGTCACCATGCCGCGGGGCCTTTGGTGTACCGCGGACCCTATCCCAGAAAGGCGCTGCGGCGCTCTTTCAGCCCCGTGAAGAGCATGTCCTGGATCTGCTCCTTGATCCGATCGGAAAGATCGTTCACCACCAGGTCGTCGTCGGCGTCGCCAGGCGAATACTCCGACACGTCGATCGGCGAGCCGATCAGGATCACCCACTTCGAGGGCAGGGGAATCACCCCCAGGAGGCCCAGCCAGGGAAAGGTGAGGGTGATCGGGAAGTAGGGGAAGTTGAAGAGCCGGGCCAGCCAGTCGGCGCGGAAGAAGAGCGGGTAGATCTCTTCGCCGCCCACCACCGCGGTCGGCACGATCGGTGCGCGGGCGCGCATCGCCAGCCGCACGTAGCCGCCACGCCCGAAGCGTTGCAGGCGGTAGCGCTCCGAGAAGAGCTTTCCGATCCCTTTCAACCCCTCGGGGAAGACACCGACCAGGTGGTCGCGCTCCAGGAGCTGCTGGCCGTTCTCCGGGCAGGCGCGGATCTGCCCGAGACGCGTGAAGAGGGTGCCGACGAAGGGCAGGGTCGCGAACAGATCGAGCATCAGGCAGCGCAGGTGGCGGCGCTGCGGGTGGTGGCGCCGAATGCCGGTGAAGAGCATGGTGGCGTCCCAGGGAATCACCCCGGAGTGGTTGGCGACGATCAGACCGCGCCCCTGGGCCGGCACGTTTTCCACGCCGTGCAGATCGCAGCGCCAGTAGGTGGTGAACAGAAACTCGAAGATCGGCAGTAGGCGATCGGTGAATCCTTCGTCGAACCCGAACTCGTCGACCTGGGCCATGTGGGTGGGGTGCAGCGGACCGAGCAACGCCTGGGCGATATCGGCGCCGACGCGCAGTGCCTCGGCCACGCGCAAGGGATCGACGCTCTCGAGAACCGCTTGCACCCGCGGCACGGCCAGTCCCTGGACCAGCTTCGCCGCCATGCCGCCCATCAGGTCGAGCGGCGTCGACCCTTTCGGCTGCTCGCCGGTGGCCTCGCGAACGGCGCATGCGAGGACGTCGCGCAGGCGCTGCTCGTCGACGCCGGCGCGCAGCTCCTGCTCCATGGAGCGCAGCGCCGTGCGCAGGATCTCCTCCATCTCGCGACGCTGCGATTCCTCCGAGCGCTCGCGGGCGGCGCTGGCGGCGGGCGGCGGGCCCGGCGCGGCCTGGGCGCCCAGCTCCGAGGGGGCGGAGGGGGCTCCGTTGTCGGGGGCAGGGGGTGGGGACGGGGACGGCGCGGGGGCAGGGGGCGGCGGGGGGGCGGCCTTGCCGTCGACCGGGCGGGACTTGGCGCCGCCCTTGGCGCGCTTCTTGGTCCGCTTCTCGCTGAAGGGGTCGTGCCCGAGCACACTATCCGACACGCTGCCAAACCTCCTCGGCGATGGCGGTCAGCATCTGCGCGCCGCGCGACCGCGGCGCATAGTCGAAGACCGTCTTGCCGTGGCTCTGTGCCTCGTCGATCTTCACATCGTAACGAAGCACCGAGCAGATGCCTTCGCCGAACTGCCGGGTCAGTCGCGCGACGATCTCGTCGGCCAGGCGGCTGCGCCGATAGAGCGTGGGGATCACGGCGCGCACCTCGAGGGTCTCGTTGCCCATGTGCTCGCGCACCCGCGCCACCGACTCGACGATCTCGGCGCAACCGTCCAGCGCCAGGTAGGTGCAGTTGACCGGTACGACCACCGCGTCGACCGCCATCAGGATGTTCACGGTGTGCAGCCCGAGCGAGGGCGGGGCGTCGCAGAGCACGACGTCGTAACCCTCGAGCTTGCGAATCCGCTTCAGCAGCCGCACGTAGCGGTCGGGCGCGTCGGCGACGATCAGAGGGAAGTCGACCAACGACTTATTGGCCGGCAACACGTCGAGACACTCGATGTCGGTCTGCTGGATGACGCCGCGGTCGGCCAGGTCGGCGCGCGTCAGCCAGTCCAGGGTGGAGTCGTCGAGGTCGGCGACGTCGAGGCCCAGCGACTTGCCGACCTGCCCCTGGGGGTCGAGGTCGATCAGCAGGACCCGCAGCCCGTACGCGCGCGCCAGGTGGGCGCCGGTGTGCACCGTCAGCGTGGTCTTGCAGCTGCCGCCCTTCTCGTTCAGGAATCCGATCGTTTGGGCCTGCATCGCTTCCCGGGATCGCCTCGCGCGGCCGCGAGAGTGGACGGGTCGGCGCGGCGGTCGCGCACCGAGTGGTTCGAGCGGGTAGGATACTCGCTTGCCGCGTTCGCGATGGAATCGGAAGTCGCCCCGGCTCGCTCGATGAAATTCTCGAAAACCCCCAGGCCAGGAGCTCCGCCGCCGGCGCCGTGCGCGCTGGCGCTGCTCTTGCTGCTCTCGGCCGGCTGCACTTCGGTGCGCCTGGGGTCGGCTCCCGAGCCGGTCCTGCGTCGCTTCGCTGGCGCCGTGGCGGCGACCTCCACGCTGCCGGCCGGTGGGGACACCCTTTTGTGGAGCGAGCGGGGCGCGGGGGTGATCCGCCGGCTGTGGATCCGCGCCCGTTCCCACGACACCGATTACCTCGACAAGGTGGTGCTCGAGGCGCGCTGGGACGATGCCGACAACCCCGCCATCGCGGCGCCGCTCTCGGCGCTCTTCGCCATCGGCGCCGCCGACAGCCCCGCGCTCGCCACCGAGCACACCGACTGGGCCGCCGGCGGGATGTCGCTGCGCCTGGCCATGCCCTTCGCCACCAGCGCCGAGCTGAGGTTGCGCAACGTGGGAGAGGCCGAGCTCAGCGACGTGGCGTGGGAGGTCGACGTCGAAAGCGGATTCGCCCTGGGTCGCGATGTCGAGCACCTGCACGCCCGGCACTTCCTCCACTCGGAGGGAGACGAGCTCGACCGATTCGAGATCGACGGCGCCGGCCGCTATGTCGGGACCACGGTCGTGGTCCGGGGCGGCGAAGCCGAGGCGTGTAGACTGTCGCTGGTGATCGACCACGACCCGTCCCGCACCCTCGGCTCGCTGAACCTGCCGACCTTCTTCGGCGGTGGCGGCTACCGGGAGCGCAGCTCCTGGATCTCGCCCGGATCCGGCATGCGCTGGCTGGCCGACGACCTGGCGGTCGCCTACCGCTGGCACGATCGTTCCGGGGTGCTCTTCCAGCGTTCGCTGGCCCTGGTGCTGGAGCACCAGCTCGCCGCCGGGCCGGCCCCGGCGATTCTCGGCACCGCCTTCTGGTATCAGGTCGATCCCGCCGGGCGGTCGCCGGCCAGCTATGTTTCGCGTCCGCCGAGAACGCCGCGCGCCACCGACGCGATCGAGTGCGAGGACCTGCTGCCGCCCCTCTACTCCAGCGGCGATCGCTGCGTGGCCGACATCACGACTCTGCTGGGCAGCGACTGGAGCGGCAATCGGCAGCTGCTCTTCCTGGCCGACGCGGCCGGCGACTTCGTGGTGCTGGAGCTGCCGCGGGTCGCGCCGGGCAGGTACGATCTGCACTTGGTCTACACGGTCGGATTCGGATACGGTGCGGCGCGCGCGTCGATCGAGGGCAGTGATCGCGACACCCTTCTGCTCGCCGCGGCGCCCGGTTCGCGGCCGAAGACCGAGCGCAGGGTGATGGAAGGGGTGCGCGTCGCCGACCGCGAGACCCCGCTGCGATTGCGGATCAGCGCCGCGGGAGAGGGCGCCCATCCCCACGTGGGACTCGACTACCTGCGCCTGGCAGCGGCGGCCGGAGCGCCGAGCAATCACTGATCGAACGAGCGCCGCGGCGCTGACTTGGACTGAACGGAGAACACCAATGACGAAACGGCGATGGAGCGGCTGGCTGGCCGGTCTCGCGACGGGTGCAATGATCGCCGCCGGGTGCGGCGGCAGCGAGGGCGGAGAAGCCGTCGCGCGCGTCAACGGCACCCCCTTGCTCAAGCAGGAGTTCGAGCAGCGGATGACCTCGCTGCTGATCCAGAACCAGGCCGGCAGCGATCTGTCGAAGGTGCCCGAGGCGCTGCGCAAACAGGCGGGCAAGGCGGTGCTGGAGAGCATGATCGCCCAGTTGTTGATGTACGGCGCCGCCGTCGAGGCCGGTGCCGCCGTGACCGAGGACGAGATCGAGCTGGAGCTGTCGTTCTCGCGGGCGCGTCACGCCAGCCGCAGCGAGTTCGAAGAGGCGCTGGAGGCGCGCGGTCTGACCGAGGCCAACTTCCGCGAGAACCTGCGGCGCGAGCTGATGATCCAGAAGTACGTGGAGACCGAGCTGAGCGGCGGCGAGGCGATCAGCGACGAGCAGGCGCGCGCCTACTACGATGCCAATCCGATCGAGTTCAGGCGCGCCGAGTCGATGCGACTGCGGCAGATCGCCGTGGGTGTGCCCAAGGGTGCCGACGACGAGCAACGGGCGGCGGCGCGCGGCGCGCTCGAGCAGGCGCGTGAGAAGATCGTCGCCGGCACCGACTTCGCCGAGCTGGCCCGCGAGCTTTCGACCGACGGCGGCGCCTCGCTCGACGGCGTGGTCGGCGATCTCACGCTGGCCGAGCTGGTGCCGCCGCTGCAGGAAGCGGTGCGGGAGCTGCCGATCGGCGAGCTTTCCCCGGTGGTCGACAGCCGCTTCGGCTATCACCTGCTGCGAGTCGAGGCACGTCAGGACGCACGCGAGCTCAGCTATGCCGATGCCGAGGAGATGATCCGCCAGCAGCTCGGCGAGCAAAGGAAGAGGATTCAGAGGGATCGCTGGCTCAAGGGGCTGCGCGCCGAGGCCCGGGTCGAGGTGCTGGCGACCGATCTGGTGAGCGGCGGAAGCGGGTGATCGGCGCCTTGCGGCGGGGCGCAGGCTTCTGCATCGCCCTGGCGATCGCCTCGGGCGCCGCGGCCGGGATCTGGATCGACGACGATCGCATCGCCTCGGTGGCGATCGATGACGACGCGGGGGCGGTGGGCCTCAATCCCGCCGCCTTGGCCGCCGGTCGTGGCCTGAGCCTGGAAGGCTCGTTCGGCATGGGAAGCCACGCCGGCCAGCTCGCGCTGCGCGCCAACGCCGGCCTGCTCGGAGGATGGGCCTTCTCTCAGCATGGCGACGGCGCCGAGCGCGGCTACGCCTGGGGCCATGGCTTCGGCTCGCCGCGCACGCTGGCCTGGGGGATCGGCTATCGCTGGGGAGACGGAGCCGGATCGGCCCCCGTCGCGCCGGGCCTGGACCTCGGCTTCCTGCTGCGCCCCAGCGCGCTGCTCTCGATCGGCGCAACCGGCTGGTCGGTCTTCGACGGCCTGCCGGGGGGCCGCGGCGGGCTGGCGGTCCGGCCGCTGGCGAATCCCCGGCTGGAGCTCTTCACCGATCTGATCTGGCGGCGCGGCGGCGGCGAGGACGAGGTCGAGCACCTGATCGGAGCCTCGCTGGAGCCGATCACCGGCGCGCGAGTGCGTGTTGCCTGGAACGGCGAAGAGAGCCGGATTCAGCTTCAGCTCAACGGCGCCCACATCTCCCTCGGCGCGTTGGCGGAGGGCGGGGGGGACGGGGGACTGCGCAGCGATGGCGGCACGGTGCTGTGGCGGCTCGACGCCCGCCACTGGGCGCCGCTCTATCCGCGTCGGGGAGGAGAGGTCGCCGAGATCGCCATCCGCGGCACCATCGGCGAGCGGCGCCCCGACCGGATCTGGTTGCCCGATTCCGATCAGTCCTCTTTCCACGACCTCGTCAGCGCTCTCGATTCGGCGGCGTCGGATTCCCAGATCTGTGCCGTCTACCTCGACATCGGCGCCTTCCGCATGGGCTTGGGCGCGCTCCAGGAGCTGCGCGAGCAGATCGCATCGATCTGCGAGCTCGACAAGCCGGTGATCGCCTACCTGCAGGCTCCCGGCCGCTCTTCCTACTACCTGGCGAGCGCCGCCGACCTGGTGATCGTGCCCCCCACCGTGACCGTGGAGCTGCCGGGGATGGCGGCCGAAGTGCTCTTCTACGGCGGAGCCTTCGAGAAGTTCGGGGTCGAGGCCGACTTCGAGCGCATCGGTCCCTACAAGTCGGCGGTGGAGAGCTACACCGGTTGCGCCATGTCGGAGCCCTTTCGGGAGCAGCTCCGCACCCTGCTCGGCGATGTCGACGCTCGCATGCTGGAGGAGATCGCGGACTCGCGGGGTCTCGGTGCCGAGATCCTGGAAGCCGCGGTCAGCGACGGCTTCATCGCAGCCGGCGCCGCGCTGGAGAGCGGCCTGGTCGACGACCTCGGCGATCGCACCCACGCCATCGAGGAGGCGCGGCGCCTGGGCGGACACGGTCCGGGCGAGGGCGAGACGGTCGACGTGGCGGCGCGGCGCTACGCGGGCCGGCGCTGGTCGGCCCCCGATCCGGTCGTCGCGGTGGTGGTGGCGGACGGCAACATGGTGCAGGGAGAGAGCCGCGACGACCTGATCTCGAGCACCCATCTGCTGGGAGCCCGGACCCTGGCGCGGGCCCTGGCCGAAGCCCGCAAGGACCCCGAGATCGGCGCGGTGGTGCTGCGCATCGACAGCCCCGGCGGATCGGCTCTCGCCGCCGCGACCATCGCCGCCGAGGTCGATCGTCTGAGCGAGGCGGGCAAGCCACTGGTCGCGTCGGTGGCGAGCGTGGCCGCCAGCGGCGGCTACTACATCATGGCCGGAGCCGACCACATCGTCTCCAACCCCTCCGCCGTCATCGGCTCGATCGGAATCTACGCCGGCAAGTTCGTGCTGCGCGACCTCTACCAGAAACTGGGCCTGCACAAGGAGCGGATCGACACCGGCCGCAACGCCTCGTTCTACTCCGACTACAGTCCCTTCACCGACGCCCAACGCGCTCTGCTGCGCGACTCCAACCGGCGCTTCTACGAGACCTTCGTCCAGCGCGTGGCCGAGGGCAGAGAGCTGCCGGTCGCCGAGGTCGATTCCTTGGGGCAAGGGCGGGTCTACAGCGGGGTGATGGCCGCCGAGCTTGGGTTGATCGACGAGATCGGCGGACTGGACGAGGCCCTGGACCACGCCGCGCGCCTGGCCGGCATCGAGGGCTACTATCGGATCGAGTTCCTGCCCCAGCGCGGCGGAGTCGCCGAGCTGGTGCGCCAGGTCAGCTCCACCGCTCAGCCGATCGACCCGAGCTATTGGACCAACCCCGAGAACTTCCGGCTGCTGGCTCCGATCCGCCTGGAGACGCGATGAGACGAGTGGCTGCTCTGGCCCGTACCGCGGCGCTGACGGTGCTCTGCTCCTTGGGCGGGGTGGCGATCGCCGGCCACGCCGCCGAACCCGATTCGGCCGACGGCTCCGCCGGCATGGACTGGGCGCTGCAACCGCTGCTCTCGTGGACCGCCGAGCAGGGGGTCGGGGCCGGAGTGCGTCTCTACGCGCTGGGCCCGCCGCCGGCGTCGTCGCGCATCGAGAGCCAGGTATTCGTCGCCCAGCACGCATACTGGAGTCTGCAGCTCACCTACCGCACCTATCGCTTGCGCGGCAGCCGCTACTCCCTGCGCACCCGGCGGCTCTTCGAAGACGACGGCAGCTCGCGCTTCTTCGGAATCGGCAACGGTTCGTCGCTGGACGACGAGATCCGCTACCGGCGTGGGCGCTTCGTGATCGCGCTGGAGCCCGGGCGGCGCCTCGGACGCGCCTGGGAAGTCCGGGCGCGCCTGCACCTGGCCGACGACGAGGTGGAGCTCGAGCAGAGCCCGCTCTCGATCGGCGGCCGATCCTATGCCTCGAGCACGGCGGCCCGCGCCCTGGTCTCCGCCGTGGTGCAGCACGACCGGCGTGATATCGAGTGGGCCCCCACCGGCGGCACGCTCTCGCTCCTGGAGCTGGGCCGATCTCTCGGGCCCGATCTCGACTACTGGCGCCTACGCGCCGACCTGCGCGCCTACCGGCAGCTCGTTCCCGGGCTCGTGATCGCCGGCCGCGCCGAGCTCGACGCCGTCGAGGGAGCGGACCTGCCCTTCTATGTGATGCCGACCTACGGAGGATCGAGATTCGGCCGGGGATTCGTCAGCGGCAGGTTCCGCGATGCCGCACGCCGATCTCTGGCGGCCGAGCTGCGTTGGCAAGCGCTGCGACGCGTCGGCCTGGTGGGCTTCGTCGACGCCGGCGAGGTCGCGCCCGGGCTGCTCGATGCGGCTCCCGGTGGTGTCCACATCGGCTTCGGCTGCGGCCTGCGAGTCCAGCCGGGACCGCGGGGACTGATTTCCAGGCTGGATTTCGGCTATGGCGGCGCGGTCGAGGGCCTGCACATCTACCTGAACTTCGGTCACGCTCTGTGACAAGCCGGCCAAGTGCCTGTCACCAGTAGGATTTCGAGCTTGGCGCCTGGTCGGAGGTGGTGTCGAGGAAAACACGCCCGCCCAGGTCCTTTTTATGTCGAATGGCTCTTGACCCGGCCTTCCCCGACCACTATCATGACGGTGTCGCCCGGGTATCCTACTCATTTTCCCTACCACACATCCTACCAATGCTCCCACCCGGGCGACACTCTTCACGGGGCGTTTCGGCTCTCGCCGGAACGCCCCGTTTGCGTGCTGTCGGGGGTGGAGTGATCTGGTTCGCGGCCCCCTGGTGCGGGGCCGATCCGGTCGCGGCGCGGGCGCTGCACCGCGTGTTCCGACTCACCTCCCGGCGAGTCGATCGGCGGCAGCGAGTCGGCCGCTGGGGGCTCACTGCGCTCTTCCTGGCCGCCGGCGTTCAGGCCTCTACCCACGTCGACGGCAGTGCCGCCGGCGACGCCGCCGCGCTGCTCTACCTGGCGTCTTACTTCCTGCCTCTGGCGCTCCTGGACCATGCGGCGGTGCTCTCGGCTCCGGACGACCACCGCCGGATCGGACACCTGCCGCTGGCTGCCTCCACCTACTACTACGCACGCATCGTCACCAGCCTGGGTGCGCTGCTGCCGGTGCTGGGTATCTTCGTGGCACCGCTGGCGATTCGAGCGCCGCGCCAGCTTCCCGGCTTCCTGGTGGAGGCCGCGGCGCTCTGCCTGACGTTGCTCATGCTGGCGAACGGCGTCCAGCGGTGGTTCGCGGGGGGCGGGAGCCGCGCCAGCACCCAGCGCCGGCTCGCGTTCCTGCAGGCCTGCACCATGCTGCTCTACGTCGGCGGGCTCAGCGGACTGCGGCGGCTGCTCGGCGCCGAACCGCTCCTGCCGGCCTGGCTGAGCGCCCCCTGGCAGCCGACCTGGTGGTTCGCGTCGCTGGGGGGACCCCTGCGCTCGGGAGCCGGTCTCGGCGGCGCCGCCGCCGCCCTGCTGCTCGCCGCGCTCGGCATCGCCCTGGTGTTTCGGCCCTCGTCGCGGGGCTTCGGCCCATCCGCCCCGCAAGCCACAGGGCCCGCGCCCACCCGCGCGTCCGCCGGCCGCGGCGCGCGCGTCGCCACGCTGGGGGTCCGCCGGCTCTTTCCGAAGGGTCGCGGCGCCTCGATCGCCACCCTGGTGCTCGCCCATCTGCGCCACGACACCCGGGTCTTCGCGCAGATGGTCGCGCTGGTGCCGGCGTCGGCGCTGATCCTGGTCGGCTCGCTGGCCGATACCCGGCTCGCCGACCCCTTCGTCTTCTCGGGGCAATACACCAGCTGGGGACTGATCTACGCCTACGTGCTCCTGGTCTACGTCATCCTCTGCGACGGCATCGCCCGCTCCTCGAGCGCCTCGGCGGCGTGGATCTTCCGGGTCGCCTGCGCCGATCCCGCCGAGCCCTTCGTCGCCGCCCAGCGGCTGCTTCGAGCGCTGGTCTTCTGGCCCTACCTGCTCGCTCTCGCCGCCTTCCTGCTGCTGCACCACGGCCACCCGGCCCATGCACTGATGCACGGTCTGGTGCTGGCGCTGGCCGCCGAGTTGGTGGTGGGACTGCTGCGCGCGCTGCGTCCCCGGCACCCCTTCAGCGAACAGCTCGGGCGCGGCGCGCAGCCGGTGCGCCTGCTGACCCGCAACCTGCTGGTCGCCACGATCGGCACGCCCCTGCTGCTGGCGATCCACCGCTTCGGCCTGCGCCCGGCCTGGGTCTATCTGCTCACGATCGCGCTCACCACGCTGCTCGCGGCGGCGCTGACGCGGATCGCGGCGACCCGCGCCCGGCGGGTGCTGGGGCGGGTCTAGGGTTGAAGGCTCAGTTCAGATTGAGCGCAAACGAATCGC
Source organism: uncultured Gemmatimonadota bacterium (assembly GCA_964490075.1). GTDB lineage: Bacteria > CAZBBK01. The sequence goes on along the minus strand of CAZBBK010000032.1, from coordinate 17,787 downwards.
TATCCCGAATATCGTCGGGACCAAACCCCGTCGTGGCCACAATCTCGCACTGGCCCTTGGCGGCTCCGAGAGGGAGCTCCAGCGGCTGCGCCAGGTCGTAGACCGCATTCGCCAGCACCGGCAGGTCGTCGAAGGAGAAGAGCGTCCAGACCTCGCCCGCGGCATCGATCAGCTCCACGCTCGTGTAGAGCTCGGTCGCGCTCCAGCCCCAGTTGCCGACGTCCCAGAAGAGATCGATGCTCCCGCCGGCGCTCGCGGAGCCGACGATCGACTCGGGCCCGATCTCCACCGAGTAGAGCTCGGGCGCCAGCGGATCGAAGCTCGAGACGAGGGTCGTGTAGTCGAAGTCGATCCTCTGGGTCCACTTGGCGAAGATCCGCGAGTCGGAGTCGGCGGCCAGCGAGAAGGCGCGCCTCTTCAGCCGGCCGTACTCATCGTTCACTCGGTGCCATGCCCCGAGGCTCGACCCGCTCCAGGTGCGCTGATAGAGGTTCAGGCTGGTCGATGCGTCGGCCGGAGCGCTGCTGATGCCCAGCAAGAGCTCGCCGCTGAATTCGGACGTGGCGAGCCGGGCGTAGCGGATCTCCTCGATCTCACCGTCGGTCCCTTTCGGGGCCACGATGGTCGGTGCGCCGTAGTCCCAGCTCAGCCCGTCGTCGTCGCTCCAACCCAGCATCGCCAGGTCGAACCTGTGCCACAGCACGTAGACCCGGTCGCCCACCGTGAGCAGGTCGGCTTCGGCGGTCACCAGTCCATCCTGGATCTGCTCCCAGTCGGAGCCGGAAACTGTCGCGACCTGGATTTCGTTGCTCCAGGAGTGACCGTTGTCGTCGGAGCGCACCACGACGAGCTCGATGTGGGGGTTGCGGCTGAAGCCGCCGTAGAAGCGCCAGTAGAGGCAGAGCAATGCTCCGTCCGGCGCGTACTCGGCGTCCAGCAGCTGGGTCCAGCTCGGCTCCCAGTTGGAGTAGGTGTCGACGTAGACCTTCTCGTCCCAGGTCACGCCGCCGTTGCCGCTGGAGCGCGAGACGAGCCAGGTGTCGCTCATGAACAAGAGACATAGATCCGCGGGATCGTCGGGGTCGATCGCAAGGTGGTGGCGCGGCGTCTGGCCGTGCTCGCCCAGCACCTCCGACTGGTACCACCACTCGCCGCCCGAAATGCTGCGCTTGAAACGCACGTTGTCGCCGTCGGCGTAGACGACGTAGAGACGATCCGGATCGTCGGGATCGGTCGCCATCTCCAGATCCTGGAAGAGACCACCGTTGACCGAGTAGTCGAGATGCTCGGCCGCGGTCCAGGTCGCGCCCTGATCGAAGGACTGGCGCCAGATGAGCTGGTACTGGTCGCTGCCCACCTTCTGTGCCTCGACCGAGTGAAGCCAGTCGGCTGCGTCGACAGCGAGCGCCGAGTTGTACGCCGTCTCGCCCTCCTCGGTCAGGATGACCGGGGCGCTGAAGTTCTCGTAGCAACCGGCGCTCAGCGTGCAGGCGCAGAGGGTGAGGATGGTGCGGGCGGCGGGGGTGGTCGTCATTGGGGTCTCCTGGGGGTGGAAGAGGCTTTCGCCCGGTCTCTTGCAACCGGTGTGCCTCTGGAAACCCGAGGGCCAGGGGACTGTCCTGCAACGACTTGAGAGGATAGCGCAGGGATTCGGCCGGAGCGGTGGGTCGAGACGTGACGGCCGCGCGAGCGGCGCCGTCCACAAATGTTTCCGGTGTGAGATATGACTGACGCCGTGCTATCGCGCCGTGGAGATCAGCCCTGCCGCGTCCTCGAACTGATTGGCCAGCACCCTCTTGAGGGCCGGATCGTGCTCGATGCCGAGCAGCGCCTCGATCACGTCGGCGTCCAGCTTCTTGCCGGCGATGCCCGCCATGGTCGACATCGCCGGACCGATCGGCGTGGTGCGCCGGCGATGGGGACGGGGCGTGGTCAGCGCGTCGAAGGTGTCGGCGGCTCCTACGATCCGCACCAGCACGGGGATCTTGCTTCCCTCGAGTCCATCGGGATATCCCGAGCCGTCCTGGCGCTCGTGGTGGTAGCGGACGATATCGGCGATGTCGTCGAGATCGGGGACCTTGCGCACGATCTTGTCGCCGCGGGCGGGATGCTGCTGCACGGTGTGCATCTCTGCGTCGGTGAGCTTTGCGGCCTTGGCCAGCAGCAACTCGGGCATGCCGATCTTGCCGACGTCGTGCAGCAGACCACCGTATTCCAAGGTCTCCAGCTCGCGTCCCGAGAGGCCGAGCTTGCCGCCGATCATGATCGACAGGGCGCTCACCCGCCGCGAGTGCTCGTAGGTGGGCTGGTGCTTCGCCGCCACCGCCGACGAGAGCGCCAGCAGCACACCGCGCACCACGCCCCGATAGCGCTGGATCTCTTCCTCCAACGCGTGGAAGGGGTTGCGCAGGTCTTCCATCTCCCGCACGACGTCACGCAAGACGTCGTGCAGGTCCTGGTCCGGTTGTTCCGGCATGGCGTACTGGGGGGGGGATTGGAGGGGACGGGGCTCTCTGTTCTCTACTTCGGCAACATTGCGCGATGATTTCCCTGGAATCGGCCCCCGGCCCGGTCAAATCTCGATATGCATCAGGTCGATCCCGAGCCGCCGGGCGACCTCGAAGCTGCGTTCGTCGCGGTAGAACTCGCCGTAGTAGACCCGCTTCAGGCCGGAGTTGGCGATCAGCTTGAAGCAGCTCCAGCAAGGGCTGGCGGTGATGTAGATCGCCCCGTCCTGAATCGACACCCCGTTGCGCGCCGCCTGGATGATGGCGTTGGCCTCGGCGTGGATGGTGGCGATGCAGTGACCGCTCTCCATGTCGTGGCCGACGTCGTCGCAATGCGGCATGCCGCGGATCGAGCCGTTGTAGCCGGTGGAGAGGATGGTCCGATCGCGCACGATCACCGCGCCGACGTGCTTGCGGTCGCAAGTAGCGCGGGTGGCCACCTGCTGGGCGATGCGCATGAAGTAACTGTGCCAGTCCGAGCGGGTTTCGGGCATGGGCGGGTCTCCGGAGTAGGTGGGTCGACGGGTCGGGATGATAGCTCTGGCGGCCTATCCAAAGAGCAGTGCCCGTGGGTCGCAGAGGAAGAACTCCTCGAGCGGCACGCCACCAGAACCGACGAGCAGCGTGCGCGCGCGGGGACGGAGCTTCCGAAACGCAGCCAGGCCCGTCCGGCGCCCCGGTCGTCCGCTCTTCACCTCGATCGCGACGACGGCATCGGCGGAGCGCACGACGAAATCCACCTCTTGGTCTCGGTGGCGCCAGTAGAGAAGCTCGAAGGCGGTGCCCGGGAGGTGTTGGATCAGGTGGGCACCGACCGCATTCTCCACCATCCAGCCCCAGACCGCGGCATCGTCGCGCAAGTCGGCGAAGGAGCGCAGCATCAGGGCCGAAACCAGAGCGTTGTTCCACACCAGGAGCTTGGGGCTCGACGCCCGTCGTCTGACCTCGGTCGTGAAGCGCTGCAGATCGGAGACCAGGAAGGCCCGCTCCAGGAGCTGCAGGTAGTGGGCAAGCGTGGTGGTGTTGCCGGCGTCCTGCAACTGGCCGAGCATCTTGTTGTAGGAGATGATGCGCGCGGGCAATCGAGCCGCCAACATGAAGAGCTGACGCAGCAGGGCGGGTTTGGCAACGGTCTCGAGCGCCAGCACATCGCGCGCGATGGCGGTCTCGATCAGGGAGTCGGTGACGTAGCCGCGCCAGACCTCCTCCTCGTCCACCAACGGTGCACAACCCGGATAGCCGCCGAAGTAGATCCAGCGGTCCAAATCCCACCCGAAGGCGTCTCTGCACTCGTCGTAGGACCAGTGGTGGGCGCGATGCAGGAAGAAACGGCCAGCCAGGCTCTCGTGGGCACCCCGTGCCAGCATGAGGGCCGAAGACCCGAGGATCACGACGTGGATCTGCCGCCCGGCGGCGCGGTCCTGGTCCCACAGGCCTTTGACGACTTCGCTCCAGCGGGAGATTTTCTGGACCTCATCGAGCACCAGAAGGGTCGGCCTCGCGGCCACGCGCCGGGCGCGCCCCCAGTGTGTCTCGATGCAATCGGCCGCTGGCGGCTGCGGAAGATCGGCCGCGGCATAGACGACCGGCCCGTCCCACCAAGCCCCGAGCTTGCGGGCGGCGGTGGTCTTGCCGGCCTGTCGGGGCCCGGTCACCAGCTGGATCAGAGGTGGAGGATTGAGCAGTCGGCGCTGGAGCCGCGAAACGAGAGCCCGATCGAAATCTGCTGGCATGCCGCCATCGTAGTGCCCGCGGGGAGCCAGATCCAGCCAATTACTCAATGACTGAGTAATCGTGCGCGTTCGCTGAGTTGCCGCCACGTCGATTCGCCACCGCCGCTACCCTCCCCCCATGTCCCGAGAATGCCCCGGCTGCGCGATTCCCGCCGACCGCGGCGCAGAAACCTGCCCGATCTGCGGCTACGAGTTTCCGCGTCATCCCCGCCGTTTCTGGGTGGTGGCGATCCCGGCGCTGGTGGGCTTCGCCGTGTTCCTCTTGGCGGGGGTGGGGCGTGGGTGCCACGGGTGGTAGCGCCACTCCTTCACGCGTTCTTTATGCAGATCTCCTAGCCTGGCGCCCGGTCCCAGAATCCGCGGAACGGAGCCCCAACCATGCCGGCGGCGCGGGTGCTCATCATCGAGGACGAGCCCGATATCGCCGAGATCGCCGCCTACAACCTACAGCGCGAGGGGTTCGCCACCACCACGGCGGGCGATGGCGAGATCGGCCTGGAGCTCGCCCGGCGCACGATTCCGGAGCTGATCCTGCTCGATCTCATGCTCCCCGCCCTCGATGGGCTCGAGCTCTGCCGCCTGCTGAAGCAGGATGCCGCCACCGCCGACATCCCCATCATCATGGTCACCGCCAAGGGAAAAGAGAGCGACGTCGTGCTGGGGCTCGGCCTGGGGGCCGACGACTACGTGATCAAGCCCTTCAGCCCGCGCGAGCTGATCGCCCGCGTGCAGGCCGTCCTGCGCCGCGGCCCGGCCAAAGGGTTGGAGTCGGCCGAGGAGCGGCTCGAGATCGAGGGCCTGGTGATCGACCGCCACAAGCACCAGGTCACGGTCGACGGCGCGCGGATCAAGCTCACCGCCATCCTGACCAGGGAGAGCCTGGTCTTCTTCGACGGAGTAGCCCCCTCCGAGTTCCTGCTCGGCACGCGCTGGTCGCCGCTGCTCTCCGGCACCCTGATGATCGTCGTCGGATCGGCGCTGGTGGCCGTCCCGATCGGGCTCGGCAGCGCCATCTTTCTGAGCGAATACGCGGCGCCCGAAGTTCGCAAGCTGCTGAAGCCTGTCCTGGAGATCCTCGCCGGAGTACCGACCGTCGTTTCCGGCTACTTCGCGCTCACCACCCTCACTCCGGTGCTGCGCGCGCTGCTGCCTCAGACCCGCATCTTCAACGCCCTCAGCGCGTCGATCGTCGTTGGTATCATGATTTTGCCGATGATCGCATCGCTCTGCGACGATGCGCTGCGCGCGGTGCCCGATTCGCTGCGCCAGGCGGCGCACGCCCTGGGCGCCACCAGGCTCGAGGTGTCGACACAGATCGTGGTGCCGGGAGCGCTCTCGGGAATCCTGGCGGCCTTCGTGCTGGCGGCATCGCGGGCCTTCGGCGAGACCATGGCGGTGACTCTGGCCGCCGGCGCGACCCCCAACCTCACCCTCAATCCCCTGGAGAGCATTCAAACCGTCACCGCCTACATCGTGCAGGTCAGTCTGGGCGACACTCCGGCCGGCGGAATCGAGTATCAGACGATCTTCGCGGCCGGCGCGTTGCTCTTCGTCGTCACCCTGGGCATGAACGTGCTCGCCCACCGGATTCGGAACCGCTATCGCGAGACCTACGAATGAGTGTCGTGCGCCGGAGTGAAATCGTGGCCGGGTCGGATTGGCGGGGCATCCCCTCGCTCCCGCACCGCCGGCGCGGCGACGCACTGGCGCGCTTGTTGCTGATGCTCCTCGTCGGCCTCGCGATCGCGCTGCTGGTGATCCTGTTGCTGCAGATCGCGCGCCAGGGCTTGTCCTGGTTCGACTGGCAGTTCCTGTCGAGCTTCCCTTCGCGACACCCGGATCGTGCCGGCATCAAGTCGGCGCTCTTCGGTACGCTCTGGATGATCTCGTTCACCGCGCTCTTCTCGATCCCCACCGGCGTCGCTTCGGCGCTCTACCTCGAGGAGTTCTCGCGGCGCGGTCGCCTCCGCCTCGGCCTACCTGTCCCGCCGCGACCCTCTGGAGACCGCCGGCGACATCGCCCGGCTCGCCGAACGCGTGCGGCGCATGGTGGCGCTCAGCATCGAGTCGCTGGTGGAACGGGATCCGCGGCGGGCCCACCAACATCGCCGAGGATGTCGTCTTCATGGTCGAAGGCGAGGTGATCCGTCATCGGCGGCTGCGAGGATAGAACCAGAGCAGCGAACGACGTCGAATTGGCGTGAGCTGGGATGTTGTCGGCGCGCCCCTGGTCTCATTCCCGCGCCACCGGCAGCAGATCGCGCGGCCGAAACACCGGAAAGGCCCCGATATCGGAGCGCGAGCCGTCTGGATCGAGGCGCGCGGGGTCGCCGGCATCGATCGCGGGTGAATTGGGGCGTAGGCGGTAGTCGTCCTTTCTTGGGCGCAGGTAGTGTGGGTTGGTGAAGATCTCGCCTTCGGCGGGATCGCCGTAGAAGTCGAGATCGTTGTGGAAGTAGAGGTTGTACTCGCGGCGCTCGGGGCCGATGACGGCGCTGTACCACTTGTGGTCGGTGACGATGTTGTTGACGAAGGTGCCGCCCCACATCGCCACGGCGAGGCCCTCTGGCGTGCCCCAGTCCCGTCCCACCGCGAAGTTATCCACGAAGGTACAGTTCGTGACGTCCACATCTGGCACGCCCCAGGCGCAGATGGCACCGCCATAGCGGGGGCCCGGATAGCGGTCGCCGGAGGAGCCGGCGAAGTTGCGGGCGAAGAGACAGTTTTCTACGTAGAAGGGGCCGCCGGAATAGAAGTAGATCGCGCCACCTGCATTGGATACGTTGTCGGTGAAGATGGAGTTGCGGATCGTCACGTCGGTTCCGGAGGCCAGGATCGCACCACCCATTGCATCATGGTACAAGAGCACTGACTTCCCAGTACAGCTCGTGATGATGAGGGAATCGAACACCGCGCCGGTGAGCCTGGCCGCCTCGATACCGCCACCGCCTTCGAGTCCTCCTTCGCAATCGGTAATGGTCAGGCCGACCAGCTCGAGATCGGTGCAGTCGGTGGCGAATATGCCACCCCCGGCGCCCGCGCTGTCGGCGTGAAGCGCCACTGCCTCGATGCGGGCTTGTGAGTACCTCAGATGAACCCCTCCGCCGATGGCAATCCGATATTCCCAATCCGGCTTGCAGCGTTCTATCCGTAGCTGGCGAAGGGTCGGCGACGCCTCCTCGACGAAGATACCGCCGCCGCCCATGAAGCCTGAGCGGTCCGGGAAGATCCGAACCGTCCCGGTCCCACGAACGATCGACATGTGCTCTACGACGCAAGCCCGGCTCTCGCCCGACTCGATCACGATGCCCGAGCCGTTGCGGTCGGCATCCAGCACCGTGGCGCCGACGCCGGCTCCTCGCAGCACGATGTCGCGGCCCTGGAAGACCAGGTTCTCGGTGTAGGTGCCGGCCGCCACCAGAACGGTGTCGCCTTCAGCGGCCAGTTCGATCGCCGCCTGGATGGTGGCGATCGCGCCCGGAACGTGGATGGTGCGCCCCCGTTGGTTGTCGGCCTGGGCGGAGGCGCAAGCGATGCAGAGTGGGATCAGGAGTATGAGCCGTCGCATCAGTTCTCTCCCGCTTCACAGTCCACGTGAGTCGGATCGAAATAGGCGCGCAGATGTTTGTTCGTGCACTCCATCGATTCGCGCAGAGGTTGGTACTGATCGACCACGGTCTCGAGAACCGAAACCGGCTGCGGCGTGTCGTCCGTGGGCTTCAAGAGGCCGAAATTCTGTGTCTGGTCCGTGGTCGCGAGCTCGCCAGACAGCCTCGTGATTTGATGATCAAAGAGCGAGTACCAGATCGCCCCCAGCACGAACTCCGCCTGTCCCGCCCCGGTCGCCAAGGGATTGCAGCCGTTGCAGCCCTTGGCCTCGAGCATCTTGCGCACGAAGCTGCTGTAGGCGTTGGCGCGATTCTGAGCCGACACAGCCGCCACACCGGTGCCGACCTCGGGGTAGGCGAAGATGCCGGCACAGTCCTCCACCGGGACGCCGCCTGGATTTCCGGGGCAATCGGCGCAGCGCTTGTCGTGGTCGCGCTCGTACCAACAACCGTCCCATCCCACGTCCTGCCTATGTGGATTGTGCCCCCAATGATCGTTGTGGTAGCTGAACTCCGTGATCAAGACCGGAACCTGCTTGTCCGGGCTGTCGTACAGCGACTCGAGCTTGGAGCGTTCCGAGTCGACCAGCTCGGGCGGCACGTACATGTTCACGCAGAGGGCGTCGACGTAGTTGCTGGCGATCTCGATGAAAGCCCGGCCTTCGATGCTCCAAACGTAACGGTCGGAAAAGATCAGGTGGTCGGTGTCGTAGGTTTTGATCGCGGCGTACGCCTTGCTGTAGAACTCCTCGGCGACCATCTTCATGAAGTGGTCGGCATCGTCCTGCTTCAGCCACCAGCCGAGATCGACGGGTGGGGCGTTCAACTGGTTGGGGTACAGAGGATCGATGATTTGGGCGGCCGCCTCGAGGATGGGCTCGAACTGGTCGGCCGAGTGATCGACGAAGGGAAGCACGAAGGGCTCGCGACCGTAAAGCTGGCAGACGTCGTAGACCGTCGAGGTTCTCAACAGTGAGTTTGGGTCGCCCGGGGCATCCCAACTAGTGATGCAGAAGTTGTTTCCACCGGCCTGGTAGGTGTTGTTCCAGTGGCAGATCGCCTTGTCGGAAGCGTCACAATCCCCTGCGTGGGTGCAGTCCTCGGCGATCAGCCCATACCTCTCTTTCATCGCGGCCACGAAAGCGAGTTTTCCGGGCGTCGGCTCGCAGTCCGCTTCCGATTCGCACGGTTCGGCACCAGCGGGCTGCCGCCACCCCATGATCAGCCAACGCAACCACTCACGGCGATTCCACGGGTTGTTGGTACCCCCTCCAAGGGCGTTCTTGCTGGTGAACCAGGCGTTCTCCTGGCCCAGGCAGATGCCGATCAGCTCCTCGCGCTCGGCCAGGCCCTGGTAGCGATGGCCGCGGGTGGTGTCGGGATCGTTCGCCAGGGCGACCTTGGCGATGTTGTCGCAGCTCGTCGCGAAAGGGTCGACGCCGTAGACGTCGTCGTAGAAGGGGTCCGGAAAACGGGCGATGAACCAGTTGATGTTGGTGAGGTTGTCTTCGGGATCCCACGGTGTTCTCCGCCCATCGAAGCCGTGGTCCGCCCCTTCATCTCCCGCGGCAAACTGCAAGACCGGCAGCCAGGCCACCTCCCGTCCGGCGCCGGATGGGCCAACCGGGTCGTTGAGCCAGCGCAGCATGCGGAAGTCGTTCCAGAAGTAGTCGGAGACCAGGCCTTCGGAGTCGAGGCACTCCCCGTCCCCGTCGCGGCACCAGACTTCGTCGTGGTTGGTGGTCAGCCTGGTCGGGTCGACTCCTGGAATCTGATCCAAGGACTTGTCAAACTCGCAGAAGTGCCCGAACGAGTTGAACTTGGCCGCCTCCAGCGCGTTCAGATTGTGAAGCGCCCAGTTGCGGCGGCGGTCGATGTCTTTGAAGTCCACCTCGTCGTATTCGACCCACGCCGTGTGATTCACCGAGATCGTCTCGTTGGTGAAGCGGTTCATCCCCGCGACCCCGAAGGGGACGCCGTCCGGGTCGATCAGCCGCCACTGCCACTTGGAGCCGCGTTGGACGCATTCCAGGTCGAAGTAGCCGGCGACCGCGGAGCTCGTAAGTACGCTAATGGCTAGCCCGTAGCCCGTAGCCCGTAGCCCGTAAGAGATAATTCAGCATCGATGCACGCATGTCAATTTCCCTTCTGGAGTGGTGCGTGAGGTGGTGAGGGCGCGCAGAGCAAGCCGAGCGAGTGCGCTGCCGCAGCTCGCCTTTCCCCGGAAGTCCCTTCGGTTGGAAGCTCATCGCTCGCGCCTTTTCACCGGATGCGTTGGACTTGACGCCTTCGAGGATGGGAGGTCTGGGCGTTGCCGTCAACCCCGTCTCTGGAATTTGACCGGCGTGTCGTCATTCCGGCGAAAGCCGGAATCCACGCCTGCGGACTGGCCCGATCCGCGGGTGGTCGCGCGGTTCCAACAGAGCAGAGTCAGGCTGTGAGCAGGACCGCGGGAGTGACGGCGATGCCGTCTTTTCTCCTATAGGCTTCTTTGCCGGTGGTGATGATGCCGGCGTCGAGGAGGTCGGTGCCGATCGACTTGGCAAGCCACTCGAGGTGACGGGTGTCGGCGGCGTCGATGGTCGCGGCGAGCTTCACTTCGAGGGCTTGCGGCTCAATGTTCACTTCCATGCGCTCGTTCTCGACGGCGTGTACGCGGAAGCGGCGGACGGCGAGCTGGTCTTCCACCCCACACCTGCGCCGAACGACGCCGACCTGGCTCGCATCGCTCGCCGGGTTCGCCGCAGGGTCGCCCGAGTGCCGGAAGAACGCGGATTCACCATGGCGGACACCGGCGAGGAAGAGGGCGACACCGATGACGAGATTCTCCTGCGTGTCGGCCACGCCTCCGCCGCCGGCACCATCGCCCAAGGTCCGCGCGCAGGGATGCGCATTCCGCCGGCGACTCGCCTGGCGCGGGGAGCCGCGGGGACGGCAACGATCCGCCGCGACACCAGCGCCGGCGGGTTCAACATCCACGCTGGCGTCGCTCTGCAGGCCGACGATCGCCCCGCCCTGGAACGGTTGTGCCGCTATATCGCGCGCCCGCCGATCGCCACCGAGCGGCTCGAGCTCACCCCCCGCGGCAACGTGCGATGCCACTTCCGCAAGCCCTGGCGGAACGGCACGGCCTACGTCGAACACTCCCTCCTCGAGATTGTTGAACGACTTGCGGTGCTCGTGCCCGAGCCACGCGGTCACTTGCTCGTCTACCACGGTTCCCTCGCGCCCAATACCGCACTGCGATCTCGGGTCGTTCCCGCGGCATTCGATCCCTCCCCGGACCCGTGCCCCAAATGCCCTGCCGAGGCCGAGAATCAGGTCGAGGACTTCCCCGCGCGAGGGCGCGCGAGGCTCACCTGGGCGCAATTGTCGAAACGCGTGTTCGGGATCGACGCCCTGGCCTGCCCGGCCTGCGCGGGTGGCCGGCTCGAGCTCATCTCGTTCATTACCGAACCAGAGACGATTCTGCGCATTCTGAGCTCGGTCGGCCTGCCGACCCGCGCGCCGCCGATCGAACCCGCGCGACCGCTCGACGACCCCGAGCTCGACTCCACTGACGCCAGCCGGTCCCAACACCGCCCGCGCCGCGAACGATCTCGACGAACCGCGCGGCACCCATCTGGCGCGAGGGGCGGAGCTTGCCCCGCGCCGGCGGCGCCAGGGCCAATAGGCGCCCGCCACGGAGAAGGTCGACCGAAATGGCCTCGCAAAGTGCGATGAGCAGGTGCTCCCGGGAGAGAGCCCGACAGAGCCGAACGAAGACATGGGCATGATTGCGGGCGCTTCGCCTAGACTGAGAATCAGAAACCCGGTTTGGAGTGCCTATCCGCCATGGGTCTACTTCCGCATCGTCGAAAAGCCTGAACCCGCGCAAGCGCACGTCATCGGGCTGCCGCCGGCCCTGCTCGATAAGCGCATTCACCCCGAGATCTTCTCGCGCCTCGACGACTGGCGAAGCGGCAAGGCCTGTGCTGGGAGCTCGTGTGGCGACCTGCTCGCCGAGCGGGCAGCCAAGCGTGGAGGAAAGAGATGACCAGGTCGGAAGGTGTCGCCGGAGGGCTCTCCTTTTTGGACCGCTACCTCACGGTCTGGATCTTCCTGGCTATGGGCGTGGGTGTCGGCGCTGGGTACGTTTTCCCGGGCATCGTGCCGCTTCTCGGCAGGTTCAGCTTGGGCACAACCTCCATCCCCATCGCCATCGGCTTGATCCTGATGATGTACCCACCGCTGGCCAAGGTGAAGTACGAGGAGATGGGACCGGTATTTCGCAACTTCAAGGTCCTCGGCCTTTCGCTGGTGCAGAACTGGATCGTTGGCCCGATTCTGATGTTCGCGCTCGCGGTCTTCTTTTTGCACGACAAGCCCGAGTACATGGTGGGCCTGATCATGATGGGGCTGGCCCGCTGCATCGCCATGGTCATCGTCTGGAACGACCTGGCCAAGGGCGACACCGAATACTGTGCGGGCCTCGTCGCCTTCAACTCGATCTTCCAGGTTCTGTTCTACTCGGTCTACGCTTACGTCTTCATTACCGTGCTGCCCACCTGGTTCGGGCTTGAGGGCGTGGCGGTCAACATCACCATCGGCGAGATCGCCAAGAGCGTGCTCATCTACCTGGGAATCCCGTTCATCGCCGGCATTATCACGCGGTTCACGCTGGTCAAGGTGAAGGACAAGGAGTGGTACCACACCAAGTTCATCCCCAAGATCAGTCCCATCACCCTCATCGCCTTGCTCTTCACCATTGTGGTGATGTTCTCGCTCAAGGGCGAGACCATCGTGCAGCTGCCATTTGACGTGGTGCGCATCGCGATTCCGCTGCTCATCTACTTCGTCCTGATGTTCTTCATCTCCTTCTTCATGTCGAAGAAGGTCGGCGCCAACTACGGGCAGTCGGTGACTCTGTCGTTCACGGCCGCGTCGAACAACTTCGAGCTGGCCATCGCCGTGGCTGTCGCCACCTTCGGCATCCACCACGGCGGCGCCTTCGCGGCAGTCATCGGTCCGCTGGTCGAGGTTCCCGTGCTCATCTGGCTGGTCAACGTCGCCCTGTGGCTCGGACGAAAACAGTTCCCGGGAAGTAGGGAGCGCGCGTGAAGGAACGAACCAAGCTGCTGCTCATGCTCGCGGGGCCGGCCTTGTCTTTGCCCAATATGCTGGTCATCAGAAGCGTGCTGGGTAGCGCCAAGACTCTGGTCTTCATCGGTCTGGTGGTGGTGCTTTCCACTTGTGCGGGCCTGCTCTACGGAGCGGTGTTCTAGGAGGTCGTGATGAAGGTCGAAGTTCTTGGAACGGGATGCACCAAGTGCAAGAAACTCCACCAGCTGGTGGAGAGGGTCGTCGCCGACACCGGCGCCGACGCCGAGGTGACCAAGGTCGAGAGGATCGACGACATCATGAAATATGGCGTGGCGTTCACGCCGGCCCTGGTCATTGACGGCGCGGTCAAGGCCACGGGTGGCATTCCCAAGGCAGCGCAGATCGAGGCTTGGATCAGAGAAAGCGCGACAGGGGAGTAAGCAGGGATGTTCACCGAGCTGGTGACAAACGCCGGTCAGTACATCAACACGAACCCGTGGCTCGCCATCGTGGCGGTGTTCGTCGGCGGGATCCTGACGGCTTCGAACCCGTGTGTCCTGGCCATGATCCCGCTGATGATGAGCTTCGTGGCCGGCCGCCGGGAAGAGAAGCGAGGCGTGCTGCGGGCGCTCGGCTTCTCATTCGTGTTCGTGCTGGGGCTGTCCATCACCTTCACGGTCATGGGCATGGTCGCCGCGCTCGCCGGCAAGATGTACGGGGAGGTCTCCAGCGCCTGGAACTTCGTCGTCGCCGCTCTTTGCGTCGTGATGGGTCTGCACCTGATGGGCGTTCTGACCGTGCCCATCCCATCGCTGGCCGACAAAGTGCAACCCAAGACCCGCGGGCTTCTCGGAGCGTTGGTGCTCGGCCTGCTCTTCGGTCTGGTATCGGCGCCCTGCTCGGCGCCGATCCTCGTTGTGCTGTTGACGTATCTAGCCGGCTCTGGTGCATCGGTGCCCTACGGCGGGCTGCTACTGCTGGTCTACGCGCTCGGCCACAGCCTGCTGATCATCATCGCCGGTACCTCCATGGGAGCCGCGCGCACACTCATCGAAAACAAGAAGATGACCCGGACCACGGAGATCCTGCGCAAGGGAGCCGGCGCGGTGATCGTCCTGGTCGGCATCTACTTCGGCAGCAGGGGTATGATATGAAAAGAGTCTCTTCCTTCCTGTTCGCTGCGGGGTTGGGCATCGCTGTCGTCGCCTCGGCCGCATCCCGCACGCCAGAGATCGCCGCATCGGGACAGACTACGACGGTAGATGCTCCGATCAAGCAAGCCACAGCAAGCCCAAAGGTCGCCAAGATCGTCTTCGTCGGCAAGAAGAACGCCTGCGATTGCACCCGCAAGCGGGTGGACGACTCGTTCGCCGCAATGCAGAAGGCGCTGCAAGGGCGCTCCGACATTGCCGTCGAGCGGATCCAGGTGGATGTCGACGAAGAGGCGGCGGCCCAGTATCAGAAGCTGCGGCCGATCATGGTTCTTCCAGCCATCTATCTACTCGAAAACACGCTAGCCCTGGTCGACCTGCTGCAAGGTGAAGTGGCACCTGAGCAGTTGCGGAAGGCAATCGGGGATTAGGGATCGGCACGAAATAGGTGCGCCATTTCGCATCCCATCTTCAGGCCATCTTCGACCGATCTTCGATCGCGAAATCCTCGACGCAGGAATCACTACGCCTGTGGTTTCGCTCGATCAGATCGGCCGAATCCGACCCAAATCTGGGCGCGAACTGACGCACTTATTCCCTGCCGGTCCCTTCGGCATCAACCCAACCGGCATCGTGCGCAGGGGCCCAGAGATCAACTTCATGGTGCCGCTACTATTCACCTCTCCACTCCCCGACTGGCTCGAAACCTGCGGTAGTGGTCTGCGAGATCCCGCCGCATGATCACCGAGCTCAGAATGCGCAGAATCGTGTCTCCATCGCGGCTCCGCAGGAACACGACCACACGGGAGTCGCAACGTCTCTGCGCGTGCCGGTGATGAGCGAGACGAGCTTCAGACGGCCACCCTCGCAAACCGGGCAGGCCAGGGCGTCGATTCCGAGGGTCCACGCGAAGAACGACACAATCCGCAAGATCCTCACGGCCGTGGACCTGCCCACCGAGCCGCCGCGCGCAGCGCCGGCGCGGCCGCCGCCGCAGGAGTCGCTCGAGCTCTCCTGAGCTCCCGAGCCCCATACCCCATAGCCCGAACTTCTCACCAGATTCCGTAGCGAGACCGTGCAGGTCCTTGTCCTGCCGGTGCTTCGTGCCGGTTTGATGCGGAGGCGTAGTGGTGCTACGTCGCACAAATCGAACCGGTGGGAAGTGCCAGCAGGGCAAGGACATGTGCGGTCTCAGTAGGAATCTGGTGAGAAGTCCGGGCGAGTCCCGCTGAGCTCCGACCGGTTGGAGACGCCCTCGACATGGCCGCGTGTACGGGTCTACCCGAAAAGCAGCAGAATCGCGCTCCGATTCAGCGAATGGCGGCCAAGCACAGGGTTAGTCGCACACTACGGGTCTGGGAAAACCACCCCCGTGTAATCGGGGCAGTTGGTCGGAATACTGAACTTGACGTGCGGAATGCGCTCATCACAGGGCGTGGGCTCTCCCCAGTTGGGATCCTCGTCGAAGAGGTGGACGTTTCCGACCCAGAGTTTCAGCCGATCGCGCTCGATGGTCAGGTCCTCGTCGATCAGCACCAGACGCAGGGAGTCGATCTCCGACGCCGCCCACAGGGGATCGCTGCCCAGATCGAAGTGGACCCGGTAATTGAAGCGCATGCAGTTCGTGTTCACCAAGCGTCCCAGATTGTATTTCCGCGCGCAACCCGAACCAGGAGGCGGCAGGCTGTCCCACGTGCCGGGTGGGCTATTCACGTCGTGCCACTGAACGCCCCAGGAAACGCTGCAGAGCGGGTCTTTTCTGCCGACGCAATCGCTGAACGATACGTCATCGGGGTCCAGCCCTCCAGCGCTGCGCTTCGGTTCCTCGGCGGCCGTCAGCGTGTAACTCAGATGGCGATAATCCGCACCACACCATTCGATACGGTGGTGAGGTCGCGGCCATGGATGGAGAAGTCCGGGCCAAGCCCATCTTCCGATGGAGCCGCCACATGAAAGAGCTGTGCTTCGCCAGCCTTGAGTGTGACATCAAAGCTCAAGCTGTCGCCGCCGCCGTCGATCTGGTGGGGCCACAATGATCGATTCGTCAGGTTGACCACACAGTATCCCTGTGCATCACCGGGCAGAGAATCGGTGGGAATCGAGATCTTCACCCTGGAGGGGTCGAAAAGCGGTGGAGCGACATCCAAGAAATCAGGAAACTCGCCCGACGTCGTTTGGAGAAAGGCTTGGTAGGTGTCGTCCGTGAAATCAGTATTCAGAGCTATGACGTGGAGCGTAGTGATCGGCCTCGACTTGTCGTGGAAGACGGCGGTGCGAAGATCGTCCTGCGTCGCGGTTCCAAGGATGCGACGGATCGAGACCATGTTGGTGATTCGCCTGCTCAGACCGAGCAGCTTTTGTCCGTGGAGCTCGATTCTTCCGTTGATGCGTGGCAGCTCTCGGAAGCGATAGGAGTAGGGCTCCGACTTCCACATGTTGTACGCAACACTGCCTGAATCAGCGGGATCGGACCAGGCGGGATAACCCATTCTCTGAAAAGTGAAGACCTTGTCTGGATTTGGCACCCAGGAGAGGATGCGCGAGCCGAACCAGGTCTCAGGCAAGGCGTCCCACGGCACCTAAGCGTTGTCGACCAGCGCGAGAATCGGGCCAGCCGCGTCCGGCTCTCCTCCCCATCTCTTCGCGGAGTAGTGTGGGTAGTACCAGATCCCCTCGTCACCCATCAGCATAAGCACGTTGCCGATCGCTTCGATCTCTTCCACGGCCAGGGGGCGCGAGACGCCCATATCCGCACCGGTACGGACTTCAGAGATCACCTCTCCCAAGATAGTCACGCTGTCTTCGATTCCGGCTTCTCGCACGCTGGCGTGGAGTAGGGCGGCAACACTCGCCAGGGTGTCGAAATCCTGGGGCCGCAGGAAGCTATCGTCCGGGTGGTGGTCCTTCTGCCAGGCGAGTCGCGTCTCGCGCATGATCGCGCGTGGCCAGTTGGGGTGCTGGGTGGTATCCGGCAGCTCTGAGTAGGTCATCTTGGCCAGGTGGGACCAGTTTCAAATGGTATCTCCCGCTGCGTAGCGTTCGGTGATATCGAAGGGGCGCTTGAATCGGCCCAGCGGATCCGCATTCTTGTAGGGATACCTGCGCTTGGAACGCGGGAGATCGGTCAACACGGGGATCGTCTCGGCGCCAGCTCCGCAATCGTCATGGCCACCGTCTTCGAGATACCACTTGGTTGTGGAGAAGATCCCGGGGCCGTGTTGCATGTCGTGGTAGTAGAAGTCCCAGTTCTCGTAGCCCGGATCTTGCTGGCGCGGATTGCCCTGATTGTAGTGCAGTGTGAAGGGCTCGTCCATCAGGTAGTGGTAGAGCACGTAGGGCTTGTCGTGATACCAGTTGCGGATCTGCTCGGCAGGGTCGCAAATAGGGGGGAGGACTTCGTGTGGCGGATACTCGTGAAGGGTCTTGCCATCCGCGAAGTCGACAAACTTCGGATTGACCGGATCAGCGGTTCGTAAGCCCCTCAGCAAGATGCCGCAGGACTCCCCATCTCGGTTGTTGATGCGCCGGTCACGGGCAATGCTGCGAAAGGAGTAGTGGTAGAGGTGATCCACGTCCTCGTACGTTGGCGTGTGTCCCTCCGCGGCCGTCACCGCGACCCATGCGCCGGTCCGGCGCATCGGGATCAGCAAATCCGGCCGCCGGTGGTAGCCGTGGAGCCAGGGGCTCTTGGCCCGGATGAACATGG
>CAZBBK010000031.1:17951-63829 GCA_964490075.1 uncultured Gemmatimonadota bacterium | reverse complement strand
TTTGGACTTGACGATTTCGAGCGTGGGAGATTCGGGCGGCGCTGTCAACCCCGTTTCCGACGCGTTTCGACCCGCGGCCGCGGATCGGCGGTCCGCCCCCCGAGCGCCGCGCGGGTGCGGGCCGCCGCCTCGCGCACGCACGTCCAGAGCGTCTGAATTTGACATCTCCCGCACCGAGCGCGGTTCGATTTGACATCGGGAGGCGGATTTGACCGATATCGCTCCTTTGGGGCGCTCTGGGAGCGCTTTTCGCCAGCAGCTCGGCCCCAAATGTCAAACTGAATCCCGCTCGGTGCGGGAAGTGTCAAGTTGGAGCTCTTTCGGTGCGTGGCTCCCGGCAGCGCCAAGCTCCGCCCGCGCGTGGGAGGGGCGCTGCCGTCACGCCAGATCGATGATCACCGACTTGAGCTGGGTGTAGTGCTCGATCGCCGCGTAACCGTTCTCGCGCCCGAAGCCGGAGCGTTTGTAGCCGCCGTACGGCGCCGCGGCGTCGAAAACGTTGTAGCAGTTGATCCAGACCGTGCCGGCCTGGAGGTCGCGGGCGGCTCGCTGGGCGCGTCTGAGATCGCGGGTCCAGACTCCGGCGGCCAGGCCATAGAGCGAGTTGTTGCCCTGGGCGATGGCGTCGCCCAGATCGTCGAAACGGATCACCGAGAGCACCGGTCCGAAGATCTCCTCACGGGCGATGCGCATCTCGTTGGTCACGTCGCAGAAGATGGTCGGCTCGAGGAAGTAGCCGACCTCGTCGCCCAGGGGATGGGCGCGGCGCCCGCCGACCGCCAGATCGGCGCCCTCTTCCTGGCCGATGTCGACGTAGCGCATCGCGTTGTCGAGCTGCCCCTGCGACACCTGGGGGCCGAGGCGGGTGGCGGCGTCGAGCACGTCGCCCTGGCGGGTGGCCATCTTCTTGGCGCGCTCGGTCAGGCGCTCCACCAGCACGTCGTGCACCGAGCTCTGCACGAAGAGCCGCGAGCCGGCGGTGCAGACCTCGCCCTTGTTGTAGAAGATGCCGCCCTGGATGCCGCGCGCCGCCGCCTCGAGATCGGCGTCGTCGAGCACGATATTGGGCGACTTGCCGCCCAGCTCCAGCGAGAGCTTGGTGATGTTCTGGGCCGCCGCGCGCATCACCGCCTGGCCGGTCTCGGTCGACCCGGTGACCGAGATCTTGTCGACGCCGGGATGCGCCACCAGCGCCTCGCCGGCTCCGCTGCCGGTGCCCGGCACCACGTTGACCACCCCGATGGGGAAGCCGACCTCGTCGAAGATCGCCGCCAGGCGCAGCGCCGTGAGCGGAGTCTGGGGCGCCGGCTTGAGCACCACCGTGTTGCCGGCCACCAGCGCCGGTGCCAGCTTGCGGGCGGCCAAAAGGAGCGGGAAATTCCAAGGCACGATCAGGGCACAGACCCCGATAGGCTCGCGCAACGTGTAGTGGAAATAGCGCGGCGCGACGGGGGTGGTGGCGCCGCCGATCTTGCCGTACCAGCCGGCGAAGTAGTGGAAGGTTTCGGCGGCCAGCGGGATGTCGATGTTCAGCGTTTCGTTGATCGGCTTGCCGCTGTCGACCGATTCCAGCTCGGCCAGCTCCTGGCGATGCTCGAGGATCTGCTCGGCGACCTCGCGCAGCAGGCGGCCGCGCTTGGCCTCCGGCATCAGGCGCCAACCCTCGCCATCGAAGGCGCGGCGCGCGGCGGTCACCGCCAGGTCGATATCCTCCGGCCCGGCCTCGGCGACTTGAGCCACGACCTGACCGGTGGATGGATCCTCGGTGGCAATGGTGTGGCCCGAGAGGGCCTCTTTCCACTCGCCGCCGATGTAGAGGCGGGTGTGCTCCGGAACCGGGCGGGCGAGGGTCTGCATGGGACTTCCTGAACCGTAGGGGGTGGGCGGCGCCCTGCTTCCGAGTCGATCGGGGCGCGCAGAGATTCTAGCCCAAGAGCCTCCTGGGCCGTAGCGCCGCGCCGCGCCGTCTCGGCTGTGCCAGGCTGTCATCTCGTGTCCCACCGGGCCGATTATGGACTAGCAATCGCGCACGTAAAGAGTTACTGTCCAAGAAGTTGTCCAAGAAGATCGATGCGCGCTGACGCGGGCACGGAGGTTGCACGAGACCTTCGTCAAGGCCCGCTGCAAAACCAGTTAGGGCGCGCATCACTGTTGGAGTCAGGCAATGCCCAAGGTCTCGAAGCGGCCCAAGCCGCTTCTGGTTCACGAGCTGTGCAAGGGTTGCGGACGCTGTATCGAATCGTGCCCCAAGCACTGCATCGCTCTCGGAAGCGAGATCAACCAGCTCTCGGGGCACGTTCCGGTGACCCTCGACCTGGAGGAGTGCAACGGCTGCAACCTGTGCGTCGAGGCCTGCCCCGAGCCCTACGGTCTGGTCCACGAAGATCAGCCCTACGTGCTGACCGAGCCGACTTTCGAGCGCCCCGCGCCGCCCCAGCCCGACCCGATCCCCGATCGACACATCGCGCTGCCGAAAACCGAGCCCCTGGTGCTCAAGGGGAACTTCGCCGCCGCCGTCGGAGCGATCCTGGGCGGCTGCCGGCACGTCTTCGGCTATCCGATCACCCCCTCGACCGAGGGCGCGGAGTACATGGCGGCCGTGCTGCCGCAGCTCGACGGCGTCTTCCTGCAGGCGATCAGCGAGATCGCGACCGTCAACCACATGTTCGGCTGCGGCGCCGCCGGCAAGCCGAGTCTGACCTTCACCAGCTCCCCGGGTTTCAGCCTCATGCTCGAGGGGATCAGCTACATGATCGGCGGCGAGATCCCGGCGGTGTTCATAGACGTGATGCGTGGCGGTCCCGGGCTCGGCAACATCGCCCCGGAGCAGGGCGATATCAAGCTGGCCTGCCGCGGCCTGGGCCACGGCAACACCTACGCCATGGTGCTGGCGCCGACTACGCCGCAGGAGATGCTCGACCTCACCATGGACGCCTTCCGGCTCGCCTTCGAGTACCGCAACCCGGTGGTGGTTCTGGCCGACGGCTACCTGGGGCAGATGACCGGCCGCGTCACCCTGCCTTCCCACATGGTCGAGGCGGGACGCCCCTCGTGGGCGGTCTGGGGCGACCGCGACCATCGCGGCAACCTGATCTCATCGATCCTGCTGGATGAGCGCGACCAGGAGATCCACAACGAGCACCTGGTCGACAAGTTCCAGCGCATGACGGCGCGCGAGCAACGCGCCAAGCGCCACGGCGATCCCGGCGCCAAGATCCTGGTGATGGCCTGCAACACCCCGGCGCGCATGGCCAAGGGAGCGGTCGAGACGCTGCGCCGCGAAGGACTGCCGCTGGCGCTCTTCCAGCCGGTCACCCTGTGGCCCTTCCCGATCGACGCACTGCGCGACGAGTGGGACCACCTGAGCGATCTACTGGTGGTCGAGGCCAGCAATGGGCAGCTCGAAGACGAGCTGCGCCTGGCGCTGCACCACGCCGATCTGAGCGGGGTGCGGCTTCACAGCCTGCGTCATATGGGCGGCGTGCTGCCCACCGAAGTCGAGATCATCGAGAAGATCCGCAGCATCGAAGAGGGACGGAAATGAGCCAGCAGAAAGCCCTCTACCCGCATTTCGAGCGTCACTCGCACGGAGAAGGCCTCAAGGGCGGAACCACCCACTACTGCCCGGGCTGCGGCCACGGCCTGGTCCACAACTACATCGCCACCGCGCTCTCCGACCTCGGGGTCCAGGACCGCACCGTCGCCATCTCCCCGGTCGGCTGCTCGGTGTTCATGTACTACTACCTCGACGTCGGCAACACCCAATCGGCGCACGGTCGCGCCCCCGCGGTCGGCCTGGGCCACAAGCTGGCCAACCCGGAAGCGGTGGTGCTGAGCTACCAGGGCGACGGCGACCTGGCCTCGATCGGCCTGGCCGAGATCATGTTCGCGGTGCAGCTCGGCGTGCCGATGACCTTCATCTTCGTCAACAACGCGATCTACGGCATGACCGGCGGCCAGATGGCCCCGACCACGCTGGAAGGGATGCGCACCACCACCTCGCCCACCGGGCGCGGTGGGCTGCTGCAAGGGCAGCCGATGAAGGTGGCCGAGATGATGGCCCAGCTCGACGGACCGGTGTACGTCGAACGGGTCGCGCTCTACGACAACAAGCAGCGCAAGCGGGCCGCCAAGGCGATCCACAAGGCGCTCCGAATGCAGGCCGAAAACCGCGGATTGGCCTTCGTCGAGGTGCTCGCCGAATGTCCGACGCATCTCAAGATGACTCCGCTCGATACCCAGGAGTGGGTCAAGAACGAGATGACCAAGATCTTCCCCTTGGGACTCTTGAAGGACCAGAAGGCCGAGCCGATGCCGCGGATTGCTTGGCCGACCCACGACCCCGAGGCGGTGCTGGCCGAGATCGGCGCCTCGCGCACCGCCGCGCAGCGCCATGCGCAGGGCTTTCCCGCGCACATCGATCCATGCGACGTGGCGCTGAAGCTGACCGGGTCGGGCGGGGACGGAGCGCAGACCGCGGCGATGCTGCTCACCACCGCCGCGATCAACGAGGGCTTCGACGCCACCCACATCCCCAGCTACGGGCCCGAGTCGCGCGGCGGAACCTCTTATGCCGACGTGCACCTGGCGGTCGAGGAAGTGCTATCGCCGGCTTCGCCCCATCCGCACGTGCTGGTCGCGTTCAACGCGCCGAGCCTGCACAAGTTCGGACCCACGGTGGTCGAGGGCGGCGTGATCGTCTATGACTCGAGCGTGGTCACCGAGCTGCCCGAGGTCGCCGAGGGGGTGCGCCTCTTCCCGGTGCCCTGCTCGGAGATCGCCCGGGATCTCGGCTCGCTGGTGGTCAAGAACACGGTCGCGCTGGGGGCCACCCTGGCCGCGACCCGGGTGCTGCCCGACGCCTCGGTGTTGGGCGCGATTCGCGCCGGCCTGGCCTCCAAGCAGCATCTCCTGGGACTCAACGAGGACGCCTTTCGGCGCGGCGCGGACGCGGTGCGGGCGCTGCTCGATCCCACTGTGAGAGCCTCGACCGACGGCGGACCGCCGTCCAACGGAAAGCAGTAGAGTCCGGCGGGGACCGGCGTCGAGGAGAGGGGACCGATGCGCTTCATTCTGGTCGATCCGGTGCGGGCCGAGCGGGTGCTGGTCAGCATCGACGGGATTGCGCCGCGCGGTCCCAACTTCAGCCACCGGGTCGGCAATCGCACTCCGGATGACTACCGGGCCGACACCGCGGCCGGAGTGATCGACCGCCTGCTCGATGACGGCGCGGCCCGCGACCGCCTGGTCGCCGACTACGGAACGCTGGCGGCGACCCAATACACCCCCGCGGCGGTGCTGGCGGTGCATCTCTTCCTGGACGGCCATGCCGCGGTCGAGGACCGAGATCTGATCCTCGAGGCCGCGACCGCGGCCGACTACGGCTGCCTGAACACCGAGGATGCGGTGCGCGTGGCTCTGACCCTGCAGAGCTGGGCCGAGCAACCGCCGCGCGAGCTGCGCACCGCGTTGCGCTCGGTGCACCAGCCGCTGGCCCGGGAACAGATCTGCTTCGAGTACGCCCTGCGCCACCTGCCACACCTGCTCGCCGAGCCGGCGATCCAACCCGAGTGCTGGCGCCGCTCGCTGGCGATGACGCAGGCCTGGCTGGAGGCCTACCGGCGCAAGCGCCATTCCCTCGTGCTGCGCGACGTCGATCTCGACCTGGTGCATTTGGTCTGCGACGGACCGATCGATCGCCGCGCTTTGCGCACCGTGACCTGGGAATCCCGCACTCTGGTGAGCCAGAGGATGGCGGTCGGCTGGGACCATGTGTTCAGCTACGAGGTGGAGTCGCACTTCGACGTCGAATCCTCCGATCCGCCCGATCGCCACCGAGTCGGTGCCCTGGCCGCGCGCCTGGCCGAGCTGGACCAGGCCGGCTGGCGCGCCGACACCGACCTGTCGCGGCCGCTGGTGCACCTGGTGTCGGGTCCCCGGCCCTCCACCCTGGAGCCGGAGCAAGTGGGGAGCGAGCTGGTCACCTTCCTGGAGAAGGCCGACGGGCTCGACATCCCTCGGGCCCGAGCGCGGCGGCGCGCCGCATCGACCCCCTTTCGCGAGATGCAGAGGAACCCGTGAGCGGGACCATCCGCCTGGCGCACAGCCCCGATCCCGACGATGCCTTCATGTTCTACGCCCTGACCCACGGGTTGATCGACAGCGAGGGGATCGAGTTCGAGATCGGCGCGGACGACGTGGAGAGCCTGAATCGGCGCGGTCTGGATGATCCCCTGCTCGATCTCAGCGCGCTCTCGGTCGCCGTCTTGCCGGCGCTGGCCGAGCGCTACAAGATCCTAGATTCCGGGGCATCGCTCGGTGAGGGTTGCGGTCCCGTGGTGGTGGCTCGTGAGCCCTTGCCGGTGGCGGGGCTGCGCCGGACGCGCATCGCCATCCCGGGCTTTCAGACATCGGCCTGGCTGGCGCTGCGCCTGGCGCTGGGCGCGACGCCGCCCGCCGAGCATCGGCCCTTCGACACCATTCTGGACGCCGTCGCGGCCGGTGAATTCGACGCCGGCCTGGTGATTCACGAGGGGCAGCTCACCTACGCCGATCACGGGTTGACGCGCGTCATCGACCTCGGGGAGTGGTGGCAGGCGGACACCGGACTGCCGCTGCCGCTCGGCGTCAACGCGATACGCCGCGGCCTCGACCCGGCGCGGGAAGCGGCGGTGGCGAGGGTGGTGGGACGATCGATCCGCTACGGGCTCGAGCACCGCGCCGAGGCGCTGGAGCACGCGCGTGGCTTCGGGCGCGGCATCGATTCCGAGCGAGCCGATCGCTTCGTGGGCATGTACGTGAACGAGCTGACGGTCTCTCTCGGAGAGCGCGGCCGGCGCGCGATCGAGACCTTCCTCGAGCGGGGTCACCGGGCCGGACTGGTTCCGGATCCGAGCGGCGTGGAGATCGTGGGGTGAGCGCTCGCGCGGCGCTCGCCGTGTTGTTCGCCGTGGCGCTCGTTGCCCTGGGCTGCGCGCGTGCCGAGGCGCCGGCCGCGACCGAAACCCCGCACACCAACCGGAGCCCGGTCCATCTGGCGCTGATCTGGCACCAGCACCAACCTCTCTACCTCGATCCCGCCACCGACGGCCTGCGCGCCCCCTGGGTCCGCACCCACGCCACCAAGGACTACTTCGACATGGCGGCCATGATCGGCCGCTACCCGCGCGTCCATGCCACGATCAACCTCACCTCGACGCTGCTGCTGCAGCTCCAGAGCTACTACGTGGAACGCATCGGGCCCTTCGTCAGCGGACCGGATGACGCGGGCCCGGCGCGCATCGACGCAGCCGCCTTCCTGGCCCGCTGGCGCGGCCGCACCGACCCCTGGATCGACCTGGCCTTGACGCCGACCGAGGACTGGGATGACGCGGATCTCAAGCGCGTCATCGGCGGCGGATGGTCGGCCCGCTCGGTGTCGCCGGTGATCGCCGCCCGCTGGCCCGCGATGACGCGCCTGCTGGAGGCCGTGCCCGATTCCCTGGACCGAGGCGATCTGCGCTCGCTGCTGGCCCATTTCTATGTGCTGAACTTCGACCCCGACTTCCTGCGCGGACCGGTGAAGCTGCCGGACGGGGGGCGGGTCGACCTCAGCGACATCGTCGCGGAGCCGGCGCCGAACCGCTTCCGTTTCCGGGCGCCGCCCTCGTTGCCTCTGACCCGCCGCCTGGTGGCCGAGTCGTGGCGCGTCATGGCCGCCGTGGTGCCCCAGCACCGCGCGCTGCGCTACGACCCTGGCAGCGGTGAGGGGCAGATCGAGCTGATCACCACCCCTTTCACCCATCCCATCCTGCCGCTCTTGGTCGACAGCGACCTGGCGGCGTGGGCCCAGCCGGGCGAGCCGCTGCCGAAGCGCTTCGCCTTCCCGGAAGACGCCGACCTGCAGGTGCGGATGGGGGCCGCCACCTTCGAGCGCCTCTTCGGCGCGCCTCCGGCCGGCTTCTGGCCGGCCGAGGGATCGGTCGCCGAGGCGGTGATTGCGCCTCTGGCGGGCGCCGGATTGCGCTGGATCGCCACCGATCAGGAGGTGCTGCGGCGCTCCTCGCCGAGCGGCCGGCTGCCGGTCGCTCCCTACCGGGTCGACTCGGGGAAGGAACCGGGAAGCGCTCCGGACGAGCGGATGCTGGCGGTCTTCTTCCGCGACACCGACCTCTCCGACCGAATCGGCTTCGACTACCAGTCGGGACCCCCCGACGGGGAGGAGACGGCGGCCGACTTCGTGGACGGGGTGCTGGAAGCCGCCGCCGAGGCGCGCCGGGCCGGAGCCCTCGCCGTCGGCGACGATGTGCTGATCACGGTGATTCTCGATGGAGAGAACGCCTGGGAGTGGTATCGGAACGATCCCGACGGCAAGGGCTTTCTCGACGCGCTCTACCGTCGCCTGGAGCGCCTCGACAGGGCCGGAGTGCTGCGCACGGTCACGCCGAGCGAGTACCTGAGCGGCAACCCGCGCCGCGGCATCGCAGCCCATCGAATCGCCGATCTGCCGGAGCTGGAGCCGCTCTGGGCCGGCTCCTGGATCGGTGCCAGCTTCGCCACCTGGATCGGCGAGGACGAGGAGAACGCCGCCTGGGAGGCGTTGGGGGCGGTGCGCTCGGCGCTGGCGGCGACCGGCATCGCGCCCCCCGATCCGCGCGCCCCGGTGCCGGCCCCGGGATCGATCGAGCGCGCCGAGTGGGAGGCCTGGCAGGCGATGCTGGCGGCCGAAGGCTCGGACTGGTTCTGGTGGTACGGAGCCGACCAGGAGATCGGCGGCGGCGACGATCCCTTCGATCGGAGCTTCCGAGCTCTGCTCGCTGCGGTGGACCACTGGGCGGCGCGCGCCGGCCACCCGCTGGGAGTGGGCGAGTTCGAGTCGTTTCTGGTCGAGCGGGGCGAGCGGGCGCCCGCCCTCGGAGGGACCATGGCGCGAGCCCGCAGCGAAGTGCTCTTCGAGGTCGATTGCTCGGCGCTCGAAGTGGCGGAGCGGATCTACGTGGTGGGCGGAGACACCGCACTGGGGTCCTGGATCCCGAACCGCGTGGCGATGCGCGACGATGGGCGCGCAGGCGATCGACATCCCGGCGACGGCATCTGGTCGCTGCGCGTGGCCCTGCCGCAGTGGACCGAGGTGGAATACAAGTTCAGCAACTCGGGGCCGGAGGGCTCCTGGGCGGGGGAGGAATTCGCTCTGGAGAACCGACGGTTGGCGATCGAGGGGGAAGCGCTCACGGTGCGGGTGGTGTTCGGCGTGCGCTGACAACAGTGGCCGTGCACCCCTCGACGGGAGAGCAATTCTCTGTAAGCTCTGCCCCGGAGATCCGCGCCCATGACTGCCCCACGCCGCACTTCGACTCCGCGGCTCGTTCTGCTCTGCTCGCTCCTGGCTATCGGGGCCTGTTCCACATCGGAGTGGGACGGCCGGCTGACGATCTGGCACCAGATGAGACCCGAGGAGCGCGCGCTGCTCGAGGAGGTCGTCGGCGACTACCAGGCGCAGCATCCGGGCCTCGAGATCGACCTGCTCTACAAAGAGACCGAGGAGCTGCGCAGCGCCTACCAGGCGGCGGCGATCGCCAGCGCCGGTCCGGAGCTGATCTTCGGTCCCGCCGACCAGGTGGGCCCCTTTGCGTCGATGCAGCTGATCCTGCCGCTCGAGACCCTGATCGAGCCCGCCTTCGTCGACCGCTTCGATCCCAAGGGTGCGGTCTGGTTCGCCGACCACCTCTACCAGCTGGCGCCGATGGTCGGCAACCACCTGGCGCTGGTGGTCAACCGCGACTTGGTGCCGGCGGCGCCGCACACCATGGGCGAGCTGATCGAGATCGCCCGGGAACTGACCATCGATCACGACGGCGACGGACGCCCCGAGCGCTACGGCCTGGTGTGGAACTACTTCGAGCCCTACTTCTTCGTGCCCTTTCTGGGCGGCTTCGGCGGCCGTGTGATGGACGACCGGGCCCGTCCCACGCTCGACACCCCCGCCACCCGCAAAGCGCTCGAGCTGGTGCTGGCGCTGCGCGACGAGCACCGGGTGATCCCCCGCGAGTGCGACTACAACATCGCCGACACGATTTTCAAAGAAGGCCGCGCCGGGATGATCATCAACGGCCCCTGGTCCTGGGCGAGCTACGTCGACGCCGGAATCGAGGTCGAGATCGCGCGCATCCCCTTGATCGAGGAGAGCGGGCTCTGGCCGGCGCCGATGGTGTCGGCCAAGGGCTATTCGCTCAACGCCAACCTCGATGAGGGGCCGCGCCGCGCCGCCGCGCTGGGGCTCTTGCGCCACCTGACCGGCGAGCAGGTGCAGGCGCGTTTTTCTTCCCAGCTCGCGGTGATTCCCACCAACCGGCGGGTGATGGAGTCCGACGCGGTGCGGGGCGACCCGATGCTGCAAGCGTCGCTGGCGCAGGCCGAGGTCGGCGCCCCGATGCCCGTGGTGCCCGAGATGCGCGCGGTCTGGGACGGCATGCGTCCGGTGGTGCAGGCCGTGCTGGGGGGGGCGCTCTCTCCGGAGCAGGCCGGGGCGCGCATGCAGGCGGCGGCCGAGCGCGGCATCCGGGAGATGCACGAGGGAGAGAGGGAGGACGCGTCGGCGCGGGTGCTGGGCGGCCTGGTGGTGGCCTGCGCGGCGGCTTTGGGGGGTGCGCTCTACCTGCTGGGGACTCGCTTCCTGCGGCCGCTCTGGCGCATGCGATCCGGAGCCGAACGTGAAAGCGTGTCCTTTGCCCTGATGATGGTGGCGCCGGCCGCGCTGGCCATGGCGGCGGTGGTGGTCTACCCCTTCGGCTACAACGTGCTGATCTCGCTCAGCAACATGAGCATGAGCACCATCCGCGACTGGCAGATCGTGGGGCTGGTGCAGTACTTCAAAGTGTTCGCAGATCCGGTCTTCTACCAGGTGTTGCTCCGGACTGTGGTCTGGACTCTCGGCAACGTTGCCTTGCACGTCTTCTTCGGAGTGTCGCTGGCGTGTGTGATCCACCAGGATCTGATCGCCCGGCGTTTCTACAAGGCGCTGTTGATCCTGCCCTGGGCGGTACCGCAGTACATCACCGCTCTCACCTGGCGCGGTGAGTTCAATGCCGAGTACGGAGCGGTCAATCTGCTGCTCGGAAAGGTGGGGATCGAGCCGGTGGCCTGGCTCTCCGGAGAGGGCACCACGCTGGCCGCCTGCCTGATCGCCAACGTATGGCTCGGATTCCCCTTCATGATGATGATCGCGCTCGGTGCCCTGCAGTCGATTCCGCGCGACCTCTACGAGGCGGCGACGATCGACGGCGCCGGACCCTGGGAGCGGTTGATTCACGTGACCCTGCCGCTGCTGCGGCCGGTGATGATCCCCGCCATCACTCTGGGCATCGTCTGGACCTTCAACAATCTGAACGTGGTGTGGCTGATCTCCAACGGCGGCGAACCCTCCGATCAGACCCATATTCTGGTCACCTACGTATACAAGGCGGCGTTCAATCTCTATCGCTACGGGTATGCGGCGGCCCTTTCGATGGTGATCTTCGCCATGTTGGCGCTCTTCAGCGTCACCTTTTTGAAACGCAGCCAGGCGGCCGAGGAGAGCGTGCGATGATGGTCCGAGCGTGGCGACCGGCGGCCATCGTCGCTTGCCTGAGCTTCCCCTTTCTGCTCTGGCTCGGCGCCCCGCCGAGCGGGGCGGCGGTCGCGGCGCTGCTCTTGGCATGCGCGCTGCTCGCGGCGCCGCCAGTTCTCGATTTCCTGGAGCGGCATCCGGGACTCGCGCGCCTGGTCAGTCACGGCGTGCTGCTGCTCTTCAGCGCCATCGCCCTGTTTCCGGTGCTGCGCGTGGTGTCGATCTCGCTGCGTCCCGGCGATCGATTGCTCTCGACCTCACTGGAGCTGATTCCTGAAGGCTGGACCTTCGGCGCCTACCGGCAGCTCTTCACCGATCAGCCCTTCCTGATCTGGATGCGCAACTCGGCTCTGGTGTCGGTCACGGCGACCCTGATCGGACTGGCCTTCGCATCGACCGCGGGCTACGCCTTCAGCCGCTACCGCTTTCCCGGCCGGCGGGCGGGGCTCCTGGGCGTGCTCACCACCCAGATGTTCCCCGCGACCATGCTCCTCTTGCCGCTCTTCGTGCTGCTGGCCCGGCTGCAGCTGGTCGATACCCTTCTGGGTCTCGGCGTCATCTACGTTTCGACCGCGCTGCCCTTCTCGATCTGGCTGATGAAGGGCTACTACGACACCATTCCGGCGTCGCTCGAGGAGGCGGCCTTGATCGACGGCGCCAGCCGCATCTATGCCTTCTGGCGTATCATTCTACCGCTGGCGGCGCCGGCTCTGGTGATCACCGCGCTCTTCAGTTTCATGAATGCGTGGACCGACTACATCGTGGCGGCGCAGATCCTCCAGGACGAGACCATGTTCACCTTGCCGGTCGGGCTCAAGTCCTTCCAGTCGAACATGACGACCGAGTGGGGTCTCTACGCCGCGGCGGCGCTGATCGTGAGCGTTCCGGTGGTGGCGCTCTTCCTGTTTTTGAACCGGTGGCTGGTCACGGGACTGACCCTGGGGGGAGTCAAGGATTGAGATCCAATTTCGCTCTGCTCGCCTTGTTGGCGGCGCACCTGGGCTGCGCGCGACCCGCGCCGGACATCGATCAGGCCCATGCGCTGGCGCGACGCTCGCGGCTGCTGGTGCCGGTCGCGCTGAGTCATCGCCCTCCCGCTGGCACCACCCGGGTGCACGTCGTCGGCAGCTTCAACGGCTGGGACCTGGAAGCGACGCCGATGATCGGCCCCGACGCCGAGGGCCTCTTCCACGAGACGCTCTTTCTGCTGCCGGGTCTGCATCGCTACAAGCTTCTCGAGGACGGGCGACGCTACGTCACCGATCTCGACGCCCATGCATCCGAGCCGGACGGCTACGGCGGCCGCAACGGCGTGCTGCGGGTGGCCGCCCCGCCATTGCCGCCGGTGCAGCCCGCCGACGGTCTATTCGATGCCGCGCGCATCGTGCATCCCCGCGGGCGGCCGTGGGTGACGGCGCAGCTGGACGGCGGCGTCGAGCTGCGGCTCCTGACCCGCGCGGGAGATGTGTCGCGTGTCGATTGTCAGTGGGACGGTGGACCCTGGGTGCCGATGATTCACCTGGGCGACGAGGGGGTCGAGTCGGTCTGGGCGGCCGAGCTGCCGCCGCCGGGCGCCGCTGCCGGCTACCGTTTTCGCGCCGGCGACGGCGACGTGGAGCTCTACCTGGGAGCGACCGGAGCGCGAGAGCGAGCCGATCGCACCGATCTCTTCGCGATCCCCGGCGGCGCCGATCCGCGCCGGCTCCCGCCGCGCTGGGTGCGCGACGCGGTCTTCTACCAGATCTTCCCGGAACGCTTCGCCAACGGCGATCCCGGCAACGATCCCCGCAGGACGCAGCCTTGGGGATCCCGTCCCGGGCATTACAGCTACCAGGGCGGCGACCTGGCCGGAATCATCGATCGACTGGACTACGTTCAGGATCTCGGAGCGACCGCCCTCTATCTGAATCCGATTTTCCGCTCCCCCTCCAACCACAAATACGACGTTGCCGACTACCACGAGATCGACCCCCATTTCGGTGCAATCGATCTGTTCCGCCACCTGGTTGGGGAGCTGCACCGGCGCCGGATGCGGATCCTCCTCGACGGGGTGTTCAACCACTCCGGCGACCAGCACGCCGCCTTTCGCGACCTGCGCCGGCGGGGCGCGGCCTCGCCCCATGCCGACTGGTACAGCGTCGATTTCTACCCGGTCGCTCCCCCCGAGCGGCCGAACTACGCGGCCTGGAACGGCTACGGACACCTGCCGGAGCTGCGCACCGACAATCCGCGGGTGCTGGCCCATCTGCATGCGGCGGTGCGCCGTTGGATGGCCGAAGGAATCGACGGCTGGCGTCTGGACGCCGCCGAACGGCTCGAGCACCGGTTCTGGAAGAGCTTCCGCAACGTGGTGCGCGAAGCGCCGGGCGGGGTTGGGGAGGAGGCCTACATCCTCGGCGAGATCTGGGCCGACGCCTGCGCCTGGCTCCAGGGGGACGAGCTGGACGGGGTCACCGGCTATCGCTTCCGGCGCGCCTGCGTGGCCTTCTTCGCGGAGCGCTCGATCGATGCCGGCGAGTTCGCGCTCGGGCTGCGGACACTCTTGCGCGCCCACCCCAAGGCCGTGACCGAGGCGACCCTCAACCTGCTCGGCAGCCACGACACGCCACGCTGGAACACGGTCTGCGGCGGCGACGACGAAAGCGCCCGGCTGGGACTGCTCTTCCTGCTCACCTGGCCCGGCGCCCCTCTGATTTACTACGGCGACGAGGTGGGGATGCCGGGCGGCAACGATCCCGACAATCGCCGCGCCTTCGACTGGACCGAGAGCAGCTGGGACACCGATCTCCAGAACGACCTGCGGCGGGCGATTCGCGTGCGCCGCGAGACGCCGGCGCTGCGCGACGGCCTGGTCGACTTCAGAGTCGCCGAGGCGCGCGGCGGGTTGCTCTCGATGGAGCGGCGAGCCGGCAGAAACCGGGCCATGGTGCTGGTCAACCGCGGCCCCGCCCGGGGCGCTACCGAGCTGCCCTCGACCCTTCCCGAGGGGATCTGGGTCGATGCCCTCGGCGGCAGCCTGGCGCGTGTTCGAGACGGGCGGCTGAGCATCGAGCGCATCGAGCGCAACGCACTCTACGTGTTCCGGCCGGCGTCGCCGCCGCCGCGCTTGCCCTGAGGCTCGGCGAGTATTGACCCGAGTGGGGGCGCGAGATAGGCTGACCCGCACATTTCATCGGCGCCCCCGGCCGCTGTTCCCTTGGGGGGCTCAGTGCTCTTGAAGGTCGGTCGCGTCCAGAACGAAACCTCGACGGAGGGGTTGAGAATCTGCGCCATCTCCGAGCGCCGGATTGCGTGAATTCGCGGAACCGAAGCTCTTGCTGATCGCCCTCCGGCGACGCTGGCGACTGGGAGTCGTCACCGGGCTCGTGGTGTGGATTCCCTTGATCCTCTTGCTCTACAGCAAGGCGCCGCGGTATCGGGCGGAAGTCGTGCTGGTCTTCACGGACGGGGGCCGCAAGCTGGTGTCGAAAGGGCTGCGAAGTCTGCTTCCGGCCGATGCCGCCGTCGGCTTCTCGCAATAGGTGCGGGCGATGGTGCTCGGCACCTATCCGGTACGAGAGGCGGTCGCCGATTCGTTCCTCAGCGGCGGGCACCAAGGGCCGCGCGAAGAGCTGATCGGCAACTTGCGCGCCTCGATGGGGGACGAGGGAACGGCCAAAGTCGTCGCGACGCACGACGATGCCGACGAAGCCGTGGAGCTGGCCAACACCGCGGCCGCGGTCATGATCGCGCACAGCAGAAACGAGTTTCGAAGGGAGCTCGAGCCCGCGCGCGAGCGTGCCCACCAACTCGCCGAGCGTGCCGAATCAGAGCTGGCCGCCGCCCGGTCAGCTCTTTTGGCTTTCGTCGATGAGTCGGGAGCTGGAAACGTCAATGACCCCTTCGGCGAGGAACAACGCCGACTCGCCCAATCGATCGTCAGCGAAATGGTCATCGAGGAGGAGCTCCTCGAGTCGAGGGCGATGCGTCGCTACATCGAGCGCGTGGCGACCGATTCCCTCGCTCGCGGCCCGGCGGTAGGGCTCGACCCCTTGCGTGTTGCCCTGGAGGCGGAGCTCCTGAGTGCCGAGCGCGAGCTGCTCCTGTTCTCCGCGACCGCGACCGCGGACCATCCGGAGTTGCAGGAGCGCAGGGTTCGAGTCGAACGTCTTCGCACCGAGCTGGGGCAGCTCGCGGATCAATCCCAAGGCCGTCTGCAGCGGGAACGCGACCGCCGAGCACTCGAGCTGGTGGGTGAAAGCGCCGGGAATTCCACCATCTCGGAATCGATGCTGATGGAGCGCCTCGACGCCCTTCGCGACAGATCGAGCTCTCTTGCGGACGCGCTGGGCGAGCTGCCGGATCGCCAGCTGGAGCTCGAGGATCTCCGTTTCCAACTGGAACGGGCCCGCTCGCGCCCGGCGGAAGGAAGGGATCGACTCGCGACACTCGACATCGAAATCGGAGTCTCGACCGGTAGCTTGCGACTCCTGGAAGCGGCCCGTATCGCGACCCCCGTCGATACCCATTGGATCCCAATCCTCTATGACACCCTGGCCTCGTTTGCGGCGGCGCTGGTGCTGATGCTGCTCGCGGAGGCTCTCGATCCGAAGCTGCACGATTTGAGGGCCTTGGTCGATGTGACCGGGCGCCCCTTGATCGGTTTCGTGCCGCGCGTCGGCCGCCGCGGTCCGGCGGAGCGGGAGGTCGCCGGCGCGCATCGCAGAATCGCGGCCGTGCTGGTGGCGCGCGCGGCCGAGACCGGGGCCAAGGTCATTTCGATCACGAGCGTGTCTCCAGGAGAAGGGCGAACGTTGGTGGCCAGAGGGCTCCTCGCGGCTCTCGTCGAGATCGGCCAGCGTGTCGTCTTCGTCGACTCCGCGTCGGCGCCGGTCAGGGGGGAGGCGGCGGACGAAGATGAACGCGGCTATCGGCAGCTCGATGTTTCGGCCGCGCGCGCGAGCCGAAACGAGAGTCCCGGCAGGTTCGTGAAAGGGCTCCTCCGTCCTCTGCTGGAGGAGGCGGTCACCGATTCCGACATGGTGCTGATCGATGCACCGCCTCTGAGCGGCAGCGCCGAGGGCCTGACCGTGGCCGGCTCGGCCGACCAGACCATCCTGGTGGTGCGGCTGGGATCGGTCACGCACCAAGCCGCGACACTTTGGGACGTGACATTGAAGTCGGCCGGCGTTTCGGTGCTCGGCGTGGTCGCGAACGACGTCCGTCCCGGAGAGACCTCACTCGGGTGAGCGACGCGGACATATGGGTCGGCTTCTGGCGGCTGGCGGTCGCATCGATCGTTGTCTCAGGATCGGCATGGCTGCTATTTCGCCGTTTCGATCACCCGGATCGTCGATTCCTGTTGCGCGTGGCGCTACTCGGTCTGGCGCTGCGGCTGTCTCTGGCCCTTGTTCTGCACCAGACAGATTTCTATCTCGTGTTTGCTCCGGATTCCCGCTTCTATCACCAGCGAGGGCTGCTGATTCGAGACACTCTGCACGCCTTGCAGCCATTCATCCCCTACGTCGCGGAGAGCACTCGCGGGATCATTCTTCTCAACGGACTGGCGTACGCGCTCTTCGGTCCCATTCGGGCACTTCCGCTGCTGGCGGTGGCGGTGTTCGGCGTCGCGAACGGACTCATCGCCTATCATCTCACCGCGTCGTTGGGCTACCGCAGGGCGGGTCGCCGGGCGGCGGTGCTGGTGACCTTTTTTCCTTCCCTCGTGCTGTGGTCGTCGCTGGATCTGAAGGACCCCCTATCCACCACCGCCGTGCTGGTAGTCGTCACGCTCTTGCACAAGCTCGCTGAGCGTTTCAGTTTTCGTCACTCCCTATTGTTGCTGGTCGCCATGGCCGCCTCGGGGCTGTTTCGATATCAGATCTTCCTGATCTTGATCGTGGCGGCTCCGGCCGCACTAGGGTGGGCTGCCCTGGCGAAAGGGGGGCGTGAAGCGGCCAGCTTCATCGCCGTGGTCTTGGTCGTTGCGCTGCTGCCGACGCTATTCGACTTCGGGTTCTTCGGGGTCGGCTTCTTGGGTGAATTCGGCCTCGAGGATATCAACGCGATCCAGGCGAGCCTGGCGCGCGAAGGCGAGTCCGCCTACGGCGGTTTGAGCGACGTCTCTACTGTCGGTGGTGCGCTGCGCTTTCTGCCGACCGGAGTGTTCTATTTCTTCTTCGCGCCGATGCCGCACCAGACGACCGGCAGCCTCTCCAGCATGCTGGCACTGCCCGAGATGTTCGTTTTCTACTTCCTGCTCATCGATGCGGTGCGCGGCCTGGCAAGACTGGCGACAACGAAATTGCCGGCAACTGTTGCGGTGACCGTGCCGATTCTAGCCATCGCGTTGGCATACTCGCTGGCCGAGGGCGCGATCGGAGATCTCTACAGGCATCGATCGCAGGTCCTTCCCCCCCTCTTGGTGCTGTCGGCGATCGGTTGGTCGACCAGAAGCGCGCGCAGGCGTCTCTCGCTCTGGAGGCGAGGTCGAAGGTCGCGAAGTGCTCGCGGCGCGTAGCCGAGGCAGGCATGAGAAGAGAGTCTACGAGAGCGCGTTCATGCGCC
Organism: uncultured Gemmatimonadota bacterium; assembly: GCA_964490075.1. Lineage (GTDB taxonomy): Bacteria > CAZBBK01. Next base: position 45,699 of record CAZBBK010000031.1, on the reverse strand, counting down.
GCGATCGTTTCCAGGGGGGCCACCACCAGCGCATTCGCGAGAGGATCTTGTGCGGCCGTGACCTGAAGGCCAGGAAGACCAGGCGACGATGCTGCCGCTCGCTGAGGCGGCGCCCTCGATCGAGTGCAACGAGGTGGCGGCTGCCCGTGGCGGGATCGGGAAGCAACGCGTGGTGGCCGGGCCCCCCCACGCCGTTGACGCCCGCATGGACATGGGATGGCGAGCTCTGGCCCATTCGAGGCGCGGATTGCACGCCGGACGCGGCGAAGGCCTCGATCCGGTGAACCGTTCCGGGAGCCAGCACGGGTATCCGAGTCCGCTTCCGCACTATCTGCTGCGCCACGCCGTCCACGATGGCTTTGCTGGACCAAGGTCCGATGAGATCGATCGCGAGGTCGGCGATTCCGACCAGACCTCGATTACGAATCTCGAGTCCTCCGCTCGCACTTGGTCCTACTTCGACGGCATCGAGGGCCAACGATCTCACTAGGATCTCGCTGGGCGTGGCCAACCATACTCCAGAGCGTGAAGCGATATCGACGAGTCCGCGTCGCACGCTCGGATCGATGCCCGACGCGCCCCGCCCTCGGGCGCGATCATGGACACCGAAGCCGAGATGGCAGCTCAGCAGCGCGATGCCCTCTTGGTCCTGCAGTCGATCGCTCGAATCCGCTCGGATCGCCCGACCGAGCGCCTGCGCGTGTCGTTCGCAGCGAGGCCCGCCGTCGCCGCAGTAGCTCGAGACGAACCAGAGGTTGACGAAAGGCCGCCGCGGATCGTGATAGAGCAGGGGCCCGAACGCCCGTCCCGTGTTGAGCTCTCCTTCGATGAGCCAGCCGCGCACGAAGCAGATCCGATCGCGGCACAGATCGCCCCAGAAGTGCGGGCTTCGAGGGTCGTGCCCCGATGGGCTTCCGTGTGCGACCAGGGCGCGAAAAAGATGGCGAGTCAGCAGCCGATTGAAGGCGTGCTCTTCATCGTAGAGATTGTCCTGGTTGACGTAGTGCCGCGAGTAGATGAGTGGATCGTGCCCTACCACCTGGCGGAAGAAGGCGAGACCTTCTTCGATGCGGGATCGGATGGCGCCGCGCGAGCTAACGCCATGGAGCGCGATGTCGAAGCCTCGACCGCGAAGCTCGCGGATGAAGCTCCGATACTCCCCCCGCTGGAGTGAGTCCCCGCCGGGTCCACACCCGATCGGCCACACCGACTTCGAGGTGCGAAATCCGAGCTCGGCGAGAAGGTCGTAGATCGGGCGGATGTTCTCGAGGGTCGACCCGTCGGTGTCGTCGATGAGGGTGAACGCGAAGCGCTTCCCTTACGGCAGCAGGCGCGGCCGTCCGTTCAAGTTGGTCGCCATCCCACTCATTGTTTCGAGTCCCTCGCATGCCTTGGCCGGGGGGATCATCGCCCGTGTCGAGTCGCGATCCCGGGCGCCGCGGGCTGGTTTGAGTATACTACGCCCATGGTGAATGCTCTACTCGTCTTGGCGTTGGTTACGGCCCTGAGCTCGGTGGACGAAGCTCGGCAGGTGCGTGTGGGGGATGAGATCAAGCTCGCGGTGCGCGGCCACCCCGAGCTCGCGGGCAGATATCCGGTTTCAGGACAGGGCGAGGTGTTCTTGCAGACCCTCGGGGCGATCCCGGTGGCCGAGATCCCGGGTGACGACATCGAGGCCTTCATGGCGGACAGAATCGCGGAGTTCTTCCACAGTCCGGTCGAGGTGCGGGCCGAGCTGCGGATCCGGGTTCATATGATCGGCGAGATCGCCCGCCCCGGAACCTACTTCCTCGGTCGCTTCGACACCCTGAACGACCTGGTCGCGGCGGCGGGTGGACCCACCTACCGCGGGAATCTGCGCGGGATGAAGACCCGCCGCCTGGGCGAGAAGATCGACGCCGATCTGCATCGCGCGATGGAAGAGGGCACGAGCGCCACCGAATCGGGCGTCCGATCGGGCGATGTAATCCACGTTCCCAGACGCTACTGGCCCACACCTTCGGAGTTCTTCACCTGGGCCTCGGTGATTTTTGTGAGCCAGACCCTCTACGATCGCTATCTGCGCGACTGATCCTCGCCTACTTGCCCCCGACGACCGAAGCGATGCAGGCTGGGCGGCGCGCAGGGTCCCACCCCTGGCGCCGCCACCAGCACAGAGAGCGACTAGTTCCTCGGATGCGCGATCTGCGACTGCGCTGCCGCGATGATCGAACGGTACACCTTTCCGGGCGACATCGAGATCCCGGTCAGGCCGATCAGGTGCAGGCGCTCGATGGTGTAGACGTCGCCGCCGTGCTCACCGCAGATGAAGATCTCGAACTCCGGATCGAGCGCGCGCGCGTCGTCGACGAACTTCTTCACCAGCACCTCGACCACCGGGTCGAGTGAGACGAAGGGGTGGCGCGGGAAGAAGCCGTGCTCCACGTAGTGCGGCAGGAACTTGTCGGCGTCGTCGCGCGAGATCGCCAGTGTCGTCTGGGTGAGGTCGTTGGTGCCGAAAGAGGCGAAGCCGTAGGCCGGATGGGCCTCCGCGGGCGCCCCCTCGATGGTCTCCCTGAGCGCCTCGACCATCTCCTTGCCCTGCACCGCGGCGGCCGGTGTCTCGACCATGATGCCGAAGCCGTAGGGCACCCAGATGCCGTGCAGCTCGTGGATCTCGCGCGCCGCCTGCACCGCCACGGCGAGGATATCGTGCACCTCGGAGGTGATGATGGCGAGAGGGATCTCGATCTCCGGCCTCGGATCCAGACCCTCCTTGCGCAGCTCCGCGGCCGCGTCGAGGATGGCGCGGATCTGGGTGCGCGGAATCGAGGGCTCGGTGATCGCCATGCGCACCGAGCGATGACCCAGCATCGGATTTTCTTCGCGCACGAAGCCGCTCTCATGCGGGAAGAACTCGTGCAGCGGCGCATCGAGCAGGCGGATCGTGACCCCGTCCCCGTTCATCACCTTCAGCGAGTGCTTGAAGTCCGCCTTCGAGAACTCGTAGATCACGTCGAGCGCGGCTTGCTTCTCGCCCTCGTCCTCGGACTTCAGCACCGCCTGGATCTGCGGCAAACGGTCGCCCAGGAACATGTGCTCGGTGCGGAACAGACCGATGCCGCGCGCGCCGTTGTCTCGGGCCTCCTGGGTCTCGGCGGCCTCGGCGTTGGCGCGCACGTGCAGCGCCATGACCTCTTCGGACCAGCGCAGGATCTGTTGCGCGGCGGGATCGAGCTCGGTGGGCGGTATGGCGTTCACGTGGCCCAGGAACACCTCGCCGGTGCTGCCCGAGATCGTCAGCACCTCGCCTTCGTTCACCACCCGGCCCTTGCAGGTCAAACGGTGGTTCGCGAGATCGATCTGGATCTCCGATGCACCCACGACCGCGGGGATGCCCCAGGCGGTCGCCATGATGGCGGCGTGCGAAACCTTGGTGCCGGTCGAGGTGAGGATTCCGCGCGAGGCCTTCATCCCCTTCACGTCCTCCTGTGAAGTCATCACTGTCACCAGCAACACATCCTCGCCCTGACCGGCGAGCTCCAGCGCCTTGTCCTGAGTGAACACCACTTTGCCCGAGACGGCGCCGGGGGATGCCTCCGATCCCTTGGTGATCAGCGTCGCCGCCGCCCGCGCGTCGGGGTCGATCTGCGGGAAGAGCAGCTCCTCGAAACGCTCCGGGTTGACCATCATGATCGCCTGGTTCTTGCTGACCAGGCCTTCCTCGGTCAACGCCACCGCGATCACCGACTCGGCGCGGGCCGAGCGTTTTCCGTCGCGAATCTGCAGCCAGTAGAGCAGCGGCGTACCATCCCGCTCCTCGATGGTGAACTCCGTATCCTGCATATTGTGGCAGGTGCGCTCGAGCTGGTCCCCGGTCGCCTCGAGCTCGTCGTAGATGGCCCGGATGTCGGCGTTCTCGTGCTCGCGCAGCGCTTCCAGGGGAAGGGAGTTGCGGATGCCGGCCACCACGTCTTCGCCCTGGGCCTGGAACAGAACGGTGCCGTCCATCGTCTCTTTCTTCTGCCCGGTGCTCTTGTCGCGGGTGAAGTAGACGCCGGTTCCGCACAGCGGGGTCTTGTTGCCGAAGACCATCTCCTGGATGTTGACGGCGGTTCCCAGATCGTCGGGAATGCCCTCCTGGCGGCGCGTGAAGATGGCGCGCTCGTTGCTCCAGGAGCGGAACACCGCCTCGGCGCTGCGCATCACCTGCTCTTCCGGCTGTTGCGGGAATTGATGCCCGTGCTTGCCGTAGATCGCCTTGAAACGGCTGATGAGCATCCGCAGATCGCCCGCGTTCAGCTCCAGATCGTCGGAGGCGCCGCGCTCTGCTTTCAGTCCACTGAGCGCCTCTTCGAAGGGATCCTCGCCCTGCTCCTCGATCTGCAGCACCACGTCGCCGTACATCTGCAGCAGGCGGCGATAGGAGTCGAGCCAGAAACGCTCGACCTCGCCCTGGGCCAGCTGGTCGACGATCGAATCGTTCAAACCGATGTTGAGAATCGTATCCATCATGCCGGGCATGGAGAACTTGGCGCCCGAGCGGGCCGAGACCAGCAGAGGATTGGAGGGATCGCCGAACTTGCGGCCGGTCTCACGCTCGAGATCCTGCAGTCCTGAGCGGACGTCGCGCACCAGATCTTCGGGCAGACGCCCGTCCACCAGGCGGTGGGCGTGGAAGGTGGGCAGATTGAGCACCGCCGGGCAGCGCAGCCCCAGCTCTCCATGCATGACATAGAGGCCGTAGCCCTTGCCGCCCCAGAGGGTCTTGAGCTCGTCCTTGGTCTTCGATTCGAGCTCGGGGAATTTGCAGCCTTTGACAAAAAGATAGGTGTTCTGGAAGGCGCTCACTGCTCTCTCCGTACGTGATGGGATGGGTGTCGTCGCGCCGCTCGGCGTTCGTCGCCCGGTCTATTCGACTAGAGACAAAGAGGGTGAGAATGCCGCAATTTGGAGGCTGGGTCAATCTCGCTGGCGCCGGGAGCCGGCCGCGTGCGGCCTGCGCCGCGTCCCTGATCTGTTCTTCCGATCTCGGCGTCGCCAGGTCGTCGGATGCCACGCGCACATTGCGGCGGGCCGAGCGCCCGGATCTCGATGCGGGGCCCGACAGGAGGCGCGAAGACCGATGCGGGTCGCGCCTACACCCCGCCCGCGGACGCCCGCCGCAGCACCGACTCGATCTCCGCGACGCGGCCCTGGGCTCGCCCGAGCGCGTGCGCCAGCTCTCCATCGCCTGAAATCTCGCCTTCGACCCGCTCCAGCGCCGCGAGCAGCGCCGCGCCCGATTCACCCGCGAGCAGCTCCACCCAGAGCGGCAGATCGCCCTCCGCGGGACCGCCGCCCTTCAGCTTGGCCTGGAAGCGCCGGATTCGCTCGCGCGCGACGCCGCCGGCATCGAGCTTCCGGTAGCAGCGGCCGAGCTCCATCCCGGCGCGAAAGGCGCGCAGGTTCACCTCGACGATGCGCTCGCCCTTGGCGCCGAAGAGCGCCCCGATCGCCGCCTCCGCGTGCGCGAGGTCGATCGGCAGATCCGGAGCGGCGGCGCCGGCCATGGCGATGTTCTGCGCCTTGGGGCTGCCGGCTGCGCGCGCCACCCGCTCGGAGTCGATCAGCACCACCGAGGGGAGTGCTTCGAGGCGCGGGTAGATGTCGTGCGGCTCGGGGTAGTCCGGGATGTTGGGGAAGGGGGTGGTCGAGGCGACCACCACGCCGCTCGGGGCCAGGTACTGGGCGTAGCGCAGCGCCTCCAGCGGCTCGACGGCGAGAATCATGTCGGCGGCCCCCAGGGGGACCAGGTCGGAGTCGATCGGCCGGTCGGAGATGCGCAGATGCGATTGCACCGCGCCGCCGCGCTGGGCCATGCCGTGGACCTCGGCCTGCTTGACATGCAAATCGCTCTGCAGAGCCGCGTGATCGAGGACGTAGGCGATCGACAGGATCCCCTGGCCTCCGACGCCGGCGAGAATGAGATTCAGCTCCATGGATCACGACTTCTTCTTGACGTGGATGCAGGCGCGCCGGGCGATGATCACCGAGGGGCCCGGGTGGGCGATTTCCTCTTCGATGAGCGCGGTGTTGGCGGCGTGCTGCTTGGGGAGGGGCGCGATGACTCGGACATGCTCCGGGTCCGTCCCGAGGCCGACGACCAGACGCTCCAGCGTTTCCCCGGTCGCCAGGCTCTCCTGGCCCCCGGTCATCGCCACGGTGTGGTTGTCGAGGATGATCACGGTGACGGCGGCGCCGGAGTGCAGGGCGCTCATCAGTCCGGTCACCCCGCCGTGGGCGAAGGTGGAGTCGCCGATCACCGCCACCGCGGGCGCGAAGCCGGCCTGGGCGGCACCGGTCGCCATGCCGACCGAGGCACCCATGCAGACGCAGCTGCCGATCGCCTCGAAGGGGGGATAGGCGCCCAGGGTGTAGCAGCCGATGTCGGAAAAGGCGCGCACCGAGCGATCCTCTCCGAGGGCCTCGACCAGCGCCCGGTAGGTGTCGGCGTGGCTGCAGCCCTTGCAGAGCGCCGGGGGGCGGCCCGGCAGGTCCGCGAGCGGCTCGACGGCGTGCTCGCGGGCGGCGATGCCGAGCGCCGCGCGCACCAGGTCGGGAGTTAGCTCGCCGGAGGCGGGCAGGTCGCCGGAGAGCCTGCCCAGCACCGGAATCGGCGCCGGCAGCGGGCCGGCGAGGCTCTTCTCGATCACCGGGTGGCCGTCCTCGACCACCAGCACCTGGTCGACGTGCTCGACCAGGCGCCGCAGCTTGCCCGCCGGTGCCGGGTAGGCGCCGACGTGCAGCCGGCTGATGCGGTGCTCGGCGCCGAGGTTTTCCGCCACGTAGTTGCTGGCGATTCCGGCGGAAATCACCCCCAGCTCGCTGCCGCGCAGGCTCAGCTCGTTGAGCTCGGTCTCTTCGGCGTAGGCGGCGAGCTGGTGCTCCTTCTCCAGCAGGACCTTGAACTGGGCCCGCGCATGGCCCGGAAGCAGCACCCAGGCGGCGGCGTCGGGACGCGGCGCGAGGGGGTTCGGGTCGCGCGGCGGCGCGGTCGCGACTCCCGAGCGGCTGTGGGCCAGGCGGGTGACCAGGCGCAGCACCACCGGCAGCCCGAAGCGCTCCGAGAGATCGAAGGCGAGACGGGTCAGATCGTAGGCCTCTTGCTGGTTGCGCGGCTCGAGGCATTGCAGGTGCGCGAACTCCGCGAGCGCGCGGCTGTCCTGCTCGTTCTGCGAGCTGTGCATGCCGGGATCGTCGGCCACCGCCAGCACCAGGCCGCCGTTGATTCCGGTGACCGCGCTGTTCACGAAGGCGTCGGCGGCGACGTTGAGGCCGACGTGCTTCATGGTGACCAGGGCGCGCCGGCCCGCCCAGCTCATGCCGAGCGCCTCTTCGTAGGCCACCTTCTCGTTGGTGGACCAGCGGGCGTGGATCTGGCCCTCGGGCGCGGCCTGCGCCGCGACGTACTCGAAGATCTCGGTGGAAGGGGTGCCGGGATAGCCGTAGACACCGCTGATGCCGGCATGGATCGCTCCGAGCCCGACCGCCTCATCGCCGAGCAAGAGCTCATTGTTCATCGGGTCCTCCACTGGGACACAAGGGGGGGAAGATGGCGGGGCGGAGAGCGCACTGCGCCATCGGACGAAACCACGAGTTTACCAGGTCGCGGGGCGGGATGGCTACGGCCTGGGCGCGCCGCCGGGGCGGGCATGGTGCGGGCGAGGGAGCGTTGTCTGGCGGAGCCGGAACCGAGGAGATTCAACGCCAAGGCGCAAAGGCGCCGAGAGCGCAAGAGAAGATGAGCGACGGGACCTGCGGATCCCCCTCAGACCCGCGGCAGCTCGATCCTGAAGGTGGTGCCTTCGCCGAGCGTGCTCGAAACGGCGATCTTGCCGCCGTGCTCTTCGATGATGCCGCGCACGATGGCCAGACCGAGCCCGGTCCCCTTGCCCTTCGGCTTGCTGGTTTCGAAGAGCTCGAAGATGGTGTGGATTCGATCCCGAGGGATGCCGGCGCCGTTGTCGGTGATGCGCAGCTCGAGCGCGGAATCGCCGGCTCTGGACTCGATCTTCAATTGTCGCTGGTCGCGCTCCTCCAGCGCATCGGCGGCGTTGGCGATCAGGTTGATCATCACCTGCTGGAGCTGCGCATCGTCGCCCATCACTCGGGCATCGCTCTCCTCCAGGTCGAGAGACACTTCGATCTGGTCGGAGCGGATGCGTTCGGCGAGCAGCGCCAGTGCCTCGTGCACCGCGAGACAGGGATCGATCGGCTCCTTGTCGCCGGTCGACTGGCGCACGTAGCTGTTCATCGACTGCACCAGCTTGCGCATTCGAAGCGCCTGCTTCATCGTCACCTCGACGTTGCGCGTCCCGCGCTCCGAGAGCTGCTCCAGCGCCAGAATATCGAGCCGGCCGATGATCGCGGTGAGCGGCTGCTTCAGCTCGTGGGCGATGCCCGCGGCGAGCTGTCCCATCGAGGCGATCTTCTCGGCCTGGATCAATCCCTCGCGGGTCTGTTGCAGCCGGGTGAAGGCCTGTTCGAGCGCGGTCTTGGAGCGCTCTAGGGAGCGGTAGTTGGTGAGCAGGCGGCTGTAGAGACGGGCGCGCTCCATGGCGGTGGCGGCGATGCTGGCCAAGGACTCCAGGAGCTTCAGGTCGTCGGCCGAGAAGCTGGTGGCCGGCGAGCAGCGGTTGTCGACGTACATCGCGCCCACCACCCGCTCCTTCAGGAGCAGCGGCACGCACATGATCGACTTCAGCTCCAGGCTGAGCATGCTGCGGGTCGGATCGGTGGTGGCGGCGCTCGCGCTTTGATCTTCCCCCGCCGCCGACACATCGGTGATCACCGAGGGCTGCGCTTCGTCGAAGGCCCGGCGCAGCGCCGACTTCGACACCTCTCCGGCGCGCCCGCTGATGCCCTCGGAATGGCGGGCGACCTGGAACTGGAACTCGCCCTGCTCGTCGCGCGTCACCAGGAAGCCGCGCTCCGCCTCGCTCACCTCCACCGCGCCGTCCACCACCGACTCCAGGAGTTCGTCGATCTCGACCGCGCCGTTGATCGCCCGGCTGGCCTCCAGCAGGATCTCCATCTTGCGGAAAGCGCGCGTTCCGGCCCCCTCGGCGACCTGCTGCAGCGCCTGGCGCTCCTCGGCGAGCCGCGCCAGCTCTCCGCGGGCACCGAAACGCTTGAACACCTGCTCGGCGCGGGCGATCTCTTTCAGGCCGACCGCGTGATCGCCGCCGCGGCAGATCGCGACCCCCATCCGCAGCCGCACCCGCGCCGCCTCGAAGCTGCGACCGAGCTCGTCGAGGGTCTCGAGGGCGCGGGCGTGGACGGCGGCGGCGCGCCGCTGGCGGCCGCCGATCTCGTGGTGCAGGCCGACGATCCGCAAGAGCTGGGCGTGCTCGAATTTGCCCGACTGGCGCCGCGCCAGGCGCGCCGCGCGCCGTCCCAGGCTCCACGCCCGGGCCGGATCGCCGAGCCGCAGATGGCATTCGGCGAGGCGCCGCAGGTTCTCGGTCTGCTCGTCGCCGAGCCCCAAGTCGACGGCGATCGCCAGCGCCTCCTCGTAGAGCCGGCTGGCTTCGTCGAGCTGACCCCGTGCCATGGCGCAGTCGCCCAGGTTGCCCTGCGTCACCGCCAGGGCCTCGCGCTGGCCGGATCGTTCGCAAAGCTTGACGCAAGCGCGCAGCTCGTCCTCCGCGGCCGAGATGTCGCCGCGCCCCAGGAGCACCAGGCCCGCGGTCACGTGGAAGCCGATGCGCTGGCGTTGCTCCCCGATGCGCTCGCAGATCAGCCGCCCTCTGCGGGTGGTCGCCAGGGCGTCGTCCCAGCGTCCCCCCTCGACCTCGGCGTAGGCCATGTTCGACAGCATCAGCATCGCGCCGCCGACGTCTCCGAGCTGCTCGCTGTAGCGGAGCGCCTTGCGAAAGTTGGAGATCATCGCCTCCCAGGCGTTGCGCCGGTAGGCGAGCGCACCGTATAGGTTGTGCATGGAGGCCGCGCGCGCCAGGTCGCCGACGCGCTCGTAGTGGCTCAGCGCCTCGGAGGTGATCTGCGCCGCTTGCTCCGAACGCCCCTGGCGCATGCGGACCTGACCGAGCGTACCCTTGATGCGCGCGGCATGCTCGGCCGGGTCGGCGGTTCGTGGAGCGAGCTCGGCGAGCGTCGATTCGAGCAGCGCCGCGGCCTCCTCGACGCGGTTGCCGTCGATCAGCAGCATGGCGCGCAGATGCAGCAGATGGACCCGCTCGGTCGCGCGCGGCGGCGGCTCGTCGGGTTGCGGGTCGCCGAGCACCTCGAGCCCGCGAACCACCGCCGCCGCGGCCTCCTCGACCTGACCGCGCGCCTGCTTTGAATCGGCCAGCCAGCGCCAGCCGTGCGCCCGATGGAGATCGACATCGACCGAGTCGGGAAGTCCGTCGGCCAGCCCCAGCAGATCCTCGCAGAGCTGCTCAACAGCCGCGTGGTCGCCCAGTCCGTCGATCAGGTCGATCGCCCGCCACAGGGTCTCGGCCCGCTCGCCCGGGCCGGCCCGGCGCTCGATCTCGAGCTCGATCAACCCTTCGATCAGTGCCCGCTGGGCGGCCTGCGAGGAGCTCGACCCCAGAGCGTCGAGGGCGAGCGCGACCCAGCCCTTGGCCCGCTCCAGGTCGCGTCCGCCGAGGGCCAGCCGGGCCACCTGCAGGGGGTCGGCTTCGCTGCGCTCGGCCAGCGCCGCCGCCGCCGCCGCGCGCGCCGACTGCACTTCCTCCTCGGAGCTCTGGGCGATGATCGCCTCGCAGAGGCCTCGCGAGCGCACCTGAAAGGCGCCCTGCCGGTCGAGCTCGATCACTCCCGACTTGTGGTGAATCGCGATCACCTGCGCGACCCGAGCGGGGACCACGCCGGCCATCTCGGCGACCAGCTCCAGATCGCCGCGTCGCAGCACGGCACAGCTCAAGAGCAGCGCGCGCGGCAAAGCCTCGAGCCCGGCGGTCAGGCGCGCGATCGCCTCCTGCTCGCCGTCGTCGAGCGAGATCCCTTCCGCCGACCAGCTCAGGTGGTTCAGCTCGGCGGTCCACGCCCCGCCGGTGCGCGTCAAGCTGCCCTGGGCCGTCAACCCGAGGAGCAGGCGGACCAGGCGTCCCGGACACCCTTTGACCTCGGTCCGCACCAGCTCCTGGAAGCGCTCCGAGAGCCGCCCGGCACCCAGCATCTCGCGCGTCAGGCTCAGAGTCGCGGCATCCGACAGGTCGTCGAGGGCCACCACCCGCAGCCCCTCCTCGATCCGCTCCCAGGCCTGCGCAGCGTCGTCCGCCTCGGCTTGCTCGCTCTTGCGCAGCGCGCGCGGCGGCCGCCGCCGGTCGCTCCGCGCCCGCCCGCGGGCATAGACCACCAGACCGCGCCCTTCGCCGGGCGCTGCCGCCAGGGTGGCCAGCACCTCGCGAAGCTCGACCGATGCGTGCTCGGCCTGGTCGATGATCACCAGCGCCGCGCCGGGGAGCCGCGCGCAGAGCTCGATCAGCGCCTCGTGAACCTGCACCGGAGCCGGGCAGCCGGCCGCCGCGCCGACGCCCAGCACGCAGGCGCCGGGGAACTGGCGGGCCCAGGCATCGCGCTGCGATTCGCTCAGGCGGGCCGCGAGCGGCGCCACGGCGCGCGCCAGCGCCGCGTAGACATCGCAGTCGTCGGGGTCGCAGGCGGAGCGCCCGACCCAGGCGCCGGTCAGGCGGGCGCGCCACTCGAGCTCGTCGAGGAGGCGGCTCTTGCCGCTGCCCGGGGCGCCGGTCAGTGCGAGGGTTCGCAAGGCGCCCGCGCGCCGGGCCCGCACCCAGGCGCCGCGCAGCGCCCGCAGCTCGGCGTCGCGACCGCGGAAGAGCCCGGTCAGGAGCCCGGCGGGCGTGATCGCTTGGATCCCCCGGCTCTGGGCAGCCGCCTCGAGCGCGTCGACGACCTGGCGGCCGCTGCGGGCCCGGGCGTCGGGGTCCTTCTCCAGGAGCCTCGCCACCAGCTCGTCGAGCACCTCCGGCACCTCATCCACCACCGACGAGAGCCGCGGCGCCGGCTCCTCGACCTGCCTTCGCATCACCTCGGCGGTCGATTGGTCGGCGAAGGGGGGGTGACCGGCGATCCACTCGAAGAGGGTGGCGCCGAGGCTGTAGAGATCCGCGCGACCGTCGCAATGCTCCCCGAGAGCCACTTCGGGTGCCATGTAGTCGGGCGTTCCCGACACCCGCGGCCGCACTCCCGGCGCAGCCGCCAGCCCCAGGTCGGCCAGCACCACACGCGGTTCCGCGCCGCCCGCCAGCAGGATGTTGTCGGGCTTGAGATCGCCGTGGACCAGGCGTGCGCCGTGCAGCGCGTCGAGCGCTTCGGCCACCTGCGCCGCGCAGCGCAGCAGCGCGCCCAGGTCGCCCCTCAGACCTTCGGCGGTCAAGGGCTCGGCGTCGAGGACCTCCATGGTGAAGAAGGGCCGGCGCCGCTCGTCGAAGCCGAAGTCGTCGACGCTCGCCACGTTGGGATGGCGGACGCGCGCGAGATGGCGGTACTGCAGCTTCAGGGCCGCGGCCCGATCCTCCTCGCCCTCGTGGGCCCGCTTCAGCGCCGCGTCGGAGCCGGCGAAGCGATCCTCGACCCGCCACACCACCCCCTCGGCGCCGGAGCCGAGCTCCTCGCGCACCAGGTAACGTCCGGCCACCAGCTCCGCCGGGCGGGTGGTGGTCGGATTGGGCGTCGATTCCTGTTCGATGGGCATCGCCGGATCGGCCCGTTCAGGGTGTTGAGGGACAAGCGATTGGAGTGGGGGCGGCGCGCGCGGGCGCACTTCTCGGGCGCGGAGGCGGCCGATCGCCCCTTCCTTATCGTCGGATCGAGGCGCCGGCGATCTTGAGCGCGACCGGGGAAAAGCGCTTGCCCCGTCTTGACTTCCGGGGGACATCCACGGATCATCCGCAGCTTCGGCGGCGACCCGGTCCAGCGCCGCCTTCCGGAGATGGGAGAGGAGTCCCTCTGACGCGTTGCTAATCTAATCGGCCCCGTCTCACAGTGGACCCTCCTCTGCACCTCCAGACTCGCCCCGTCCCACCGACTCGCGCCGCGGACCTCCCGGCGTGGCGACGCGGCGTGCGCGCGTGGCTCCTGCTCGCCCTCCACGCGCTCCTGCTCGCCGCCCCGGCGGCCCGGGCCGACCTGGATCTCGAACGCCTCCTCACCATCGGCGCCGAGATCGCCCCCGATCCGGCGGGCGGCTTCGAGCACCTGCATCCCTCGCGCTCGCTCGTGACGCGCGCCCGGGTGCACGGCGACCTCCAGTGGCGGATCGACTTCGCGACCCGCGTGCTGGTCGTGCGCCCCACCTTGCTCGACACCATCGCCATCGGGGCGCCGGCCTTCCGTCCGCTCGACGACTTCCTGGCCGAGCTCGCCCTTGACGGGGCCCGGCGCTCGCTCGATGAGGCGTTCCGCAGGGCTCACGGCGAGCGCGCCGCCGGCGCGCGGGCCACCCAGGAGGGCCTGGTTCCCGATATCGAGCTGCCGGTGAAGCTGCCGGGGATCCTCGGCAGCGTCATCGGCCAGGGCGGCAACATCCGCGTCTCCGGCCACCAGAAGATCTCCTTCAGCGGCGAGTCGTCGTGGGAGCAGAACCTGGAGAGCACCGACTACGACCGCAACTCGCGCTGGCCCGACCTGGGGATGGAGCAGGAGCTGGTGCTGAGCCTGAAGGGCACCGTCGGCACCAAGGTGCACATCGACGTCAACCACAACTCCACCGCCGGGGCCGAATCCCAGAACAAGATCAAGCTCTCATACGACGGCGACGAGGACGAGATCGTGCAGCGCATCGAAGCCGGCGACACCCAGCTCTCGCTGCCCTCGACCCGTTTCGTCGGGGTCAACACCCAGAGCAAGGGCTTGTTCGGGCTCAAGGCCGAGAGCCGCATCGGCGATCTGGAAGTGACGATGATCGCCTCCAAACAGAAGGGCAATGCCGAGGAGGGGCGCTTTCTGGGCCAGGCCAGCCTCGACACCCTGCTGATCCACGACATCGAGTACGTTCGCAACACATTTTTCGCCCTGGAGCTCGATCCGACCCTGCGGGTGGCCGGAGCCCCCTCACCCGTGAGCGGTCTCAGAAGCGCCGCCGAGCTGATCGAGCTCTTCGTCTTCTTCGACGACAACAACCGCTACAACGACCAGCGCACCGGCGCGGTGGCGGCCCGGGTCTTCATCTCGGGCGACGACATGGGCGAAGCTCGAGACATCGCGCCGCAGGACACCAGCGGCACTTTCGTGCGCCTGATCGAGCAGCAGGACTATATCTACAACTCGCAGACCGGCACGCTGGAGATCCTGCCCTCCTTCCATCTCGACGACTCGCATCGCCTGGCGGTCGCCTATACGCGCCGCGAAGGTCTCGTCAGCGAAGCGGTCGGCTCCTCCGATCTGGCCGACCTGGAGCTGAAGCTGATCAAGGAATCGAACCCCCGGCCGGAGGACCGCACCTGGCCCTACATGCTGAGAAACCGCTACGAACTCGGCGCTCGCAACATCCCCGCCGAGGGCTTCAGCCTGGTGGTCGAGCGGATTATCAACGAGGCTGGCGGGCTCGACGCAAGCGATGTCGATGCCGGCGGCACGCCGTACATGGAGGTGCTCGGCCTCGACTCGGATCAGGACGGCCGCCTCAATACCGACATCTCGGTTCCCGAGAACCAGTTCGCGCTCGACACCGGAATCCTCACCATTCCCGACCAGCCGGTGATCCCCGAGGGCGAGATCGACGCGCATTCCCTGCCCTTCCCCTTCCTGTCCGAAAACCTCGACGTTCAGAACGGAGTGATCTACGACACTCAGCCGACGTTGTTGCGCGTCAACGAGAACGCGGTCTACCGCATCCGCGCGGCCTTCAAGCAGATCCGCTCCAGCTTCAGCCTCGGACACATCAACATTCTGCCGAATTCCGAGGTGGTGCGGGTCGACGGCCGCACTCTGACCCGCGACAAGGACTACTTCATCGTCTACGAGGTCGGCCAGATCACCTTCGTCGACCCGCCGAGTCCGACCTCGAGCGTCAAGATCCAGTACGAGTACGCTCCCTTCTTCGACCTGGCGCAGAAGACCTTGCTGGGGGTGCGCTCGACCTACGAGCTGTTGGACGGCAAAGGAACCGTCGGTGCGACCTGGCTCTACGAATCGCAGCGCTCCATCGACCAGAAGCCGCGCGTCGGACGCGAGGTCGGCCGCATTCACGTCGGCGATATCGACGCCCAGCTCGAGCTCGAGCCGCAGCTGCTCACGGCGGCGGTCGATGCGCTGCCCCTGATCGAGGCGACCCGCAAGAGCAAGCTGCGCATCGAGGCCGAGGTCGCCGGCTCGCTGCCCAATCCCAACGTGCGCGGCGAGGGCTATCTCGACGACATGGAGTCGGTGGAGACATCGTTCAGCATGCTGGGAGCGCGCCGCAGCTGGTCGCACGGCTCGACTCCGGCGCTCTCCGACAAGACCGACGACCAGGTGGTCGCCTCGGGGCCGGGCGATCTGCCCGACTCGCTCGACTTCGGCAGCGCCATCTGGTTCAACCCCGACCCGCAGGATCTGCCGCGCCGCGAAGAGATCTTCGATCAGCTCCCGCCGGAGGAGCGCAACGATCGCATGACGGTGATGCGCCTGCAGCTGATCCCGGGCGGCGTCGACGCGCCGGCCCGCGAGGCCGCGTACATGACGATTCAGCGGCCGCTGTCGGCGGTCGGAGTCGACTTCGCGAACCGCCGCTTCATCGAGACCTGGATCGCGATCGAGGGCGGGCAGGGCGACGCCGAGGCCGGGGTGCTGCACATCGACCTGGGGACGGTGAGCGAAGATCAGAATCGCCGCAACCGGCGCGGCGAGCTGGTCGGCCTGGAGTGCTTCGACACCGAGGACGCCAACTTCGACGGGGTGCTGCAACGATCCGAAGACATCGGCCTGGACGGCATCGGCGACACCGACCGGGTCAACTCCGCCTGCGGCGACACCGAGTGCGGGCCGCGCTGCGACGACGGCAACGACGACTACGACTATCGCCAGGGGGTCTATCGCAGCCTGAACGGCAGCGAGGACAACAACACTCTCGACACCGAAGACATGGACGAGGACGGCGCCCTGGATCTGGAGGAGTCGCTCTTCCGCTACACCATCGACCTGAGCGATGCCAACGATCCGCGCATCGTCGGAGACGATCGCCGCCCCTCGGGCAGCAGCCGCCTGTGGCGACAGTATCGCATCCCGATCGAGGAGGGCGAGGTGGTGATCGGCGAGAACAGCCGCCCGCCGACGCTGCGCGAGGTCAAGCACCTGCGTCTCTGGTACGCGGGCGTCGAGTCGTTCTCGGAGATCTCGATCGCTTCGCTCGACGTGGTCGGCAGCACCTGGTTGGAGCGCCAGGTGCGCTCGCTGGACGGCTCGCCGGTGTTCGCCGACGAGAAGCTCAGCGCGGCCAGCGTCAACACCCGCGAAGACGAGAACCGCGGCTACGCGCCGCCCGAGGGGGTGCGGGTGGAGCGCGATCCGGACGGGCGGATCCGCAGCGAGCAATCGCTGGTGCTGGCGATCGACCAGCTGCGCCCGGGACACGAAGCAATGGTGGTGCAGCCGCTCTTCGACTCCGCCGACTACACCCTCTACGGCCAGATGGAGATCTTCGTCCACGGCAACGAATCGGAGCCCGAGCTCTTCGTGCGCTTCGGCGCCGACTCTCTGAACTACTACGAGTGGCGCATCGACGTGCAGCGCCCGGGATCTCCGGGACTCGACGCCCACGACTGGGCCCGGCATCGTCTCGACTTCCAGGAGCTGACGCTCTTCAAGGAGGATTCGCAGAACGCCGGCCTGGAGCCGCCCTTCGTATCCGATTCGCTGGGGGTGAGCATCGTCGGGAGACCCTCGCTGACGCGAGTCAAGCGTCTGGAGCTGGGGGTGCGCAACATCCGCAGCCGCGAGCTCGAGGGCGGGATCATCGTGCCCGGATCGGGCGAGATCATCGTCTCCGACGAGGTCTGGATCGACGATCTGCGCCTGATCGACGTGCGCCGCGACGCCGGGGCGGCGGCGCGGGTGTCGGCGAATGTGGCGCTCTCGGACCTGGCCAATCTGTCGGCGACCTGGCAGTTTCGCGATTCGGAGTTCCACGGGCTGGGAACCAACCGCGGCCAGGGCGCCGACGTCACCGAGCAGAATCTGCTCGGTGACATCGCCCTGGACCGCCTGCTGCCGCCGAGCTGGGGCTTCAGCATCCCGCTCAAAGGGAGCCTGGCGCGCAGCGAGCGGCTGCCGCGGCTGGCGGTCGGCTCCGACGTGCTGCTCGACGGCGAGCGCGCCCGGGAGCAGGCCAAGCGTTCCACTACCGCCGACGCCTCGGTCCGTTTCTCGAAGCGCCGGCGACGCCCCAACTGGCTCTTGAATCTCACGCTGGACAATCTCAGCGGCCGCGCCTCGTGGCGCCGCCAATACACCACCTCGTTCACCGAGCTCGACGAGCGGACCGACGTGAGCGGCGATCTGGACTGGGATTGGAGCGCACGCAAGCGGCGCGAATGGAGCCTGCTGGGGCCGATCTCCGTTTCGCCCCTGCCCTCGAGTCTCTCTTTCGCTACCGGCTACACGCTGCGCAACCAGGACCACTTCACGCGCCAAGCGGGTGAATTGGTCCTTTCCTCCAACGTCCCGGTACGCGACGAGGATTTCGAGGGCAGCTACGCCACCACCTGGTCGCCGCTGGGCGCGCTCAGTCTGAACCATGCCATCACCAGCAATCGCGACCTGAAGCGCTCGGCCTCGCCGCTCGGAATCGAAGATCGCTTCAACATGCGTTCCGGCCTCTCCTGGGCGCCCAAGAGCCGCCGCGGCCTGGCGCCGAAAGTGTCGTACTCGGTCTCTTACGACGAGGACAAGCGGGCCGAGATCCAGACCGACGCCGCGCAGGGCGAGGTGCTGCACAACCTGCGCACCGACGGGCGTCTCGATCTGAGTCTGACGCTGCGTCCGAACCAGCTCTTCGGCGCGGGCGGCCGCTCCAGCTCGGCTCGCAACCGTCGCCGGAGCTCCTCCGCCGGCCGGTCCAAAGAGAGCACGGCGGACGAGGAGGAAGGGAGCGCCGACTCGCCGGCGCCGGAAGAGGCGGGTCCGGGCTGGACGGAGCGACTCGGAACGCGCGCGTCTTCCTGGCTCTCCTCACTCGACCCGATCACCCTCTCGGCGGTGCGCAATCGCGACCGCAACGATCCCAATGCCATCGCCCGCGCCGACTTGAGCTACCAGCTCGGCTTCGCGGCCCTCGACTCGAGCGCCTTCTTCGCCGCCACTCCCCAGGGCACTTTCGTCGATGACTGGACGCTGCGGGGATCGGGGGGAACGAAGCTGCCCGGCAACATCGCGCTCAAGACCAGCGCCAGCTGGACCGCCCGCCTCTCGGCCTACGACAATCCCTCGGTCAGCGACAAATTGAGCACGACTCTGACCTTTCCCGATCTCAGCGTCAGTATCACCGGGCTCGAGGATTCGCGGCTGCTGGGACAGTACGTCTCCTCTTCATCGCTCGCCGCCGGTTACCAGATCTCCACGACGCGGAGCGGAACCAGCGCCAGAACCAGCGCCCCTCTGCCCGGCCAGGAAGATGCGCCCTTTCTCGCGGACCTCGACCGCGACGCCCGCACCAAGCAGTGGAAGCCGCTCTTTCGCTGGCAATCGACCTGGAGGAAGAAGCTCACCAGCACCGCCTCGTACTCGATGTCGGAGACCTTCACCCGCGAGGTCACGCGAACCCAGCTCAGCGAAAGCGCGGGCGCCCAGCTTTCGCTGCGCTACACGCTCGATACCAAGACCGGCGTCGACTTTCCGCTCGTCGGCCACGTGAAGCTGAAGGGGAACGTGCGTGCCGGGCTGGAAGTGTCGCAGGACGAGACCCAGACCCGCTCGGTGGTGCCGGGCGTGACCCCCGGAACCGACGCGCAGACCGAGGTGGTACGCGACGATTTCGCCAACCGCTTCAAGAACGTGGTACCGGACCTGCATACCCGCACTCGGGCGGTCGAGCCGACCCTCGACTACGAGTTCAGCCGCTCGGTCGACGGTGGGCTGCAGCTGCGCTGGTCGAGCAACGAGAACCGGCGCGACGACCGCACCATCCAGGACATCAGGGTGACCATCTGGACGACTTTCCGATTCTGACGGAAGTCAGGAGATCTGCCTTGCGCATACGTCTTTGGGTCGAGCATCGACCCCCGGTGGCTCAAATTCTGCCGCTCTTGCTGGTCGTCGGGTGCGCGAACACGCCCGCTCCGCACTTCGATGGGGCGCGCGCGCGTGCCTGGGTCGAGCGCCAGGTGGAGCACGGCCCGCGCATTCCCGGCAGCGCCGGGCACGCCGCCTGCGCGGCCGATCTGGAACGGACCTTGCGCGGCTACGCCGACGATCTGCGCGTCCACAGCGCGCGGGTGGAGGAGCTGGAGCTGACCAACTTCGTCGCCTCGTTCCGCCCCGACGCCAGCGAGCGGATTTTCCTGATGGCCCACTGGGACACGCGACCGATGGCCGACGAGGATCCGCTGCCCCAGCGGCGCGCCGAGCCGGTGCCCGGAGCCAACGACGGCGCCTCGGGGGTCGCGGTGCTGATCGAGATCGCCCGCCTGCTCGCCGACCGGGCGCCGCCGCGCGGGGTCGACATCTTCCTGGTCGACGGCGAGGACGGGGGGACCCATGGCGAGCCGAGCTCCTGGTGCCTGGGCAGCCGCGCTCTGGCCACGGCGCTCGGCGGCTATCGGCCGCGCCTGGGAATCCTGGTCGACATGGTCGGCGACGCCGATCTCGAGCTGCCCTGGGAGCAGTATTCGCTGCGCTACGCCGGGCGTCAGACCCGGTGGCTCTGGGATCTCGCCGCCGAGCTGGGGGAGGAGGCTTTCGTGGCCCGCCCCGGTCCGGCCGTCACCGACGACCATCTGCCCTTCCTGGAGCGCGGCATTCCGACGGTCGACATCATCGATTTCGACTACCCCCACTGGCACACCACGGCCGACACCCCCGATAAGGTCGCCGCGGCTTCGCTGGCATCCGTCGGGCGGGTGCTGCTGGCCGCGGTCTTCGCGCCCGAGCTGCCGGACTGAGCCCCGATGCCGCGCCTCGGCCGCCGCCTGCGCGAGCTCGGGACGCTCTCGCCGGCGGAGCGGCGCCTGGTGTGGGTGCTGGCGCTGGTGGCCGGCGTCGGGCGTTTGGTGCCACCCCCGCCGGCGATCGATACCGCCGCCCACGCGCCACCGGCCGTGCTCTCGGCGCCGCCCCCGACCAAGGCCGAGCGCCTCGCGGCGCTGACCCGACCGATCGCGCTCAACTCGGCGAGTGAGGAGGAGCTGCAGATCCTGCCCGGGGTCGGGCCGACGATCGCCGAGCGCATCGTCGCGCTGCGCCGCGCCCGCGGGGGGCTCGGCCGCGTCGAGGAGCTGCTCGAGGTGCCGGGGATCGGACCCAAGCGGCTGGCGCGCATCGCGCCCCACGTGGCGCTTGCCGGACCGGCGCGGGGGGCGCTTCAGCCAGACGGAATCGAACCGATCTCTATGGGGGTAGAGGTCCTCATTCCCCCCTGATCCGGTTGGGCCCCCCTTGTCCATTCCCCTCGCCACATCCGCCCTCGCGCCCCAGACCATGGTCTCGGTGCTCGACACCCTGGGAGCGGGGCTCCTGGTGGTGGCGGCCGATCTGCGCGTCGAGTACATCAACCCCGCGGCCGAGCAGATCCTCGGGCGCGCGCTGGGGGGCGAGTCGCTCGACGCCCTGCTCGAAGGCGCCACCCAGGCCTTCGGCAGCGAGGTGCGCGGCGCCGTTCTCGCCGGTGTCGCGGTCGATCGTGGCGAGGTGGTGGTCCCCTGCGCCGAGGCGGAGCGACGCATCATCGGCTACTCGGTGCACCCCAGGGGAGAGGGGGAGGGCGGAGCGAGCGTGCTCTGCAAGGACATCACGGCGATCAAGGAGCTGCAGTCGCGTCTCGACGATTCGGAGACCTTCGCGCTGATCGCCGAGGCCGCCGGCGCCATCGCCCACGAGATCCGCAACCCGCTGGCGATCATCACCGCCTACGTGGAGCTGATCGGCGAGAGCGTGGCCGTCGACCGCGAGACGCGCGCCGTCATGGAGCGGGTATTCGCCGAGTCGGAGCGCATCGCAGTGGTGCTGCAGGCGTTCCAGGAGTTCGCCTCGGGGACGCCGACGCGCCGCCTTCGGCTGCGCTGCGAGGAGCTCTGCAAACAGGCGATCGAGGTGGTGGCCGGCGACGCCAGGCCGATGCCTTCGATTCGCTTCGAGACCGAAGGCTCGCGGCCGATCTGGGCGGCGCCCGACGCGATCCGCCGCGCATTGGTCAATCTGCTGCGCAACGCCTGCGAGGCGCTCGAAGGAGGGGGGGAGATCGCGATTCACATCTCGTCTACCGACGATGCGGCGCGAATCCGGATCGCCGACAGCGGCCCCGGCATCGCCGACGAGATCCGCCAGAAGGTGTTCCGTCCCTTCTTCTCCACCCGCGCCGGGCACGCCGGGCTGGGGCTCGCGGTGGCGCGGCGGGTGGTCGAACAACACGAGGGCCGCCTGGAGCTGGATTCCGGGCCGCGCAGCGGCACCCAGCTCGTGATCGAGCTGCCGCACGCGCCTCAAGTGCCTGTAATTCAAGCCGATCATGGGCATGAGGGGGTGTCGGAAGCGCAGCCGAGAGGTCGAGGAGGATGACGGCGGTGCCGAAGCGAGTCCTGATCGTCGACGACGAAGAGAACGTCTGCGATGTCGTGCGTCGGTTGCTGGAGCGGGACCAGATCGAGGTGCTGGAGGCCACTTCGGCGCCCGGCGCCATGGAGATCATCGACCGCGAGGCGCTCGACTGCGTCATCACCGACATTCGCATGCCCACGGGTTCAGGCATCGACGTGCTGGACCACGCCAAGGCGACCGATGCCCAGCTTCCGGTGATCCTCCTGACCGCGCAGGCCTCGCTGCAGTCGGCCGTCGACGCGGTCAACAAAGGGGCCTTCCACTTTCTGCACAAGCCCTTCCGCAGCGAGCAGCTGCGCACCATCGTCGGCAACGCCATCGAGATTCGCCGTGCTCGCAAGGAGAACGCCTTCCTGAAGCGCGAGCTGCGCAAGAAATCCCCCGATCGACGCATCATCGGCAAGTCGCCGGAGATCCAGCAGGTGCTGCGCCTGGCCGAGAAGGTGGCCGGATCGGACTGCACGGTCTTGATCACCGGCGAGAGCGGCACCGGCAAGGAGCTCTTCGCCCGCTTCATCCACGTCCGCAGCCGGCGCGACGATCGGCCCTTCGTGTCGGTCAACTGCGGCGCGCTGCCGGAGAATCTGCTGGAGTCGGAGCTCTTCGGCCACATGAAGGGCTCCTTCACCAGCGCCCACCGCAACAAGGACGGGCTCTTCCAGGTCGCGCACGGCGGCACCCTCTTCCTCGACGAGATCGGCGAGACCACGCCGGCGATCCAGGTGAAGCTGCTGCGCGCGCTGCAGGAGCGCGAGGTGCTGCCGGTCGGAGGGACGCAGCCGACTCCGGTCGACGTGCGGGTGCTGGCCGCGACCAACTCCGAGCTCGAGGAGCGGGTCGCTTCGAACCGCTTCCGGGCCGATCTCTTCTATCGGCTCAACGTCGTGCCCTTGGCGATTCCGCCCCTGCGCCAGCGCCTGGACGATATTCCGCTCCTGACCGAGCGATTCCTGCGCAAGGCCTGCGAGAGCGAGGGGATTCCGGTCAAGCGGATCGAGAAGGCGACCAGCGACCTCTTGAAGCAGTACTCCTGGCCGGGAAACGTGCGCGAGCTGGAGAACATCGTCGAGCGGGCGGTGATCCTGGTCGACGAGGAGACCATCACCAGCGACGCGCTGCCGGCGGTGGTGCGCGGCGGTGCGAGCTTGCGCAGCGGCGAGAGCCTGATGTCGGGCCAGCCGAGCCTGGAGGAGCTGGAGCGGCGCTACATCATGAAGGTGCTGGACGACACCGGCTGGCGCAAGAAGCGTGCGAGTCAAGTTTTGGGGATCGACACCTCGACGCTCTACCGTAAGATCCAGCGCTATCGCCTGGGCAAGGACCCCAGCGAGCATTCGACCTCGATCTGCGCCCCCTAGATCCCGATTTCGCGCCAGCCCCGCTCCCCCTTCATGAACGCCGCCTTCCTCGACGTGCTGGGCCGCCGTCCCATTCTCTGCGACGGCGCGATGGGCACGGTGCTGTACAACCGCGGCGTGTTTCTCAACCAGGTGTTCGAGGAGCTCTGCCTGTCGCGCTCCGAGCTGGTCGGGGCGATCCACCTTGAGTACCTCGACGCCGGGGCCGAGGTGATCGAGACCAATACCTTCGGCGCCAATCGCCTGCGCCTGCGCCGCTCGGGCATCGAAGACAAGGTCCGCGCCATCAACGCCGCGGCGGTGGAGATCGCCCTGGAGGCCGCCGCCGGGCGCGCCTGGGTGGCCGGCGCCATCGGTCCCACCGGCCGGGTCCCCTCGGTGTCGACCGACGCCGAGCTGGTCGAGCTGCGCGAGGCCTTCGAGGAGCAGGCGGTGGCGCTGGCGGGCGCGGGCGTCGACCTGATCGTGCTCGAGACCTTTCGGCTGCTCTCCGAGCTTCGGGTCGCACTGGAGGCGGTGCGGACCACCACCAGCCTGCCGATCGTCGCCCAGATGGCCTTCGACGAAGAGGCCAAGACCGGGGACGGTGCCGAGCCCGAGCGAGTCGTCGATCTGCTCCGCGAGTGGGGCGCCGACGCCGCCGGCTGCAACTGCATGGAGGGGCCGCAGGCCAGCTTCGAGGTGGCCTCGCGCATGGTCGATCGTGGTCTGCCGGTGAGTGTGCAGCCGAACGCCGGCTACCCGCGCAAGATCGACGAGCGCCTGCTCTACATGGTCACTCCGGAGTACTTCAGCGAGTACGTGCGGCGCTCGCTGAAGCTCGGCGTGGCGATGGTGGGCGGCTGCTGCGGCACCACGCCCGAGCACATCCGCCACGCGGCCGGCGCGGCGCGCATGATGGGTGCCGGAAGGGCTCCCGAGGCGCGGCCCGAGCCCCGCGCCGAGAGCGCGACCATCCCGGAGCTGGCGCCCAAGCCGCTGGAGCAGCGCTCGACCTTCGCCGCCAAGATCGAGCGGGTGTTCCGGGAGCGGGTCCAGGGGCCCGATCCCGGTAAGATCTCGCCTCAGAGCTTCTGCGCCGCGGTCGAGATCGGCTCTCCCTTCGGTCTCGACATGGAGCCGGCGCTGAGCGCCGCGCGGCTGCTGCAGGCCGCGGGCTGCGACGCGGTCAACATCGCCGACGGCCCGCGCGCCACGGTGCGTGTCTCCAACTCGGTGCTGGCCGCCCAGATCCAGGAGCGAGTCGGTCTCGAAACCATCCTCCACGTCTGCGGCCGCGACCGCAACCTGCTGCGCCTACAGTCCGATCTGCTCGGCGACTCGGTGGTCGGCCTGAACAACCTGGTGATCATCACCGGCGACCCGCCCAAGGTGGGGGACTATCCGAACGCCTCGGCGGTCTACGACGTCGATTCGATCGGTCTGTTGAAGCTGGCGGCCGGGCTCAACCGCGGCGTCGACCCGGCGGGGCGCTCGATCGGCTCCCAAACCTCGTTCGTGCTCGGCTGCGGCGCCGAGCCGGCGGCGATCGACTACCAGCGCGAGCTGCGCCGTCTCGAAGAGAAGAAGAAGGCGGGCGCGGAGTTCGTGATGACCCAGCCGGTCTACCAGGGAGAGATCCTGAACCGCTTTCTCGACGACATCGAGTCGCTCGAGCTGCCGGTCCTGGTGGGGCTGCTGCCGCTGGCGAGCTTCAAGAACGCCAGCTTTCTGCACAACGAGGTGCCCGGGATGCAGATTCCCGAGGAGATCCTGCGCCGCATGGAGAAGGTCGGGCGCGGTCGCAAGGCCCGGGCCGAAGGGGTGGCGGTGGCCAGCGAGGCACTGGCCGAGGTGCAGCATCGAGTGGTCGGCGCCTACGTCATGCCCCCCCTCGGCAACTACCGGGCGGCGCTCAGGGTGTTGGAGGGCGCCGGCTTTCGGACGCCCGAATGAGGTGCGGCGCGGTTGTACCGTGGTGGATTGACGAACAGGGCCGGTTTTGGACCCCCGCGGCGCTCGATAAGATGAATGAGCACTACGCAGCCATCCCGTCCCGGCGCCGCGGGGCGGATCGGAGCCGGCCCCGTGACCCGTTTTCAGACGATCTTCCTAGAGCTCATGCTCCTCGCCGTCGGTGCGGCATCGGTCTGGCTGCTGGCCTGGCCCCGGGTGGTCGAGGCGCGAAGCGACGATCTGCAGGCGCAGTGCCGCAAGCAGCTGAACCTGCTGGCCACTGCGCAGGAGATCTGCTTCGCCCGCGCCGGCGCCTACCAGTCCGACGTGGTGCAGCTGGAGCCGGCCTCGCTGGCGCGCATGAGCTGCCCGGTCAGCGAACGGCCCTACGTGCTGCGCTCCGACGGCGTCAGCTATGCCGTGCTCTGCCCGCCGCCGGAGTCGCACGGGGCGATCCACGACGGGGTGGTCTCGTGGGAGAGCGCTCGATAGGAGTGTGGGAAGCTCAGAGGGCGGCATCGTGAGCCCGCACGAGCTGGCGGGCGTGCTGCACGCCTCTCTCGGGAGCGGGCCTGGCGGCCTCTTGATCTGGTGCCTGCTGGGCGCGACCGGAGCCGCGCTCGGAAGCTTCGTCGCCGCCAGCGCCTACCGCCTGCGCAGCGATACCGCGCTGCGCGGCTCGCGATCGCGCTGCGAAGGCTGCGCGCGGGTGCTGCGCTGGTGGGAGAACGTGCCGCTGGTCTCGTACCCGGCTCTGCGCGGCCGTTGCGCCACCTGCGGCGCCTCGATCCGGATCGCCGACTACCTGATCGAGGTCGGCTTCGGGTTGGCCGTGCCGGTGCTCTTCTACTACCTGGGCCCGGGCCTGGCGGCCGCCCGGGCGCTGGTCGCGCTGCCGATCCTGGCGATCGGGGCGGCGGTCGATCTTCACGAGCGCCTGCTGCCGCTGCCGGTCACCCGCGCTTTTCTGCTCGCCGGGCTCCTGCTGGCCGATCCGCAAGGACCGCCCATGCTCTTCGTCCACCTGGCCGCGGCCCTCGGTTTGACGCTCGTCCTGGTCGGTGTGGAACGACATGCCTGGCGACTCGCGGGAGGAGCGCTCGCCATGCTGGCGATGGTGGGGACGCCCACTTTCCTCGCCCACTGCGCGGTGGCGGTGGCGGCGAGCGGCACCCTGCTGGTGGTCGACTGGATCTACACCCGGCTGCGCCGCATCGAGACCGCGATCGGCGGCGGCGACATCCGCCTGGCCGCCGGCATCGCCGCCTTCACCGGCCCGGCCGGCGTGATCCCGGCGATCTTCCTCGCCGCGGCGCTCGGCTCGGTGGCGGGGATCGCCGAGATCGCCGCCGGCCGCGGCACGCTGCGCTCGCCGATCCCCTTCGGACCCTTTCTGGCGCTCGGCACTCTGGCGGTTCTGATCGCCGGGCCGGAGCTGATGGGGCTGCTGCCGGGGTTGCCCTGAGCGGGAGGGAGACCGGCGGCGGCGCCCGAGTGGGACATGTTTCCGGAATGTGTCGTGGCGGGCATCCGCGCCGGCTTCGGGCGCCGTGCTTTTCACACCGAGTTCACGAGCGAGCTCCGATCGAAGGCGTACAGTGGAAGGTGGTCCCAGTTGCGTCGTCAGGAGAAGACCATGTCGCACCCGAAGGTGCTCGCCGGCGTTGCGTTTTCCGCCTTGCTCGCGGCGGCGGGCTGCACTTCGTCGGTGGTGACCGAGGTCGTCACCGTCACCGATCTCGAGCGCATGCTGGTCGCACGCTCGACCTGGCAGGACGAGCGCGCCGCCGGAGTGGTCCGCGCGGCCGATGAGCCGGTGGAGATCCTGCTGATCGCGGCGGAAGAGCACGGTCCCGGAACGAGCTTCGTCTGCCGCTGGCCGAACTCGGGTCTGCTGCCGGTGAGCTACGCCTCCAAGCTCCGCGTCGGGGAGTCGATCGAGGTCACCTACGATCCGCTCGAGCTGAAGGAGATCCCGGAGCACGGCCCTCTGCCGCGCGTCCGCAAGATCAGGCCGGCGGGGTGAGGGTCGGGATCGAAGAACCCGCGGCGAAGGTCGTGGAAGCGGGCAAGGGCAGGCGCAGGGGCCTGGGCACGATTCGTTGCGTCCCGGGCACTCCCCGCGTAGAAAGCCGCCGTCTCGAAACGCCAGGGCGCCCCCGCCGCGATTGACCCCGAGCGCCCCCGCTCGCTAGGCTGACGGTTTCCCCTGCCGCCGCGTGGGCGCTCGGACTCCGGGCCGATCCCGATCGACACCCACGGGCGGAGCTTCGTCCCGTTCATGAAGAAGCCCACCCCTACGATCTGCTTCGACCTCGGCGCGCGTGCCGTCAAGGCGGCTCTGGTGCGTGGCCACGGCGCCGCGCAGTGGAGCAGCGAGCCGCTGCCCAGGGGCGCCCTGCGCGATGGCCATGTGGTCGACAGGGCGGCGGTGGTCGGGGCCGTCGAGGTGCTGCGCCGCCGGCTGGGGGCGCGCCGGATGAGCCCCGCGGCGGTTCTGGTGCCGGCCTGCATCACCACCATCCAACTGCTCGGCCTCGATGCCCTCGGTGCCGAGCAGATCGGCGAGATGGTCGACTTCGAGCTCGCTCAGCGACTGCTCGGCGGCAGCGAGTCGATGGTGCGCGACTTCCACGTCGAGGGTGCCTCGGTGGTCGCGGTCGGGGGCCGGCGCGCCGGGGGGCGTGGGGGGGCGGCAGTGGGGGGGTCGTAGGGGCGGG
>CAZBBK010000031.1:0-17941 GCA_964490075.1 uncultured Gemmatimonadota bacterium | reverse complement strand
TTGGTGCGCTTTTTCCTGGTGGTGGGGGCGGGGGTGGGGGGGGTGGGGGGCGCGGGCGCGGCGCTGCTGGAGCGGACATCAGTGCTGGAAGATGCCGGGCTGCGTCCCTGCCTGGTCGACGTCGATGTGCTGGCGGTGCGCAACCTCGCCGACTTCGACAGCGACGGCGTGGTGGTGCTGACCGGCCACGAGTGGCTGGCGATCCTGGTGCTGCGCGAGGGTCTGCCCTGCCTGTTGCACACCGCGCGCGCCGGCACCGGGATGGAGCTCGAGTCGGTGCTGAGCCCGAAGCTGGGCGAGCGGGCCGCGGAGCTGGCGGCGGGCGCGGAGCCGATGCAGCCGCGCGAGGCGAGCGAGCTGGGGCAGGCGGTCGAGGGCCTGGCGCAGCGCATCGCCGCCGCGGTGCGCGATGCCCTGCGCATGGCCCGCGTGGAGCCACGCCGCGCGCTGCTCGCCGGCGGGCCCTCGATGCTGCACGGGATCCGCGAGGGGATCGCCGAGGCTATCGAGATCGATCTCGAGCCGGCGCTGCCGGGGGGCGGGGGAGAGGGACTGGACGCGGCGCCGGCGCACTGCGCCCCGGTCCTCGGTCTGGCACGGCGCGTCGGGGCCCTCGGATGATCGAGATCAACCTGCTCCCCGAATCACCGGTCCGGGCCGCGGCGGCCCCGGTCGGCCGCGGCCTGCGCTGGACCATGCTATGGCTGGGGCTGCTGGCGCTGATTCCGATCTTCCTGGCGGCCCGCAACGAGGTGCGCCTCGAGGCGCTGCGCGCCCGTGCCGGAGCCCAGGCGGCGCACGGGCCGCGGGCCCGGCCGCGCTACGCCGATCTGCTGCTCGATCTCGCCCGGGCCCTGCCGGGGGATGATGTCTGGCTGCAGGCGATCGAGGAGGAACGAGGCAGAGCGCAGGTGCGGGGCCGGACCTGGAGCGCGGCGGCGGCCGACGCCTACTTGCGTTCCCTCGAAGAGCGGCCATCGATCGCCGCGGGACGCATGGAGCGGATCCAGGGCGCCGCCGATGGCGGGTTCCGTTTTCAGATGGAGCTGGAGATCGCCGCGGGGACCGGGCTGCAGGAAGCGAGAGAGCCGCGGGACGAAGAGGAGGGGGGACATGGCTGAGGCGCGCAGCACAATGGTGCAGACCGCCCTGCTGCTGCTTTTCGTGGTCGGCATCCTGGCCGCCGCGCTGATCCCCGGTCAACTGACCGAGATCGAGGCGCTGCGCGCGGCGATCGACCAGAGGGCGGCCGGCGAGCTCATGAACGAGGCCGATCTCGGCCGTTTTCGCCGGAGTATCGAGTCGCTCGCGACGGGCAGCGATGCCGGCGCCGAGCTCGTCGACCTGGGGCGCTCCGGCGGCGCGGCGATGGGCGAAGAGCGCTACCGGTTGCGCGCGGCGGCCCCGTACCACGAGATCGGTGGCTTGCTGGCGCGCCTCGAAGCGCTGCCCTACGCCTCGCGGCTGAGCGATCTGCGACTGCGACGGGGGGCCGGCGGCGAGGCACATCTCGATCTGACCCTGCATGCGCCCTTCCTCGCCGAGGGGGGATCATGAGGCGCGTCGCGTTGGCGCTGCTGATCCTGCCCTGGGCGCTGGCGGCCGCCGCACCCCAGGCGGGCGAGGGGGCGCCGCACTACGACGCGCGCGGTCTGCGCGATCCCTTTCGACCCGTCGGCAAGACCCGCGTCGTCGCGCTGCTGCGCTGCGGCGATCGGAGCTGTGCGGTGGTGCGCAACGCGGCGACGATCGAGCGCGTCGTGGTGCCCGGAGACACGCTCGATGGCAACACGATTTTGGGGATCGATCTCACCGGGGTACAGATCCGTGGGCCGGGCGGGCTGCGCTGCCTCGCCTTGACCGAAAACGAGGGCCAAAGTGTCGCGACCGATTGATCTCTTGCTCGCGCTGCTGCCGGCGCTGCTGCTCGCGGCGCGCGCCTCGGCCCAGGAGCCGCGCCTGGAGGAGCTGCGGCTGGCGTCCTGGGAGCAGGAGGGCGCGCGCGCGACCATCGAGCTCAGCGACTCGACCCGCGTGCGTCATTTCTACCTGGGCGATGGCCCGCAAAAACTGGTGCTAGATTTCTACGATACCGTGCACGCGTTGAAGCGCTGGAACCACCCGGATCTGCGGGCCGGCCCGGTGACCGGAGTACGGAGCAGCCAGTACCGGCCTCGTCCCGAGGCCCGCGCGCGGGTGGTCTTCGATCTGGCGCTGCCCTGCGACTACCGCGTCGAGACCCGCGCCGGTCGGACCACGGTCGAGCTGCAGCCCTCCGGCGGCGCCGCGCCATCGCCCGCCGAAACCGTGCCGATCGAGACCCTGGCGACCGCGCCGCCACGCGCCGAGCCCGCGCCGGCTCTCGCGCGGGCCCGAAGCGAGCTCGCCGCGGCCCGGCCCGCGGTCGCAGCGCCCTCGCCCTTCGCCGCTCGCCTGCGCGGGGTCAGCGCGGCGGCGTTGCAGGCGGCGGCCTCCGAGCTCGGCCTGGCGCTCGACCTCGAAGGGGCGCGGGGGCCGATCCGCGGCGACGTCGATGCCCCGGACTCCGAGACCTTCTGCGGCGAGCTGCGGCGGATCGCCCGGGAGCACTGATGCGGATCGTCGCCGGCCGGCTGCGGGGCCGCCGCCTGCGCGTGCCGCCCGGCATCCGCCCCACCACCGAGCGCATTCGCGAAGCGCTCTTCTCGATCATCGCGGCCGAGGATCGGCGGGTGCTCGACCTCTTCGCCGGCAGCGGCGCGATCGGCATCGAGGCGCTCTCGCGCGGCGCTCGCTCGGCGACCTTCGTGGAGCGGGACGCAGCGGCCTGCCGGGCGCTCGAAGCCAACCTGCGCCTGGTGGAGCCCTGGGGATCGGTCGCGCTCCACCGCTGCGATGCCTGGACTGCGCTGCGCCGACTCGCCGGCCCCTTCGACCTGGCCTTCGTCGATCCACCCTACGGCTCGGCCGCCGTCGAGGGCGTGCACTCGGCGCTGGGGGCACTGATGGCCGAGGGGGCGCTGCTGGTGATCGAGCTCGGATCGCGGCAGCCGCCGCCGCCCTGCCCATCCGCCTGGGAGCGATTGACCGTACGCGTTTACGGGGCATCGGCTATCGTGGTGGATCGAGTGCCATAATCCACCAGGAAGCTGATCCATGCCGGTATTCGAGCTCGACCATCCGCTCTTTTCCGATCGCCTGGCGGTGCTGCGAAACCGCCGCACCGATGCGCGGACCTTTCGCGCCGCGGTCGACGAGATCGCCGGCTTTCTCGCCTACGAGCTGGCGCGCATCCTGCCCACGCATCGGGTCGCGGTCGAGACCCCGCTGGCCGAGACCGAATGTCAGGTGATCGACCGCGAGCGGATCGTGCTGGCGCCGATCCTGCGCGCCGGGATCGGGCTGGTGCCGGGCGTACAGCGGGTATTCCCCGCTGCTCCGGTGCTGCACCTGGGCATCTACCGCGACGAGTCGAGCCTGGAGCCGGTGTTCTACTACCGGCGGATCGCCACCGATCTGGCCGGTCGCACGGTGGTCCTGCTCGATCCGATGCTGGCGACCGGCGGCACCATGAACGCCGCGGCCGAGCTGCTCGCCGCCGAGGAGCCCACGCGCATGGCCGTCCTTTGCCTGCTGGCCTCGCGGCGTGGCGTCGAGGTGCTCAGCGAGCGCTTTCCGGAGCTGGCCATCTTTGCCGGAGCCGTCGATCCCGAGCTCGACGACCGGGGCTTCATCGTACCGGGGCTGGGCGATGCCGGCGACCGCATGTTCGCCACCGACAAGCTGTAGCGAGCGCCGGGCGCAGCCCCCCATGTACGAAGGGCTCCGCGGCGGCCGCCGGGCAGAGAGAGAGATCGCTTGAGACGCGTCGGAATCGGAATCGTCCTCAGCGTCGTCACGTTGCTCCTGGCGGCGCGCAACATCCGTCTCGACGATCTCGGCACCCTGCGCGATCTGCCGACGCCCTGGCCGCACATCGTGGCCGGCGGCCTGATGTTGATGATCGGCGTCATCATCCGCGGCCACCGCCTCAGGCTGCTCCTGTCGCGCGACGACCCGGTGCCCCGTTCGGTGCTCTCGGGCAGCACCGCGATCCTCTACTTGGTGAACAACCTCTTCCCGGCGCGGGCCGGCGAGATCGTGCGCGTGGTGCTGATCCGGCGCTCGAGCAGCTCCGCGCTGCCAGCTCTGCTGACGGCGATCGTGGCCGAGCGTTGCATGGACGGCATCACCGTCACACTGCTCTTGCTCTCGGCCGTGCTGGCGCTCGACGTCTCGGCGGCGATGACCGGCCGGGCCACCGCGCTCGGGCTCCTGATGGCGCTTGCGTTGATCCTCTTGGTGGCGCTCGAGGCGGCCTATCGGCGCGATCCGGCGCGCGCCCGGAGCTGGCTCGAGCGCTGCACCCCGGGGCGCTTCGGCGTTCGACTCAGAGGCCCGATCGAGAGCGTGCTCTCGGGCCTGAACCTGGTCGAATCGCCGCTGCGCTCGGCCGGAATCCTCGCCGTGAGCATTCTGATCTGGTGCTGCACCGCGTGCGCCTTCTACCTCGTCCTGCTCGGTTATCCGGCCGAAACGATGCCGCACACGCCGCTCGCTGGCCCGGTGGTGATGGGCGCGGTGGCCTTCGCCGCGTCGATTCCGGCCGCCCCCGGCTATCTCGGGGTCTTCCAGCTCGCCGTCAAGGAGGCGCTGGAGCTGATCGGCGCCGAGCAGGTCGCGGCGCTGCACGCCGCGCTCCTGCTATGGGCGGTGAACTGGGTCTCCAACAACCTGCTCGGCGTCTTCTACGCCCTGCGCATGGGCGTCGGCTGGTCGGAGCTCAAGCGCGACACAGCCCTCGATGCCGTCCCGGAGCGCTCCGGGGCACTGGAGAGAGAAGCGTGAAAACCGGAGTCTATCCCGGCACCTTCGACCCCATCACTCGCGGCCATATCGACATCATCGAGCGTGGCGCGGCACTGGTCGACCGGCTGATCATCGGCGTCTCCACGCGGGAGGGCAAGACGCCGCTCTTCGACCGCCGCCGCCGCATGGCGCTGGTGCGCGAGAGCACTGCCCACCTGGACAACATCGAAGTGCGGGCGCTGGACGGCCTGCTGATCCGCTTCGCGGAGCAGGCCGGTGCCGGCGTGATCGTGCGCGGTCTGCGCGGCGGCACCGACTTCGATTACGAGCTGCAGATGACGATCATGAACCGGCAGCTCGCCCCTGGACTCGATACCATCTTCCTGATGTCGAGCCCGCGCTGGATGGGCGTCTCCTCCAGCGTGATTCGCGAGATTGCCCGCCACGGGGGAGACGTCTCTCCCTACCTGAGCGAGTGCGTGTGCCGGGCATTGGACCGGCTGTCCCGAGACAAATCCGAATAGAGAGGAGGCGACCGATGGGCTTGCGTGCGGAGATCAAGGAGAAGGCGGCGGCTTGCGACGCCCGGATCGTGCTGGCGGAAGGGACCGATCCGAGAGTGGCGCGCGCCGCCTGTGAGATCGTGCAGACCGGAATCGCCCAGGTGACCCTGCTCGGAGCGCCCGATACGCTGCGCGCCGCCGCCGAGGAGGGGGGTGCCGCGATTCCCGGCTCCGGGCTCGAGCTGCTCGACCCGGCCGACGCCCCCGGCCGTGAGCGCTACGCCGAAGCTTACGCCGAGGCGATCGCGCGCAAGGGGGGCACCCTCGAAGATGCCCGAGAGGCGATGCTCGACCCGATCTTCTTCGCCGCCGCTCAGGTGGCCGCGGGCGACGCCGACGGCGCGGTCATGGGGGCGGCGCACGCCACCGCCCACGTGCTGCGCGCCGCCATCCGCTGCGTCGGCACCGCCGCCGACAGCTCCCTGGTCTCCTCGAGCTTCCTCATGGTGGTGCCGCCCGGAGGCGACACAGACGAGCGCCCCCTGCTCTACTCCGATTGTGCCGTGGTGCCCGATCCCGACCCCGAGCAGCTGGCAGACATCGCCGGCGCCGCGGTCAAGACCTGGCGCGCCCTGCGACCCGACGCGCCGCGCGTGGCTTTTCTCTCCTTCTCGACCTACGGCAGCGCCGAGCATCCGCGCGTCGAACGGGTGCGCGAGGCCAGCCGCATCTTCCGCGCCGCCCATCCCGACGTCGCCGCCGACGGCGAGCTGCAGGCCGACGCCGCGCTGGTCCCTTCGGTCGGCCTCTCCAAGGCCCCCGGCAGCCGCGTGGCCGGCGACGCCAACATCCTGATCTTCCCCGATCTCGATTCGGGCAATATCGGCTACAAACTGACCCAGCGGCTCGCTGGAGCGGCGGCGATCGGACCGATCCTGCAGGGGTTGCGCCAACCCATCCAGGATCTGAGCCGGGGCTGCTCCGCCTCCGACATCGTCGAGACCGCGGCCATCACCGTGCTTCTCAGTCAAGAGGGCGACGCCGACTAGAGGAATGGCCTGCTCCTTGCACCCGCAAGCGGAAACCCGGAGACTCGCAGAGTCGAGCCTCCCTCTTTCCGCCGCCCGCGGCCCTTCGACACCGCGCGGCAAGCTCCAGGCACGGGGTCAAGCGCCGACCAGCGGGTGTCGAGAGCCGACCACGAGGTGTGTATTGCGATTCGTCGATCAAGCGGAGATCAAGGTCTGGGCCGGCAAGGGCGGCCGCGGCGCGGTGGCGTTTCGGCGCGAGAAGTACGAGCCCAAGGGGGGACCAGCGGGGGGGGACGGAGGCCGCGGCGGTGACGTCGTGGTCATGGCGGACGCCCGTCTGCAGACTCTGATGGACTACTCCTACCGCCGCGAGCTGCGCGCTCAGAACGGAGCGCCGGGGGGGCCGAACTGTCGCAGCGGCGCGGCGGGCGAGGATCTGGTCGTTCAGGTGCCGCCGGGCACCCTGGTGCGCGATGCCGACGAGCAGCAGGTGATCGCCGATCTGAGCCGGGCCGACCAGTCGGTGGTGGTCGCCGAGGGAGGTGCCGGGGGCCGCGGCAACGCCCGTTTCGCCACCTCGCGCAACCGTGCTCCCCGGCACGCCCAGCCGGGGCAGCCGGGGGCCCACCGGCGCCTCGCCCTGGAGCTCAAGGTGGTCGCCGACGTCGGCCTGGTGGGCGCTCCCAACGCCGGCAAGTCGACCCTGCTGGCGCGCCTTTCGGCGTCCCATCCGCGCATTGCCGACTACCCCTTCACCACCCTGACTCCCAATCTCGGGATCGTGCGCATCGAGGATTGGCGCAGCTTCGTGCTCGCCGACATTCCCGGCTTGATCGAGGACGCGCACCGCGGCAAGGGTCTGGGGCTGGAGTTCCTGCGCCACGTGGAGCGCTGTCGGGTCCTGGTGCTGGTCGTCGACGGCGGCGCCCCCGATCCGCCGGCACAGCTCGCGGCCTTGCGCAAGGAGCTCTCGGCCTATGGCCGGGGACTGGCGCACAAGCGCCGGCTGATCGCCGTCAACAAGTGCGATCTCGGGCAGCCACCGCGGCAAGCGATGAGCGCTCTGGCCGCGGAGGGAGAGCCGGTCCTGCCGACCTCCGGACTCACCGGCGAGGGGTTGCGGGCGCTCGGCTTCGCGCTCATGGAGCTGGTCGAGGAGTGCCGCGCGGCGCCCGAGGGCGACGAGGAGGGAGCGGCGCCGTGGCGGCCGTGAAGAGCGCGGTGCTCGCGGCTCTGGCCGATCTGGCCTCCGCCGACGCCCAGGCCTGGCGCGGCGCCCGCGAAGGGCTCTTGGAAGCCGCCGATCCCGACACCATCGAGGCGATCGTCGACGCCTTGTCGGCCACCTCGTGGCGTTTTCGCGCCAACCTGGTCGCGGTGCTCGCCGAGATCGGCGGGTCGGCGATCCCGGCGCTGGAGAGTGCGATCGTCCACGGGGTCTGGTACGTGCGCGCCGCCGCCGCCGAGGCGCTGGCCCTGATCCAGGGCGAGGACTCCTTCGAGGCGCTGACCCCGCTGCTCTCCGATCCCTCGGTGGGCGTTCGCGAGGCGGTCGGCAGAGGGCTGGCGCGGGGCAGCGCGGTCGAAGATCCCGCGCGCCTGGTGGAGCGTCTGCGTCCTTTCGATCGGGCGCAGCTCTTGCCCTTCCTGAAAGCGCTCAGGCGCGAGCGCGAAGAGCTCTATGCCCAGATCCTCTCGCTGCGTCCCGATCTCGGTCCGGGCGGAGGTCCATGAGCGATCGCGACCATCTGCTCCGTCTCTCGGTGCTGCAGACCCACGCACCGGGGGCGGCCGCGGCGCTCGCGCGCGCCGCCTCGGGGGGCGCGGCCTCGGCGTTCTCGCTCGAAGAGCTGCTCACCCGCGCCGCGCCCGGACGCGACTCCGCGCCGCTCGAGCGGGCTCGCGCGGCCCTGCGCGAGCATCCTCCTCGCCGGGTGCGCGCGCACGCGGAGCGGGCCGGACTGCGGCTGATCTATCGCGGCGAGAGCGACTATCCGCGGCGCCTGCGGATCCTCGACGACGCGCCGCCGGTGCTCTACGCGAAAGGGTTGCTGCCCTCGCCGGAGCGGCCCTGGATCGCCTTCGTGGGCAGCCGCCGGGCGACCGAACGGGGCCGCGACGCCGCCCAGACTCTGGCGGCGTCGGCGGCCTGCCGAGGCGAGGTGGTCGTGAGCGGGATGGCCTTCGGAATCGACGACGCGGCGCACCGCGGCGCCCTCGGTGTGGACGGCATCACGGTTGCGGTTCTGGCCTCCGGCGCCGACCTTCCTAGCCCGCGCTCGCAGACCACGCTCTACCGGCGCATCGTCGACGGCGGAGGCGCGGTGATCTCGCATTTTCTGCCCGGCACGCCGGCCCTGCCCTACCGCTTCCCGATTCGTAACTGGCTGATCGCCGCGCTCTCGGACCGGGTGCTGGTGGTCGAGGCGGGGAGCAAGTCGGGTGCGCTGCACACCGTCGACCACGCCCAGGCGCTCGGCCGCGCGGTGCTGGCCTATCCGGGCGACGGCCTGAGCCTCGAGACTCGCGGCAGCAACCGGCTGATTCAGGACGGCGCCGAGGTGGTGCTGGGGCCCGAGGATCTGCTCCGCGACCAGCAGCTCTTGCTGCCGCTCGACGATCCGAGCGCCGCGCCGCGGACCGGGAGCGGCGACCATGACGGGCCCGAGCCGCTGCGGGAGGCGGCGTCACTGGCCCGCGCCCTGGCCGGCTCCCCCTTGCCGGTCGACGAGCTGGCGGTGCGCCTCGACCTCGAGATCGCAGCGCTGCGCAGCTCCCTGGGCCGCCTGGAGCGGGCCGGTCTGGTGCGCGTCGCCGCGGGAGTCGCCCACTGGGTTCCCGCGCCGCCGCTTTCGGGTAGTATCGGGCCATGATGAAACGAACAGAGGTCCCGCGCGGGTCCGGTCTCCGGCCGGCCCTGAAAACCGAGTCGCCCCACCCCTTCGCCGCCGCTCGCGGCCTTCTCTTGCTGCTGATCGCCTGCTCCGCGGCGGGCTGCGGTGCCGGGCGCGCCAAGAACATGCCGGGCAGTCCCCTCGATGCGTTGCTGGCGATCGAGCTCGAGCCGGTTCGCAAGACGGTCGCGCAAGGGGAGGCGATCTTCGTCGACCTGAAGATCGACAACCTCGGCGATGAGGCCCACTGGCTCCCCGTGCCGATTCCCGGCTCCTCGACGCTGCGCCTGGAGCTGGTCTCTCCAGAAGGGGACACGCTGCACTGGAAGAGCCCCGTGGACGAAATCGAGTCGGAAGACAGCATCTACCTGCCGGCCTACGGAACCTGGGTCGGCTCGATCAACCTGCTCGAAGGCTTCGGCAGCGCGCATCGACCCGGGGGCATCGAGAGCAGCCAGCTGCCGGCCGGTTCCGGCTACCGGCTGAAGGCGTTCCTGGAGTGCGAATTCGAGGATCTCGAGACGCCCATCGGTGGTGCGATCGCCAGCCCGCCGGCCGCGTTCGATGTCAAGCTGCCGGGGGGATTGGAAGATCGGGTCATCCATCTCCTCGAAGGGGCACGCGCCGAGTATGCCCGGGGCGCCGCGGTCAGTGCCGACGCCGCCCTGGCCTCCATCATCTTCAACTACCCCCTGGTCCCGGCCACCGAATCGGCTTACTTCATGCGCTTCGAGCTGCTGCGCGAGTCCCGCGAGAAAGACGCGATCGGTCTCGCCTACGATTTCCTGCGCCTCTACCCTGACTCCGGCTTCGTCGATCCGATCATGGCACAGCTGGTCGGGATGCTGGAGGAGGATCAGGCGGTCACCTTCCTGACCGATCTGCGCGATCGCTACCCGAAACGACGGGTGGCACGCTACGCATCCAAGCACTTCGTCGCCAACTACTAGGAGCCTGCCCACGCACGGGCGGCAACGGTTCGGCGACATGGTCTGGAGTTCCGATGGCTCGATCGCGGGTCTTCGCCGGGGTCGATCTCGGCGGCACGAATACGATCCTGGGATTGGTCTCCGAAAAGGGCGCCATCCTGGAGCGTCTGGAAGTCCCCACCGCGGCGGAGGACGGGTACGACGAGGTGCTCGACCGGATCGCCGACGGTCTGAGACTGATGATCGGATCGCGCGTCATCGTCGCGGTCGGCATCGGCGCACCCGGGCCGCTCGATACCGAGCGCGGCATCGTCATCCAGGCTCCGAACCTCGAGGGCTTCGACGACAAGCCGCTGGCGGCCGACCTCGCGCGACGCTGCGAGCTGCCGGTCACGCTCGAGAACGACGCCAACGCCGCGGCGCTCGGCGAGGCCTGGACCGGTGCCGGCCGCGAGGCGCGCGACCTGATCGTGTTGACCATCGGCACCGGCATCGGCGGCGGCCTGATCTTCGGGGGACGCCTCTATCGCGGCAGCTCGTTCAGCGCCGGCGAGGTGGGGCATATGACGATCGAGCCCAACGGCCCGCTCTGCGCTTGTGGCAACCAGGGCTGCCTGGAGGCGCTCGCCTCGGCTCCGGCGATCGCTGCTCGAGCCCGGGAGAAGATCCAGAAGGGCTTCGAGTCGAAGATGCTGGAGCGCGCCGGCGGCGACCCGGCGGCGATCAGCGCCGAGACGGTGAGCGAGGCCTGTCAGGCCGACGATCCGGTCGCCTTGCGGGTGCTGGAAGAGACCGGCCGCTATCTGGGCATCGGAACCGCGAACCTGATCAACGTGCTCAATCCGCAACTGGTGCTCTTCGGTGGAGGGGGAGCACGTGCCGGGGAGTTCCTGCTGGCACCGATCCGCAAAGAGGTGGAGCGCCGCTCCTTCGCCGAGCTGCGCGCATCCGCCGAGATCGGTCTCTGCAGCCTCGGCGACGACGCGGGATTGATCGGTGCCGCCCGGGTGGCGATGGAAGGGAGCAGATGAAGGCGGTTGCCGTCGGCACCTTCGCCTGGGACACGATTCGCGATGCGGCCGGCGGGGTGCTCTTCGAGGGGCCGGGGGGACTGATTCACTGCGTGGCCGCGCTCAGCGCGCTGCTGCCACGCGAAGCGGCGGTGGTTCCGGTCTCTCAGGTCGCGCACGATTCGCTCCCGGAGCTTTTTGGCATCCTGGCGGAGCTGCCGGGGGTGTGCACCGAGGGCATCGCCGCGGTCCCCGGCGGGCGCTACCGGGTGGAGCTGCGCTACCACGACGACGAGCATCGCTGCGAGCAGGCTCATCGCTTGCCGCCGCCACTCGATCGCGAGCAGATCCTGCGCCACGCGGACGGTGCCGACGGCCTGCTCTTCAACTTCATCTCCGGCGAGGATGCGGCGCCGGAGTCCCTGCGAGGGCTGCGCTCGGTGCTGCGCGGGCCGCTGGTCGTCGACCTCCACAGCCTGACGCTGGGGCGCGACGCCCGGGGCCGGCGCACCCGCAAGCGCGACCTGGACGGCTGGCGGGATTGGCTGCCGGGTGCCGACGTGGTGCAGGTCAACGAAGAGGAGCTGGCGGTGCTCGGGGGACGGGGCGGCGAGCGGATCGAGGGCGAGCGTGAGGTAGCAGATCTGGCGGCCGAGGTGCTGGAGCGGGGGGTGGGCGCCTTGATCGTCACTCGCGGAGCCGAGGGCGCTCGGCTTTTCGATGAGCCCGGCAGCGCCACATCGATCGAGCCGGTTCGCGGCCTCGATGCCCGCGATCCGACCGGTTGCGGCGACGTGCACGGCGCCGCCCTGCTGGTCGGCCTGATGCGCGGGCTCCCTCTGGCCAGGGCCGCGCGGCTGGCCGGCCGGGCCGCGGCCGAGCAGTGCCGCATCGCCGGTTGGCCCCGATCACTGCCGGGTTATGACGCACTGATCGCGCAGACATGCGGCTAGCGTTCGCCGTCGCTCTCGCCGGTCTGGTCTGCGGCTGCGCTTCCAGCCCTCCCCCGGAGCCCGCGCGGCACCTGATCGTGCTCTACTCCGCCGAGCTGCACGCGACGCTCGAACCGACCGAGGGTCTCGGTGGCGCGGCCCGCCGGGCGGCCGTGGCGGCCGGACTCCGCGCCAGCGCACCGGGGCCGGTGCTGCTGCTCGACGGCGGCGCTTTCGCGGCCGGCGGCCCGCACGATCCCCAGCCCCAGGGGAGGGCCCGCGACCGCGAGCGCACCCTGGCCACGGCGCGCGCGATGGCCGCGACCGGCTACGACGCCGTTGCGGTGGGAGACGAGGAGCTGGCCAGCGGGCTGCTCGACAGCCTCGCGCTGCTCTTGCCCCTGGTCTCGGCGAATCTGCCCGCCTTCCACGGCGCCGCGATTCCTGCACTGCGCAGCGTCGAGCGCGACGGTGTGCGCGTCAATATCCTGGCCTTGACCACCCAGGAGCCCTT
The DNA here is from genome assembly GCA_964490075.1 of uncultured Gemmatimonadota bacterium. Taxonomy (GTDB): domain Bacteria; genus CAZBBK01. The sequence continues at coordinate 5,301 of CAZBBK010000031.1, read as the reverse complement.
GCTCGCCGCCACACCCCGTCCCGACGATCCGCTGCGGGCCGCCGCTGCCGCGCTGCAGCACGCGCCCGCCGCCGACTGGACGATCCTGATCGCCCATCTCGGCGAGGCGCTCGCCGTCGATCTGGCGCGCGAGCTGCCGGATATCGACCTGGTGCTGAACGCGCATCGCCGCCGCGGCGGCGCGCCGGCGCGCTGGGTCGGCGACGTGCCGCTGGTGCAGTTCGACTACCGGGGCCGGTCGCTGGCGCGCATCGATCTTCGTCGCGATGCCCCGCCTCGTGTGCGCGGAATCGAGCTCGACGCGGCCCACGCGGACGATCCGAGGGTCGCGGCGCTGGTGGCCGGGACACGGTTTCGGGCGCAGCGCCGCCCGCCACTCGATATCTACCTGAGCCCGGGTTGCTCCTACTGCGAGCAGGTCGGCGAATCGCTGATCGAGCTGGCGCCGGATCCGCTCTCGGAGCTCGAGCTGGTCCCGCGCATCCAGGCCGCCGAGGACGGCTCCTTCACGCCCGCCGATCGCTTCCTGGGCTGCGCGCGGAGCTGGCTCGACGAGCTCGCCTGGCTCGAGCTCTTTCTGGCCGTCTCGCGCGGAGAGCCGCTCACGGAATGCGCGCGGCGTCACGAGCTAGAAGCCTGTCTCGAGGCCGGTGAGGAGTCGCTCGAGGTCGATCGAGAGCGCACCCTGCGCCTCGGAATCGACAAGTCGCCGGCCCTCTTCGTCGCCAACCGCCTGCATCGCGGCGCGCTCGATCCCGTGACCCTGGAGTGGCTCCTGTGCCGGGCTCTGTCCGATTCGAGCCGAGCCTGCACCCAGGCACCCGAGTGCCTCGCCGACCGCGACTGCGCGGCGCCGGGACGCCTCGGAATCTGCCGCGACGCCGGCACTCGCGCGGCCCGCTGCGTCTCCGAAGCGGCCCCGCGGGTGAACGCGCTGGTCCTCTACGACTCGACCGCGGTGGCGGGGCCGGAGCGCGAGCTCGTGGCGGCGTTGCGCGGCCTGCTGCCGGGGCTGGAGACGCGCTGGATCGAACATTCCAGCGCAGCGGGGCGGAGCTGGATCGAGAAGCTCGATCTGCGCTATCTTCCCGCTCTGGTGTTGGATGGTCAGCCGGCCGCTCCCGACAGCGGAATCTTCGTGCGTCGCCGCTCCGAATGGTTGCTCGATCCGGCGGTCTCGGGAGCCAATCTCGATCTGGCGCGCGAGCCGATCCGCGGGGCGCTCGACATCCTGGTTCCGCCGCTGGATCGATTCGCACGGGGTGTGCTGGCGGAAGCGCTCCAGACCCTCGCGTTCACCCAGACCGAGATCGACTTGCGCGTTCGTCCCTTGCTACCCGCCGCCCAAGATCGCAGCATCGACACGCTGGCCGAGTGCCGGCGCTGGCTGGCGGTCGATTCCACCGACCCGGCTGTCTGGCAACGCTTCCTGGACGGCGAAGCGATCGCGGAACCGGTCCCGGAGGCGGCCACGATCGACGCGCGCCTGGCCGATCTCGAGCGCTGGCTCGAGCGGCTCGGCGTGGAGCGCGAGGCGATCGTATTCCTGGCGCAGAACCGCGAGATCGTCGAGGTGCGGAGCGGAGCCGACCTGGCCCGGCTGCTGCTGCGCATCGAGGAGACGCGCTAGATGCCGATCCCGCGCGTCGACCTGACCTACCGCAACATCCAGCGTTACCGGCAGATCATCAACGTCTTCCTGGGCTACGGCTTCGGCCACCTGGTAGAGCGGCTCGAGCTGGGCGCCTACGTCGACGTCGGCAGGCGGATCTTGCGCCGCCGCCCCGCTCCTTTCGAAAGCCTCGGCTTCCCGGTGCGCTTGCGCCTGGCCTTCGAGGAGCTCGGTCCGACCTTCGTCAAGCTGGGACAGATGCTGGCCATGCAGGCGACTGGGCTGCCCGACGAGCTGCTCGACGAGCTCGCCCGCCTGCACGATCACGCCACACCGATCCCCGCCCCGACGGCGCGCGCCGAGATCGAACAGGCACTGGGGAGAAGCATCGATCAGCTCTTCGAGCGCTTCGACGACACCCCGCTGGCGGCCGCCTCGATCGCCCAGGTGCACCGAGGCGCCCTGCTCGACGGCCATGAGGTGGTGGTAAAGGTGCGGCGGCCGGAGATCGTGCGCACGGTGCAGACCGACGCCCACATCCTGCGCGATCTGGCGCGCCTGGTCGCCCGCCACCTGCCGGAGCTGCGGCGTTACGACCCGCAAGGGCTGGTCGAGCAGCTCAGCTCGACGCTGCTCAAGGAACTCGACTTCCGCCACGAGGCCAGAAACCTGCGGGTCTTCGCCGCCAACATGCGCGCCCAACCGGGCATCTCGGTGCCGCGCCTGCACCGCGACCTGGTCGCCGAATCGGTGATGGTGCTCGACTACGTCGACGGCATCAAGATCTCCGACATTGAGGCGTTGCGCGCCCGCGGTCACGATCTGCGGGCCATCGCCCGCAGCGGCACGCAGGCGATTCTGACCCAGGTCTTCCGCGACGGCTTCTTCCACGCCGACCCCCATCCGGGCAACCTCTTCGTCAAGGACGACGGCGGAATCGCTCCGGTCGACTTCGGCATGATGGGGCGTTTGCCACGCGACCTGCGCGACGAGCTGGCGCTCCTCTTGATCGCCCTGGTGCGCCGCAATCGCGACGGCATCGTCGGCTTCTTCGAGCGCACCGGTGGCTTTCCCGGCGACGAGGTTCCGCGCCGCTTTCTGGCCGACGTCGACGAGATCCTGGATCACTACCACGGCGTGCCCCTCGGCGAGCTGGATATCAACTCGATGGCCGGCGACCTCTTCGGGGCGATGAATCGCAATGACATCCATCCGCCGCCGGAGCTGGTGCTGCTGCTCAAAACCCTGGTGATGCACGACGCCCTCGGCTGCCGGCTCGATCCCGAGCTCGACCTGGTCCAGGAGGCGACGCCCTATATCAAGGAGATCCTCGCCCGGCGCTACAGCCCGGAGCGCCTGGGTGGGCTGGTCGCCGACGCCGCACTCGATTACGCCGATTTCGTGCGCGTGCTGCCGCGTGAGCTCAAGGGGCTGACCACCCGCTTGCGCAAGGGCCGCCAGGCTCTGGTGATCAAGCACGATGGGCTGGAGGACTTCCGCCACGAAATGGAGCGTTCGTCGAACCGGCTGACGCTCGGCCTGGTGGTCGGTGCGGTGGTGATCGGCTCGGCGATTCTGCTGGCCACTGGCGCCGGTCCCACGCTGTGGGGGGTCTCGGCGCTCGGTCTCGCCGGATTCGGAGCCGCGGGATTCGCCTCGGTGTGGCTGGTGGTGGGGATTCTGCGCTCGGGCAGGCTCTGAGGGTCCGCTCACGAGCCAACGCCCGCTGCCCTTCCTGGCGCGCAATTGCTTCCCCATGGGCGCCCGCATGGCGCTATGATGCCCACATGAGAAAGCTTGGCGGACACAGCGTTATTCGGCTGGCGGTCCTCCTCTTGCTCGCGGGGGGAACCACCACACAGGCGATGTGGGTGCCTCATTCGCAGGAGCTGACCCTGCGATGGGGCCCCTCCTCGACCTACAACCTATCGGTCGCAGGCGATCAGCTGGACGGCGAGTCGTTCTACAGCGTCGAGTACAGCCTCCGATCCGTGTTCATACCGGTTTCGGTCGGCTACACCTACGTGGTGGGCTCGGTGACCTACTCGGCCACCGCGCCGCTAGATCCGGGCTCGTTCAACGTCAACGAGACCAACCCCAGCGGCCGTTTCGACTCCGACGACGACTACCGGCTGCACCCAGGCTACACGGCCTTCCTGGGCGGCTTCAGGCTGATCCGGCCCCTCCTGACCGACCACACGGAGCTCTACGGGCAAATCGATGCCGGCTTCAGCAACGGCGCCATGTTCCAGAACCACGGCAGCGGATCGCGCTCACTGCCCTTCTTGCGCGGCACCTACTTCGAGGGCTGGGGTACGACCTGGCGCGTCGGCGGTGGGATGAACTTCACCATTCCGGGGCTCGACCAGCCCAGCTACCCCGACTTCCCGATCACTCTGGGAGCCACCTACACGATGCTGCGGGTGCGCAACATCGACTCCGATCCCGCTTCTGTGGTGGACGACGGCACCGACGACCTCGATTTCACCGGCATGACCTGGCACATGGGTGTGGGAATCCGCTTCTGAGCCGCGTTCCGACGCTCATCATCGCCAACCCTCGTTCCGGTGGCGGGGGGGCGCTACGCTCGATCCCGCTGGTCGTCGATTCCGCGCGCGCGCTCTTCGATGCCGTCGAGCTGCGCCGTACCGAGGCCCGCGGGCATGCGGTGGAGCTGGCGGAGGCGGCGGCGCGTGAAGGCTGCCCGAGAGTCGTGGTGGTCGGCGGCGACGGGACCGTGTCCGAGGCCGTCGACGGGCTCTTGCGCGCCACGGGGGGTGCTCCGAGCGAGGTCGAGCTCGGCATCGTTCCGGCGGGCACCGGTGGCGATCTCGCCCGCACCCTCGGCATCCCCAGGAAGATCGATGCGGCGCTGCTCTGTGCCGCCCGCGGTCGGGCGCAACGGATCGATGTCGGCCGCGTGCGCTTCACCGGCAACGCCGGCGATATCGAAGAGCGCCATTTCGTCAACGTGGCGGACGCCGGTTTGGGCGGAGAGACGGTGGAAAGGGTCGAGTCCCTCAAGCGTCTTCCGGGCACACTTGCCTATCTGCTCGGCTCGCTGGTGGCGATTGCTCGGCACCGGTCCAGGCCGGTGCGCATCTGGATCGAGGGAGCGGCGCCCTTCCGCCTGGACGCCGGCGTCGTGGCGCTGGCCAACGGTCGCACCTTCGGAGGCGGCATGCGCATCGCTCCCCGCTCCGATCCGGCCGACGGCGCCCTCGACCTGGTGGCGATGCCCTACCTGACCCCCCTTCGGGCCCTCGGTCTACTCGCCAAGGTCTACTCCGGCACGGCCTTGGACGATTCGCGGGTGATCTGGCGCCGGGTCGCAGGGGTCACGCTGGAGCCGCTCGATGGGGGAGAGGTGCTGCTCGATGTCGATGGCGAGCAGCCCGGGCGGCTGCCGGCGACCTTCGAGGTGCTTCCGAAGGCGCTGATCGTGCGGGTCTGAATCCGCCTACCGTGTTTACCGGATCGCGTTGATAGCAGGCGCCGGCCTTTGCGCGGCCGCTGCATCGCGGATCGGTCGCGCCGCAACACGGCAGTGGGCAGACATCGCTCGCGGGAGAACATCCCGACCCCGCGGTTGATCGTTGGACTGGCTTGCCCTAGTCTGCCTTCGCTTGAACCGAGTTCTCGGACGCGAGGGCAACCGCATGGGTGAGACCGCGATGACCGTCAGGGAG
>CAZBBK010000030.1:0-63987 GCA_964490075.1 uncultured Gemmatimonadota bacterium | reverse complement strand
CAAGTGGGTCAATTCTCGTGAGCGGACCCGGGTCAATTCTGGCGAGCGTCTAAGCCCAGGCATCGACCTCGTCGCGCTTGAACTTCCAGAGCCGCCCCATCTTGTGCCCGGGGAGCCCCTTCTTGCTCAGCCATGCGTAGACGGCGTCGCGGCTCACGCCGAGGTACTGCGCGATCTCCTCCACCGACAGCCAGCGATCATCATCCGGCATGGGCGCCTCCGACTTCATTGGGTTTCTCCACGCTGAGGTTCCGCACCTCCAACCACATGGAGCGAGCGCTGTCTACGGTTCGCGTCGGCTCTATTGGGATGAAGCTGGACGAGGTCGTACCCGTGCGGATGTGGTTGGGCCAGGTTTGACCCAGGGGAATGCGCTGCCATGCGGCGCGCTGGACAGCCCACATCGGGGATCGTGCTGACCCGCACTCGCTGCGGCACGTAGCCGCTCCCTGGAAGCGCATCGGCGCGCGCAGACTCCAGGGAACCACAATGTGCGCTCGAACACGGGCGCGAGGACCCGGGCGGCGCCACGGAGTCCGGACTCCATCTCTTTCAGTCGAGCGCCGGAGCGAGAACACCCGCCCTTCAGTCGGCCTCCGCCACCGCCTCCAGGAAGCGCGGCATCAGGTCTGACTGGCCCAGAGCCGACTCGAGCTGCCGGAGCAGGTCCAGCACTTCGTCGCGGTCCACTTCCCCCGTGGCCAGCAGGGAGCGCACATCGTCCAGGTCTTTTCCGCGGCCGGCCAGCACCTTCATGACGACGAGGTCGGTGGCGTGGGCCACTGGCACCGAAACCCCATCCAGCGCCATCCGCGTCGTCCGCGAAAGGGCCAGGTCCTCGAGACCGGAACCCGCCAACACAAGATCGACATCCATATGGGATGGCTGGTGGGTCAGGGGGATCACGGCCCCTGCGCGCAGCAGCTCTTCGGCCAGCTCCGGAAACCGGGGAGCGAATCCGATCGTTTGTGTCTCTTCGATCAGCATCGGAAGCCGCGCGCGTGCGATCTTCACCGTGATGTCGACGTCCTGGGTGGCCCTGGGGGCCCCTCGAACCGCAACTGCCTGGGCGCCGAAAAGGAACCAGCCTTCGGCGTGCCGGTCCAGCACGGGCGCCAAGGCGCCCAGCAGATCACCGAGCGCCGACATGGGAAGCGCGGTCCAGGAGCCTGCGCAATCGAAGCGTATCCTGCAGATCTCGCCGCCGATCGGCCTCCGTGGGCCAGCCTGGGAGCGTGGCGCGCGCGCTCTCGTAGAGCGCGATGGCGACCGCCACTTTTTGCGCCGGTGGCAGGGCGGCGCGAGCTCTTCTCGACCGCGCCTCGAGGGCCGACCAGTCGCGCCGTGCATACGCTCTGAGATCGGCGGGGTCGAGTTTCATGGTGGGAGTCTACCCCACCGCACGCAAAAAAGACCGAAAGCCATGGTTTTCACCAGCTTCCGGTCTTCCTAGCACTTCCGAAGAAGTAGAGTTGGTAGCCCCTAGGGGAATCGAACCCCTGTTTGATGGCTGAGAACCACCCGTCCTAGGCCACTAGACGAAGGGGCCACAAAGACTGGGCGATCGAGCGGAGCGGGTCAAAACCCGCCGGCCCGCACGACCGACCTCTGGTCGAAATGCGCATGAGAATTATGCGCGAGCCGGTACGCGGTGTCAATACGTGAACCGCGGTACCGGTGTAAGTTGGCTGGGGAGCAGGGATTCGAACCCCGGCACCAGGAACCAGAATCCTGTGTCCTACCTCTAGACGACTCCCCAGCGGAAGATGATTGGCATGGTAGGACTGCCGCGGGAAACTTAGCCAGCCCCGGGTGGCAAGTCAAGAGCGGGGCCGATCTCTCCGGTCGGGGCGGCTCCGGAGGCCTTGCGGGATGTCCAGCGCTGGTGTCGCAGCACCTCGAACAAGAGATTGATCGACCCGATCGCCAGCTCGGTAAAGCTCAGGATTCGCCGCGATAGATAGCGCCACACCAGGGCCGGGCGCAGATAGAAGCGCAGCAGCGCCCTTCTTTGCAGGCGGATCAGCTGCTCCGAGCTCATGCCGTCGGGCACGTAGATCAGATCGCCGGAGAAATCGGACCAATCGAAGAAGCCGGTGACTCGGTTTTCGTCGAAACCGCTCTGCTCGTAACGGGCGCGAAATTGCTCGAAGAGCTCCGATCCCGGGTAGGGAACCACGAGGTTGAACTTGGCCATGTCACAGTCGAGCTTGCGCGCGAAGCTGATGGTCTTGTTGCAGTCCTCTTCAGTCTCTCCTGGCGAGCCGATCATGAACAGGCCGAAGGTCAGAATGTCGGCCTTCTTGGTGTCGCGCATCGCCCGCAGCGCCCGCTCCGTCGTGGCCCGGCCTCCCTTGTTGATGGCTTGCAGCACTCGATCGGAGCCGCTCTCGAAGCCGTACTGGATCATTCGGCAACCGGCCTCGCGCATCGCTTCCAGCACCTCCGCGTCGACCAGGTCGACCCGAGTCTCGGTGAACCAGATCGCCTTCTTGTGCAGGCCGCGGCGCATGTAGATCTCGGCGAATTCCAGCCCCTGGCGCTTGCTCACCGGAAAACAAGCATCGAGAAAGCCGAAGCAGTCGGCCCCGTAGCGTTCGATGCTCGACTCGATCTCGTCGCAGACCTTGTTCAGATCGCGGGTGCGCAGGCGCTTGCCGGCGAAGTCCTGGGCGCAGAAGCTGCAGTGGAAAGGGCAGCCGCGAGCTGCGAGGATCGGCAAAGGGCGGGTTCCCTCGAAGATCTTCAGCGGCAGTGAGACACAGCGATAGAGGTCGATGTCGAGGCCGTCCCAGGCCGGGAACGCGAGCGTGTCGAGATCGGCGATGGTGGGGCGATCGGGGTTGTGGACCGGGCTTTGATCACGCAGGAAGGAGAGTCCGGCGACCGACGCGAGGTCGCCGCACGCTTGCAGGGTGTCGACCGTGTCGAGGAAGGTCGCCTCGCCCTCTCCGCGCACCACGAGGTCTGCGTGGCCGTTGTTCAGCAGCTCCTCCGGGAAGACCGTGGCGTGGACGTTGCCCAGGGCGATCTTCACGTTGGGCATGGTCGCGCGAATCAGCCGAACCGCCTCGCGAACCGAGCTCATGGCCAGGGTGATGACCGAGAAGCCGACGACGTCGGGGGCGAAGCGCTCGATCAGGTCGACCAGCTCGCGATTGGAGATCTTGGTGGCGTACTGATCGTGGCAGTGGACCTGGTGGCCGGCACGCAGCAGCTGCGCCGCCAGGTAGGTAATGCCCTGGGGGGGCACCGGGATGGCGTAGCGGGCGAAACGCCCGCCCACTTTCTCCTCGATCTGGGAGTCGGGGTTGATCAGAAAAACACGCATGGTCTCTCGGCGAAGCCGGCCATTGGGCGCGGACTCGGTGCGAGGGCTGGGCTCCTGCTAAATCGGAGCCCGCTAGTCCAGTTTAGCCAAGCACATCGTAGGCGATGCGCACCGCATCGGCGCAGCGAAATCGCGCCCACTGCCGCAGCCCATCGAGGCTAACACGCCGCCCCGCGGGCGGGATCGGACACAGACGCCAACCGCCCCGAGCCGATCGGCCCGGGGCGGCGGGGCTGGCGGAGAGGGAGGGATTCGAACCCTCGGAGGAGTCTCCCCCTCACTCGCTTAGCAGGCGAGCACCTTCAGCCGCTCGGTCACCTCTCCACGGCTATTGAGTTGTCGCGCCGGGTCACGCCCCTGCGCTCCACACCGCCGGTGGCCGGGCAACGCCGGTGTGTCGGAAGATTGGCGGAGGGCGAGGGACTCGAACCCCCAAGGGTTTGCACCCAGCGGTTTTCAAGACCGCCGCCTTACCAATTAGACTAGCCCTCCGGGGTGCCGCCACCCTCCAAGAAGCGCCCATCGGTACGCGGTGAAGGCTCGGACGGGGGACGACCGGAAGGGCCATAGTCTGACCGACCGGGGGAAGGCTCGTCAAGCGGATCGGAATCATCCATTCGCTGGCGCCGGCGCCGCAGGCGCATCCGCCGGCCCACCGCGCCCAGCAGAGCCACCAGCGCGAGCAGGGCCCAGAGCAGGGTTCCGCCGCCCAGCGCGTCGAGTAGCCCGTAGCGGGCGCGCACCCGCTGTGCCCAGAGCGCGCCGAATACGGCCGGTGAGTGGCCGGTGGCGCGCATCATGGCCTGGTCGAACGACATTCCGGCGGCGAGGTCGCTCAACAGCCACTCGACCGCGTTGTGGCCCCACCATTCCTCGATGCAGCGCACGGCGTCGTAGCTCTGGGCGTAGGCCAGTCGGGCCAGGGCGATGGAGGTGGGGAAGGAGTCGGCGAGCGCGGGCAGCGGGATCAACCGGTCGAAGACCGCCGCCCGGGCCAGAGTCAGGAGCGTCGATGGATCGGGCTGCTGCGAGCGGAACATGGCGTGGCCTTCGTCGAACCACCGCGGCGCCGGAGTCTGCAGGGCACTCAGCAAGACGTGGCTGAACTCGTGCATCAGCACGCGCTCCAGCTCGCTCGGTAGTCGCTCGGGCTGATCGGAGTACTGCACGACGATCAGACGCTGCTCGGAGAGCGCGGCGCCGGTTCCCCACTCGGGAACCAGCCCGCCCGTGACCCAGTGGAAGATCTCCTCGCTGCCGGCGAAGACCACGTCGATCGGCGCTCCGGCGCACAGGCCGGACTCCTCTTCGAGCCGGATCAGTGCCCTTCCGGCACGCTCTCTCAGCCACTCCCGGGGCAGCGTCAGCTCGCGCGGCGTGTGGACGACGAGCCGGTCGGAGGAGGACCGGGACTCGAAGCGCTCGCGAAACTCCGGCGTGTCGGGCAGGACGGGGGGGGCGGCCGCGGCGAGGCGGAAAGAGGAGAGCGCCGCCAGCGCCAGATAGGTCGTTCTCGTCCGCCAGCTCAGCATCGCTGCGCTCCGCCATGACGCGCGGCATGACGCACCACGCCCCCCCCCAGCAGCTCGTCGCCCCGGTAGAGCACGGCACTCTGCCCCGGTGCGATTCCGATCGCGTCCCGCTCGAGCTCGATGCAGGCCTCACGGCCGTCGATCTTGACGCGGGCCGCGAAGGGCTCCTGGTGCGCCCGGAACTGCACCAGCAAGGAGTCGATCCAGCGTCCATGGGATAGATCCGCGTGCAGGTTCAGGGCGTCGACTCCACAGCGGTCGATCCGCAGACCGCTCTCGTGGTCGACCACCACCGTGGCCGTCGCGGCGTCCAGAGCCTTCACATAGAGCGCCTCGGGCGACGCGATCCCGATCCCTTTGCGCTGCCCGACGGTGTAGCGGGCGATGCCACGATGGGTGCCGATCCGCATCCCCCGCGCATCGACGATCGGTCCGGGTCGCAGGGCGCCGGGCCGCAGCTCGCCCACGAAGCGGGGGTGGTCACCGTCCGGCACGAAGCAGATTTCCTGGCTCTCCGGCTTGTCGGCGGTGTCGAGCCCGAGCTCGCGGGCCCGCGCCCGAACCGCGCTCTTGGTCATCTCGCCGATCGGCAGGCGCAGCCGGGCCAGCATCTCCCGCGGCAGGCCCCAGAGCACGTAGGACTGGTCTTTGGCGGCGTCGGCACCGCGCGCCAGCCGCGCGCCCTCGGGTGCGCGGCGGATTCTGGCGTGATGGCCGGTGGCGAGCTTCTCCACCCCGAGCGACCGGAAGCGCTCGAGCAGGGCGGGGAACTTCACGTAGGTGTTGCAGCGGATGCAGGGGTTCGGGGTGCGCCCCGCCGCGTACTCGGCGGCGAAGTCGTCGATCACCCGGCGCTGAAAGAGCTCGGAGACGTCCACCACGTGGTGCGGCACGTCGAGCGCGGCGGCCACCGAGCGGGCGTCGGCGATCCCCTCCAGCCCGCAGCAGGCACGCTCCGGCTCGGGCCCGGTGCCGGCGTAGCAGAAGGTGCGCATGGTCACCGCGATGACGCGCTCCCCGGCCTCCACCATCGCCGCCAGGGCCACCGAGCTGTCGACCCCACCCGAGAGCGCCACCAGGACCGCGGAGCTCATCGGTTCCGCGCCGCGCCGGCTCGGAGCGTGCGCATCGCGGCGATCAGCTTGGCCGTCGCCAGGTCCAGATCGGCCGCGTCATTGACGCGCCCCCAGGCGACGCGCACGGTGCTCTGTGTGGCGGCTGAGTCGAGGCCCAGTGCGGTCAGCACGTGCGAGGGGGCCATCGCGCCGGTGGTGCAGGCGGAGCCGGTCGAGATGGCGATCCCCTCCAGATCGAGGGCGAGCATCAGCGCCTCGGCGTCGATCCCTTCAAGCGTCAGGCTCGAGGTGTTGGCGATCCGATCGGCGCCGGCGCCGTTGACCACGATTCCCGGCAGCTCCTCCAGCAGCCGCGTCTCCAGCGCGTCGCGCAGCCCGCGCAGCCGCGCCGCTTCCGGGGCCAGATTCGATCCCACCGCCTCCGCGGCCGCGCCGATGCCGGCGATGCCGGCCACGTTCTCGGTGCCCGGGCGGATGCCCCGCTCCTGTCCGCCGCCCGCGTGCAGTGGCGCGAAGCGCAGCCCACGGCGCACGTAGAGCGCACCGATCCCCTTCGGTCCACCGAACTTGTGGGCCGAGAGCGAGAGCAGGTCGACCGAGAGCGCGGCGACGTCGACCCCGATCTTGCCGATCGCCTGCACGGCGTCGGTGTGCACCGTGATTCCGCGCTCGCGGCAGTGCGCCGCCAGCTCGCGCAGGGGTTGAATCACGCCGGTCTCGTTGTTGGCGAGCATCAGGGAGACCAGTGTCGTGTCGGGGCGCAGCGCGGCGATCATCGCGCCGCCATCGACCACCCCGTCGCGGCCGACCGGAACCACCGTGAGCTCGATCGCGCCGCCGGCTTCGAGCGCGCGTAGCTCGTCGAGCACCGCGTGATGCTCGATCGCCGACGTGACCACATGACCGCCGCCCTCGGTGCCGGCGCGCAGCGCCAGATGATCGGCCTCGGTGCCGCCCGAGGTGAAGACCACGGTCGAGGGGCGTGCGCCGATCAGGGCGGCGACCCGGCGCCGCGCGGAATCGACCACGGCGCGTGCCGCCCGCCCCCAGGAATGCGCCGACGAGGGGTTGCCGAAGCGCTCGTCGAGCACCTCGAGCATCGCCCGGCGGGCCTCGGGCAGAAGCGGCGTGGTGGCATTGTTGTCGAGGTAGACGCGCCTCACGACTGGTCTCCGGCCCGCGGCTGCTCGATCTCCGCGTCGATCTCGGGTGGCGAGGGCTGTTCGCGCGCCGCGGCGATCAAGGTGTGGATTTCGCGCATCAGCTCGCGCAGCCCTTCCTTGGTCTCGGACGACACCGGCAGAACGTGGTCCGTCGACGGCAGCTCGAGCCCCGCGGCGATCTCACCGATCCGGGTGCGCCGCTGCGAGCGCTTCACCTTGTCGATCTTGGTCGCGACCACCAGGAAGGGGGTGTCGCCGTGCTTGAGCCAGTCGCGCATCCGCAGGTCGGCGGGCTGCGGCCGATGACGGCCGTCGACCAGGTGCAGCACTCCGGCCAGGTTGCTGCGCGCCTCCAGGTAAGCGCCGACCAGGGCACTCCAACGCGCCCGCTCCGAGGCCGGCACCCGCGCGAACCCGTAGCCCGGCAGATCGGCAAGGTGGAAGAGCCGGTCGACCTCGAAGATGTTGATGGTGGTGGTCTTGCCCGGGCGCTTGGATACCCGGGCGAGGTTCTTGCGCCGCAGGATCGTGTTGATCAGGCTCGACTTGCCCACGTTCGACCGGCCCGCGAAGGCGATCTCGGGAAGCCGCGGCGCCGGGAAGGGCCCCGCGGGTCGGCCGACGGTGGCGAGCAGCTTGACGATGTGCTGCATGAGGAGCTGCCCGGCTCGATGCCGACCAGAGGCGCCTACGCCTTCCGACGCCGCGCTTTGCGATCCCGCACGGTGAAGATCGGGTCGACCTGCTTCTCGATCACGTCCTTGGAGATCAGCACCTCTTCCACGTCGTCGCGGGCCGGGATGTCGTACATGATGTCGAGCATCATCAACTCCATCACCGCGCGCAGGCCGCGGGCGCCGGTCTCCTTCTTGCGCGCGATATCGACCACCGCCTCGAGCGCCTCGGGCGAGAACTTCAGCTTCACGTCCTCGAGCTCGAAGAGCTGCTGGTACTGGCGGGTGAGGGCGTTCTTCGGCTCGGTGAGGATGCGCAGCATCGCCTCGCGGTCGAGGGGGTGCAGGGCGGTCACCACCGGCAGACGCCCCACCAGCTCGGGGATCAGGCCGTAGCGCAGCAGATCGTCGGGCTCCAGCTGGTCCAGCATTCGGGCGCGGTCGGCCTCGGCCTGAGATTCGCCCCGGGCCACCTCGGGCGCGCCGCAGCGCTCGCTGGTGCCGCCGAAGCCGATGGTGCGGCGCCCGGTGCGCCGCTCGATGATCTGCTCGATATGATCGAAAGCACCACCGCAGATGAACAGGATGTTCTTGGTGTTGATCTGGATGTACTCCTGCTGCGGGTGCTTGCGCCCCCCCTGGGGCGGCACGTTGGCGGAGGTGCCCTCCAGCAGTTTGAGCAGGGCCTGCTGCACCCCCTCGCCCGACACGTCGCGGGTGATCGAGGGGTTGTCGGCCTTGCGTGCCACCTTGTCGATCTCGTCGATGTAGACGATACCGATCTCGGCCTGGGACACGTTGTAGTTGGCCGCCTGCAGCAGCCGAACCAGGATGTTCTCGACATCCTCGCCCACGTAGCCGGCCTCGGTGAGGGTCGTGGCGTCGACGATCGCGAAGGGCACTTTGAGGGTGCGGGCCAGGGTCTCGGCCAGCAGGGTCTTGCCGGTGCCGGTCGAACCGACCATGAGAATGTTCGCCTTGTCCAGCTCCACATCCTTGAGCTGCTTGGTCGACGTGATCCTCTTGTAGTGGTTGTAGACCGCGACCGCCAGCACCCGCTTGGCGCGCTCCTGGCCGATCACGTACTCGTCGAGCGATGCCTTGACCTCGTGCGGCTTGGGCAGGCCGTCCGGGCGGATGCGGCTCTCGTAGCTGACGTCCTCCGCCAGGATTTCGTTGCAGAGCTGGATGCACTCGTTGCAGATGTAGACCGAGGGCCCTGAGACCAGCTTCTCTACCGAATCCTGGCCTCGGCTGCAAAAGGAGCAGCGAAGTGTGCCCTGTCCTCCTGTGCTGCGCGTCATGGCCTGGTGCTCCGCGTCGGCGTGGGTACGATCGGCTTCAGCTGACTCGACTAGTCGCTGTTTTCGTCGATCTCCGTGGGTTTGATGATCTCGTCGATGATGCCGTAGTCGAGCGCCTCGCCGGCGCTCATGAAGAAGTTGCGGTCGGTGTCGGACTTGACCTTGTCGACTTTGTGCTTGGTATGGCGGGCCAGGATCGTGTTCAGCTCGCCGCGGACTTTGATCATCTCCTGGGCGTGGATGGCGATATCGGAAGCTTGCCCCCCGATGCCACCCACCGGTTGATGAATCATAACGCGGGAATGTTCCAGCGCCGTGCGCTTGCCGGGGGTGCCGGCGGCCAGCAGGATCGCCGCCATCGACGCCGCCATTCCCATGCAGCAGGTCGCCACGTCGGGCTGGATGTACTGCATCGTGTCGTAGATGGCCAGGCCCGACGAGACCAGCCCGCCAGGCGAGTTGATATAGACGTTGATGTCCTGCTCGGGATTGTCGGCCGCGCAGAACAAGAGCTGGGCGATGGTCGCATTGGCGACATCGTCGTCGATCGGGGTTCCCAGGAAGATGATTCGATCCCGCAGCAGCCTGGTGTAGATGTCCATCGGCTGGTCGCCGCGGGAGGTTCGCTCCCAGACCCCTGGGATCCGATTATAGGCCTTCATCCTCAGTCCTTTTCTTTCGACCCGGCGCTCTCCGAGATTGCTCGAAGGGATCGCCGGCCGGCACGCAACTGGACACTAGGACGTTTCCGCGACGTCGGCCATGTCGATCAACGCACGGAAGGTCTTCTCTTCCAGTAGTTCGTCGCGAAGCTGCGATAGCTTGCCCTCGTTTTCGAGGGACACCCGCATCTTCCGCGGTGGCAAGTTGTTGACCTCGGCGGCCCGCGCCACCTGCTGGTCGATCTCCTCCTCGCTCACCTCGATCGATTCCAGCTTCTGGATCGCCTCGAAGAGCAAGGTCTTGCGGATCAGCTTCTGGGAGAACTCGCGATTCTGCTCGCGCACCGCGTCGGGGTCGAAGCGGGCGGCCTCTCCCGGCGTCTGGCGCGCTTGCGCGGCCGCGCTCTCGACCACGCTGTCGAGGTAGCGCTCGACCATCGACTCGGGCAGATCGAAGGGGTTGCGCTCGATCAAGATCTCCACCAGCTGATTGCGCACCGACTCCTCGGCGCGCTGCAAGGCTTGCCGCTCCAGGTCGCCGCGCACCGCGTCGCGCAGCTGCTCTGCGGTCTCGAAGCTGCCGACGCTCTGTGCGAACCCGTCGTCGAGCTCGGGCAGCTGCTTGACCTTGACCTCCTTGACGTGCAGCGAAAAGGTCACGGTCTTGCCGGCGAAGGCGGGGTCCTCGGAGCTCTCCGGGAACTCGATGCGCGCCTCGAGATCGTCGCCCGCGCTCGCCCCCTCCAGGACCTTCTCGAACTCCGGCCGGGTCAGCCGATGCCCCACCGGAATGGCGAGATCCTCTCCCGATCCCTTAGGAATCCGCAGGCCGGTCTCGTCGTGCGCCACCTGGTCGACGATCACCATGTCGGTCGGCTGGGCGCTCCGTCCCTCCTCGCTCATGTACTGCGCTTGGCGGTCCAGCAGCGAATCGAGCGTCTGCGCCACGTCGTCGTCGGTGATCGAGGCCGTAGGGCGCACCAGCTTCGCCCCTTTGTAGTCGACCAGCTCCAGTACCGGCTTCACCTCGACGATGGCGTGAATGGTCATCGGTTCGCCGATCTGGAACTCCAGCTTGTCGATCGAGGGGTAGGAGATCGGCTCGATGTTGGTCTCTTTCAACGCGTTCCGGTAGGCCTCGTCGAGCAGTCGGTTGACCACCTCTTGCTGAATCCTCTCACCGAAGGACTTCTGGACCAGGCTGCGCGGCACCTTGCCCTTGCGAAAGCCCGGCAGGCTGGCGGTGCGCTGGACTTTACGGGAGACCTCTTCGTACTCGCGCGAGACCTGCTCGGCGGGAACCTCGATCTGGAGACGTCGTTTCCAGGACGGCTCCTGGACCACTTCCACGTGCACGTTCAATCCTCTCCGGCGCGACGCTGGCGGGTGTCCTTCGGATGGTGCGAGAGGGGGGACTCGAACCCCCACGGGTTGCCCCACCGGAACCTAAATCCGGCGCGTCTGCCAATTCCGCCACTCTCGCATCGACGCATGGTGTGCGAGCAACAGAGCGGCCGGGTGCGCGCACAGAATCGCAAGCCCGACCGGACGCACCGAGCGTACCGTCCGCTTCTGGGCGCGGTCCGCTCGACGAAAGCCCAGAGTCTCCCATCGGGCAGAGGGGGCGGTCAACCGCAATCGACGGCCGTGGAGGGGACTGCGCGGACCCCTATTTCAGCACCACGAATTTCCCCACATCGGTCTTCGAGTCATCGTCGTAGGTCACCGCGAAGAGGTAGATGCCGCTTACGATCGCCTGTCCGTTGCGCGAGATCAGGTCCCAGGATGCGCGACTCTCCTGCTCCTGGTGCGGAATCGTCTGCACCAGATCGCCGGCCAGGGTGAAGACCCGGATCGTGCCCGGGCCATTGAGATTGGTGAAGTCGATCCGGCGGTCGAACTCGGTCCACTGCTCGGGCGGCAGCTCCCAGCCGCTCTCGGAGTACTCGGCGTTGATCTTGTAGGGGTTGGGCACCACCAGCACCGGCAGATCCTCGCCCAATGGGGTCGATGGCGTGACCTCGACCGCGTTGGCGAAGACGCTCGATTCGAGCGAACCGAGCCGGGCCGGCGGATAGCCGTTGTCGTAGGCGGTGACGGCGATGAAGAGCGGCCAGCTCGGGATCACCGGCTCGAGGGTCCAGGAGTAGTCGTAGCTCGACGAGTCGGCGTCGGGGTTCTCGATCGCGGCGAAGCCGGTGTTGCGTCCCACCGTGTCGGGCAGCATGAGGACGTCCCCGAGGGGATCGAGCAGCGGCACGCCATCCTCGTCGCGATCGGGCACCTCGGCCAGGTCGAAATCCTTCAGGGCCGTGAAGTCGGCCCCCGCGCCGGTGCGGCTGGAGTAGATCCGGTAGCCCTGGAAGTCGCGCTGGCGACGGCGCTCGGGGATGAAGCTGTCGACGAAATCCTCCGCCGACGCGCTCCACTTGATGGTGATCGAGTGGTCGTTCCTCTTCTCGATCTTCAGCTCTGGCGCCGGCGGCGGGGGAGGACCGGAGAAGTCGGGCAATCCGTCGCCTTCGTCCATGAAACCGTTTTCGAGTCCGAAGCGAGTCACCGAGCTCAGTCTCAGACGCGGGAGCTCGGACATGATCACGGCCGCGGTCGCGCTCCAGTCGATGTCGCCGGCCACCGAGCGCAGGTAGTCGAGGGCGCTCTCTTCGGGATTGGTGGGATCGGGCTCGATCGCGTGGATCACCCAACGCAGCGCGGTGTCTTCGCTCTTCGTCAGGCCACCGACCTGGAGCGTGTCCAGGCGGCCGTTCGACTCTCCGTAATCGCCGGTCCCCGGAACCCCGTCGACGCCGACATCTTCGCCGAAGAAGAAGTCACCGGTGTCGAGCACCCCGTCGCCCTCTCCCGGATCGCCCGTGCCCTCCATTCCGTCGGCCCCGAAATCGTCGGTCGGGGTGTCGACGCTGGGGTTGTCGAAGACGAACTGCACCCAGCGTGCGTTGATGTCCAGATCGGTGAAGTCGAACTGGTCGGGATCGCCGCCGCGGAAGAAGTTCTCGGCGCAAAAGTAGCCCAGCGTGACCGGCAGCACGTCGTCCGGCGGCACCGTGAAGGGACCGAAGGAGAGCAGGAAGCGGGTGTCGTCGGCGCCGATCACCGAGCCGTCCTTGTTGGCGTCGAGTTGGCTCGGGTCACGGCGAATGCCGGTGATCGGATCGGCGAGCGAGTCGGGCAGGGTCTCGTTCTGCCATCCCCGCATGATCAGGTACTTGTTGACGTCGCCGTCCGGTGTGCCGCGCAGGCCGTCGGGAAAGCGCCGGCCCGGGCCCCAGTCGACCTCGACGTCGTCGTCGGAGAACCACCAGTTGTAGGTGGTGCGCAGCTGCTTGGCGGGCGTGCGCACCACCCGCAGCGCCATCACGCCGGGGAGCAACATGCCGTCGCCGGTGACCGCGTTGCGATACTCGGGACCGTCGAAGTCGGCCAGCCATGCGGTGTTGATCACCTTGCCGGCGGAGTCGAAGGGGCGGAAGCCGGTGATGTCGTCCTGGGCGTTGCCGAAGCCGTCCGACTGGCTGCGCGGAGTGGGGCCGACGTCGCCGTCGAGATAGACCCCCATGTAGACGTCTTGCAGGGTCTTCAGCCCGTTGTTCTTGATCACGTAGTCGAAGATCACCAGGTCTTCGGCGTAGGAGAAGCTCCAGGCGTACGATCGCTCTTCGATCAGGATGTTCAGCGGGCTGCGATGGTTGATGGAGACGGCGGAGAAGTCGGAGGTGAGCAGGGTGTCGGTGTAGGTCGCGACAAAATCCTCTTCGCTGATCGCCTCTTCGTCGAAGTGGATCGAGCTGTTGCGCGTGGAGCGCACCTGGATCGAGTCGGCGGCGTCGCCTCCGGCGAAGAACTCCTTGGAGGCATCGGGGAAGGCCCAGCCGTCGGTGCCGACCGAGACCAGGGTGTCGTCGCCGACGATCGCGCCGATCCAGATCCCCCCCTGGAAGAGGTAGTCGTGGCCGCTGCGGGCCGGGAACTGGCAGCTGATGTGGCCGTCGATCCCGTCGGTGCTCTCGTAATGGTCGGGGAAGGTCTCGCCAGGATCTCCGAAGAAGCCGAAGTTCGACGTGGTGAGCCAGATATTGCTCACATGGTGGACCTTCTGGATGGTCTTGGAGACCGCCTGGGTGCCCTCCGCGGAGAGCCGCACCGGCACCTCGGGCGCCGCCGGGGGAAGGGGCGCGGTGGCGAACGCGGACGAGATCAGGAGGGCGGTGGCGGCGAGGGAGATCGGTGGGGAATGCATGAACCTGCTCCGGCTTGGAAAACCGGGCGAGGATAGCAGACCGGGGCGCGCTCGCTACGGCAACAGATTGAAAGAGCGAATGATCGGACGGGTGGAGCGCGATCGGAAAGGCTCGGGGAGGCGGTCGATCGCCGCGTTCGCTTCGGCCTCGTTGGCGAAAGAACCGTAGGCGAGCAAGAAACACTTGCGGCCTTCGATGTAGATCGGCTTCAGAATTGCGGCGGTGTCGCCGGTGAAGCGCTTCAGATTCTCCTTCGCCGCCCACTCCTCGCAGTTGGTTTCGAGCATCAGAGTGGAGTTCGATTTCGGCTCGGATTCGAGCATGGCGTCCCAGGCGTCGGCGGCGCCGCTCAGGTCTCCGCGCTCCAGAAACTCCAGGGCGACCTCGTAGGCGACCCAGTTGGCGAAAGGGGAGTCGATCCGGGGACCGACCGGTTGGGCCGCGCCGCTCTCGGCGAGCACCGGCGGCGGGTCCGCCTCGGTGTCCGGCGTCTGCGGATCCGGATCGGCGGCAGCAACCGGGGGCTCTTCGACGATCGCCTCGGGGCCGGCATCGGGGGGAGTCGCCGGCGGCGTGTCGGGCGCCTGGCGCGGCTCCGCGGTCGGCACGGCGACGCCGACCGAATCGAGCGCGATCGCGCCCGGGCGATTCCAGGCATCGGTGCGCGATTCGAGCTCGGCGACCAGCTCCGGCGGCAGATCGAGCTCGATCGCGCCCGGCGGGAGCACAGGTGCCTCTTCCCCTTGTGTCGCCCAGCGATACCCGAACGCGATCAGCGCCGCCCCCAGGAGGCCGGCCATCACGTTGCGCAGCCAGGGGTGGCGCGGGCCTGCGGGCGCTTCGATCGGACGGAAGGGGGCGGTCTCGACACTGGCGTTCGGCTCTCTGGGCCGGCCGTCGGGCGCGGCGCTCGGCAGCGCTTCGTCGAGCAGGTAGCTTTCGGCCTCGGCCAGCTCGTCGAGCGCCGGGCGCGGTGGATCCTCGTCTTCGAAGCCATCCAGCTCTTCGATGGTCACCTCGGGCGTGGGCTCGTCGAAGGGCTCGACGCCGCTGCCGAGCTCCGCGGCGGGCGCGACCTCTTCCGAGTCGGCCGGCGCGTCATCGATGGGCGGCCAGGGCGGCAGATCGGCAACCGGATCGGGCTCGCGGAGCGCGGGCGCCTCTTCGATCTGCTCGATGAAACGCGGTGGATCGGAGCCGACGAGCTGGGTCGAGGTGATCAGGTAGTCGCAGCCGCTCTCGCCGGCGACCCGGGCGGTGGCGATCGAGCCCTGCAGGTGGGCCGCCACCGCCACGCAGGGACGGCAGGGCGCGCGCCTGCCCAGGAACTCGTAGCAGGGGATTCCGCGGGTGCCGCGTTCGACTCCCACCAGGTCGGAGGCGCCCTCGTTCGCCGCGCTGAGCTGATAAGGGACCGTGACCAGAATCGAGGGCGGGGCGTCGGCCATGGCGGCCTCGGGAGCGGACTCCTCCGGGGTCGGTGCGATCGGCGCGATCGGCGCGCTGGTCGCTTCGCTGGCGCTGGTCTGTTGCACGGTCTCGCTGGTGTCGGCGGCCAAGCCCTCGGTCGCGACCGGCTGGTCACGCTCTTCCCTCTCGACGCCGGTCCGCTCGATGCTCGGAGGCGGGGGGGTCTCGGGGGGGGCATCCTCGGCTTTCGAGTATACGACCGGCGCCGCGTCTCGTGCTTCGGGCACCACCACCGGGATGATCTTGGTGCGCGCCGCGATCCGCGGGCCCGCGCCCACCGCGGCTTCGATCGCTTCGCCCCCGCTGGTCGCCGCCGCCTCCCGCTCTTGCGCAGCTACCGGCTCCTCCTCCGCTGCTTCGGAATCGGCCGGGACCCCGTTCAGGCCGGCCGCGGCGAGATCGTCCGGGGGAGCCTCGACGCCCTCGTGGCCGCCGGTTGATCCCTCCCCGGGGGGGGGGGGGGGCGGGTGGGTGGGGGGGGGGGGGGGCTCGTCGAAGGGATCGTCGTGCATTGGATCGTCGACCGGCACCCAGCGCTGCACGGCTCCCAGCCGTTCCTCCAGGGCACGTTCGGCAGATTCATCGTCTAGATCGAGCAGTGGCTCGGAGGCGCTCTCGGCTTCGTCCCCGAGCGAGTCCTTCACCCACAGCTCCAGGTACCGGCGCAGCAGCGCCTGCTGGGATTCCGGCATCGGCGATCGATCGGCCGGCAGCTCTCGGGCCACCGCCACGCAGACCGCGCCGACCGGCTCGCCGAGCAGCGACACGATCGGGTGGACGAAGAGGTGCCCCCCCGCGATCTCGTCGACCTGGGAGCCGCCGCGCAGCAACGCCAGACGGGCGCGCGACAAGATGCTGCTCTCGTTGGTGCCGGAGAGCAGCTTGGGGTCGGCGTCGGGATGGCGGACGACGCGGCCGCCACCGATCAGGACCAGGACGGGAGAGCCGTACTCCGCTCCGAGCTCGGGGAATCGTTCCAGCAGGCGCTCTTCAACGCCCAACGCCATAGGGTCATTCCTTTTCACGTGAGGTCGCGCAGCGTCGGGCTGCGCACACCGATTTCATGGAGTCATTCGTCTTTCTGCGCAAATGCTTGAACTTCATGGGGCTATGTCGCAAGCTTCGCCGTCTGCGTCGACCCGCCCCCGACGGTTCAGGCATTGGCGCTCCGGCGATCGCCGAGCCTTGGTCCGATGCGGTGTTCGACGGCGCCGACGGCGGTGGCTTCGACGCACGAGCCGGGCTCCGCGCGGGCCGCCAGGGAGGTCAAGGAATCGCCCCCCAAGTCGATCTAGAGAAAGAGGATCTTCTCGAGTCGACAGGAGCAGCACCGTTTCCTGCCTGGAGACCTCTCCATTGACGCGACGGCCAACTCTCGGCGAGCCCCCGGTGGGCCTTGGGACGACCCAGGCGCTCATCGACGCGATCGACGTGCCGGCCATTGTAACCGACCGGCACGGGCAACCGCTGCACAGCAACGCGGCGGCCAACGAAATCCTCGAGCAGATCGCGCCCTCCGGACCGCTCTTCGAATCCCTGTGCGTGGGGGGAGCGGCGACCCGCTCGGTGCCGAGTGAATCGGGCACCCTGGTTCTCGATCAGCGTCTGATTCGATGGACGGCACGCCCGCTGAAGGGTCCTCTCGACGGATTCGTCGTCTTCACCTTTCACGACCACACCGAGAACGAATCTCTGCTGCGCCAGGTGGCGCATCTCGATCGCCTGGCCTCGGTCGGCAAGGACATGGCGAAGATCGTGCACGAGCTGAACAACCCCCTGACCTCGATCAGCGTGGCGGTGGAGATGCTCTGCCAGAAGGGGAAGGGCGCGCAGCAGAAGCTCTTGCAGCAGCTCCAGCGCGACACCGCGAGAGCCCGAGACCTGGCCCGCAAGGTGTTGGCCTTTGGACGGGTATCGGAGCCGAGGCGGGAAGCGATCGACGCCAATCGCCTGGCGCTGTCGGCGGTGGAGCTGGTCCGCCGGCAGATCGAAGGAGGCGGCATCGCGCTGCGCTGCACGCCCGATCCCGGCGAGCCCCGGGTCGAGGGCGACACTCTGGAGCTGCGCCAGGTGCTGGTGAACCTGCTGACCAACGCCCAACACGCCCTGCAGGAGGAGGCGCCCCGGCGCGAGATCGTGGTGACCATTCGCAGCCGGGGGAGACGGGTTCGAATCGACGTGGCCGATTCCGGTCCGGGGATGGCGCCGGAGCTGCAGGGACGGATCTTCGAGTTGTTCTTCACCACCAAGGGAAACGGCGACGGCACCGGGCTCGGCTTGAGCATCGCGCGCGGGATCGTGGAATCGCACGGCGGCGAGCTGCGAGTGCGCAGCCGGGTCGGAGTCGGCACCACCTTCACCATCGACCTGCCCGCGGCGGGCGCTTCGGTCCAGGCGGTCGACACGCGGGTCGAGTCCTGTGATCGACTGGAGATCACGCATTCCAGGCGCGTGCTGGTCGTGGATGACGAAGAGGCGCTGACCGATCTCTTGCGGGAGATCTTGGTCGAGGCCGGCTACCAGGTGGTGACCGCGGCGACGGTGGTGTCAGCGCTCGAGGCGATCGAAGCGCAAGACTTCGACGTCATCATGTCGGACGTGCGGATGCCCGGCCTCGGGGGGCGGGATCTCTACCGCCTGCTGGAGCAGAAGAGCCCGGCGTTGCTGGGCCGTCTGGTCTTCATGACCGGCGACGTGGTGAGTCCGGAGACGGCGAGCTTCTTCCGCGAGACCAACGCGCGGCACCTGGCGAAGCCCTTCCGGATTCGCGAGCTCAACGAGGCGTTGCGCTCTCTGAGCGATCGCTGAACTCCTCCGCGCCGGGATCGCTCGGCAGCAGCCCTTCCACCGGGACCGGTGTGGCGGCCACCACGACGCGGTTCCTGCCCTGCTCTTTGGCGTCGTAGAGCGCCCGGTCCGCCAGCGCCAGGAGATCCGGAGCTCCGCTCAGCTCGTGGGAGAACTGCGCCACTCCCACGCTCACCGTCACGTGAAAATCCTCTCCGGCGAAAGTCATCACCTTGGCCTCGACCGCCGCCCGCAGCCGTTCGGCAACCCGGCGCGCGCCGTGCCGGTCCGCGTCCGGCAGGACCACGCAGAACTCCTCGCCGCCGTAGCGCGCGGCGACATCGCAGCGCCTCACCGACGCGAGGATCTCGGCCCCGACCTCGCGCAGCACCTCGTCACCGCACAGGTGTCCGCGCGTGTCGTTCACCCTCTTGAAAAGGTCGATGTCGACCAGCGCCACCGAGAGCGGGGCGGCGATGCGGTCGCGGCGTGCGATCTCCTCCTCGATGCGGGCGTCGAGGTAGCCGCGATTGAAGAGCCCGGTAAGGGCGTCGCGGATCGAGATCTCCTTGAGGGTCTCGTTGCTGTCGCGGAGCTGATCCTGGCGGCCTTTGAGCCGCAGCTGGGCCCGGACTCGAGCCAGCAGCTCCTTGGGGCTGAATGGCTTCGAGATGTAGTCGTCGGCTCCGGCATCGAGTCCCTCGACGCGCTGCCCCTTTTCGGTGCGGGCGCTGATCAAGATGATCGCCGCTCCCGCCATCGACTCGTCGCTCTTCAGCCGGCGGCAGACCTCGAGGCCGTCCATGCGGGGCATGTTGATATCGAGCAGCACCACGTCGGGGCGCTGCTCGGCGGCCTTCTCCAGGGCCTCGACGCCGTCACGCGCCACGGCCACCTGGTAGCCGTTGCGCTGGAGCAACTGCTCCAGGATGAACACGTTGTCTTCCTGGTCGTCGACGACCAGGATCCGTTCGCCTTTCGCCATGGCCGGCTCTCCGCACGAGGCAGCGCTCCACCCATCCATACTATTCGGCACGACGATCGGCGAACATGATCGTCGCTAGCGGCGGGCCTCGGCTTCCGGGGGCGACTCTTCGCCTTCGGCGTCGACGGTGCCGAGCGTGAACTCGACGATCTCGGGGGCCAGAGACTGGCTCTGGCCGAACGAGACCTGCTTGAGCAGCCACTCGCCGGTGGGCGCGCCGGTGGGGATCTTCCACTTCTGGTGGAAGACCTGGTTCTCGCCGGGGGCGAGATGGAAGAGCAGACCGGGCTCGACGATGCGTTCGTCCTGCTCGGGATCGACGCTGCGCGTCTGCAGCTTGCCGCGGGCCTGGTAGGCGCTGCGGTTCGCGACCATGGTCCACAGGTGCAGGATCTCGCCGTGGTGGTAGAGCTCGCGCTGCCGCTGGACCTCCATCCGCACCGCGACCGCGGAGTTCTGCAGCGCCGGTGTGCCGACGATCCAGGGATTCTGACTCGGCCGCCAGAGGACTTCCTGGTGCTCGAAGTAGGAGACGATCTTCTCCAGCGATGGGCCGTCGCCGTCTCCGCCGAGCTCGCGGATATAGGTGATCTCGTCCTGGAGCTCGCCGCCATCGTCGCGCAGCTGCAGCGTCACCCGCCCCGGGGCGAGCAGGCCGAAGTCGTGGTTCTCGGCGTCGAGAATGGTGGCCTGGTGGTGCGGGAAGCCGTTGCCGCGGTGGTAGTAGGTCGAGTAGTAGAGACCGTCGCCGTCGGGATCGCTCAGGTCCTGGCGGGCGATGACCAGGAAGCCGTGGGGGCCGATGCGGCTCTGCGGGAAGGTGTAGCCGTTCAGCTCCCAGCCGGTGACCGAGACGATCTGGTCACTGGTGTTGTAGAGCTCGATCCACTGGAAGTCCTCGGGATCTCCCATGCGCTCGTGGGGGTGGTACATCACCTCGTTGATGAAGACACCGATGCGCTGGGGGTCGATCGGCTCCGCCGAGACCGACAGCCCCGCCGCGAGGACGAGTGGAAGGATCATGGGTACGCGCGCTCCAGATTTAGAGACCATCGGCCGCAACGTTGCAAGTCGCATGCCGCTGGTGCCGCGAGGGCTCGACGGAACGAACCGCACGAGAGTTGGCGGTGCTTCGTGGGGCCTATGGCCGCTGGTGGTGGGAGAGTGGGGCGACGATATCGTCGACATCGTCGACGGAATTGCGCAGTTCTTCGCAGCGCTGCGCAGCTTTCGATCCTCTTCCGCGTACCGGATCAGGTCGGGCCGCGCCTGGGATTGGCGATTCCGTGCTTCTTCATCTTGTAGCGCATCACCCGCTCGCTTACCCCGAGCTTGCGCGCCGCGCGGGTCTGAATCCACTCCGCCTCTTCGAGGGCCTCGACCAGGCTGCGCCGCTCGCCGCCGCTGAGCGTGGCGGCGGGCTCCGCGGCGCGTTCGGTCAGCCACACCGGCAGATCGTGTTCGGTCAGCTGGTCCGAGGTGCAGAGCACCGCCATCCCCTCCAGGGTGTTCTGCAGCTCGCGCACGTTGCCGGGCCAATCGTGCGCCAGCAGCGCGTCGCGAACCCGCGGCGAGATCGACTGGATGGGGCGTCCGATGCGCTCCTGGATCCGCTCCAGGAAGTGGGCCGTGAGGGGGGCGATGTCGGAAGGGCGCTCGCGCAGGGCCGGCAGCGAGATCGGCACGATGTTGATGCGGAAGTAGAGGTCCTCACGGAACTCGCCGGCGTCGACCGCCTGTCGCAGATCGCGGTTGGTGGCGCAGATCACGCGCACGTCGACGCGCCGCGCGCGGGTATCGCCGAGGCGCCGGACCTCGCCCTCTTGCAGCACCCGCAGCAGCTTGGCTTGCAGGCCGAGCTCCATGTTGGTGATTTCGTCTAGGAAGATGGTGCCGCCGTCGGCTTCCTCGAAGAGGCCCGGCTTGTCGGCCACGGCGCCGCTGAAGGCCCCGCGCCGGTGCCCGAAGAGCTCGGACTCGATCAGCGTCGGTTGCAGCGCGCCGCAGTCGACGGCGACGAAGTGCTGATCGGCGCGCTCGCTCTCGTAGTGGATCGCGCGCGCCAGCACCTCTTTGCCGGTGCCGGTCTCGCCCAGGAGCAGAACGATCGAGCGGGTGGCGGCGACCTTGCGCACCACTTCGGCGATGCGCTGCATGGCGGGACTGCGCCCGACCACGTTGGGCAGCTCCCACTCCTCGCGCGCCTCGCGCCGCAGCTCCTCGTTTTCCCGGACCAGGCGCCGGGTCAAGAGCGCGTTCTCGACCGCGATTGCGGCAAGCGAGGCGAAGACCTGCATGAAGTCGGCGTCGGAGCGATCGAAGCGGTTCACCACGCTGCGGTTGTCGACGTAGATGGTGCCCATCGCCCGGCCCCGGCTGACCATCGGCACGCAGATGAAGGAGACGATCTTGTAGCGCGCCACGCTCTGGAAGTGGCGGAAGTCCTCGTCGCTCTGCGCGTCGTCGCTGAAGAGCACGGTGCGCTCGCTGAGCGTGCGCTCGAGGATGGTGCGGGAGTGATGGGCGGCGTCCTCGCTGGTCTCGGGATCCATGTTGCGCGCCACGCGGATCTGCAGCTCACCGGAGCCGGGATCGAGCAGGAAAACCTGACCGCGCTCGGCGCCGATGGTCTCGAGCACGACCGAGAGCGCTCCGTGCAACACCTCGTCGGGATCGCCGAGGCCGGTCAGCATGCCGCCGACGCGACGCAGGATCTCGAGCGGATCGGGGCCCGCCCCACTCGCCTCGGGCTGGTCCGCGCCGCCCCTGCGCCACTCGTTGCCCATCGATTCCTGCACCTTTCGTGCCTCCTGTTGCGCCTCGCGTGCGCGCTGCGCCGCTCCGCAGCGTGCCGCCGCGTCGCCCAGCCGAGCATAGGCCATCGCCAGGGCGAGGCGTCCGCCCCAGCGCCGGTGATGGTCGACTGCTCGCTCGAAGGCCGCCATCGCCTCCTGGGTCCGCCCGCGCGCCAGCAGCAGGTCGCCCTCCATGCGCAGGCACTCCCCCTCTTCGGGGTCGCCCACCCCGCGCTGCAGCGCGGTCCATGCCTGCCCGCGGTGGATCGTGGCGCTGGGCAGATCGCCGGCGCCGATGTGCACCTCCGCGAGGCGGCGATGCAGCGCAGCCTGCAGCCCCTCGGGCGTGCCCGAGCTCTCCACTGTCGTGCTCGCACGCGCCGCCAGGTGCAGCGCCTCCGGCACGCGACCGAGAGCGAGATTGGCGTCGATCGCCGCCAGCAGGGCATGCATCACCCGAGCCCCCTCGCCCCCCTGCAGATCGACTGCGCCGAGCGCCGCCGCCAGCGCCAGATCGGGACGCCCGGAGGAAAGGTGAGCCGGCGCCCGATGCTCCAGCACCGACAAGCGCAGCTCGTCGTTCCTCTCGCGGTCGGCGTACGCCGCCACCTCGTCGAGCAGTCGATGGGCCCGCGCCGGATCCCCGGCGCGCAGCACGGTCGCGGCCAGGTTGACGCACGAGTTGGCGACGCCGACCGCGTCATCGAGCCCTCGCTTGAGCTCGATCGACTGCTCGAGACACGCCCGCGCCTCGCCGAGCTCGCCGCGCGACGAGTGGACCAGGGCCAGGTTGTTGAGGGTCTTGGAGATGTCCGCCGGGATTCCCAGGGCGCGCCGCAGCTGCAGCGCCCGCTCCAGGTGACGCGCCGCCTCGGAATGCTCGCGACGGGTGTAGCAGAGCGCGCCGATGTTGTTGTGCGAGTCGGCGATCCGCTTCGGGTCGCCGATCCGCACCCGGTAGCGCAGGCCGCGCTCCAGGGCGCGGATGGCGCGCGCATCGTCGCCCGCCCGGTGCGCCGCGACGCCGAGGTTGTCCCAGCCGGTCGCCTGCTTGGCCAGGTCCCCCAGGTCGGTCTGCATCTCCAGGCCCCGCTGGAAGCGCTCGCCCGCCTCGCTCCAGGCCCCGCGCGCCATCGCCGCCAGCCCCAGGTTGTTCCAGGCGCCCGCTTCTTCGCGCCGGTCGCCCGCGTCGCGGCTGTGCCGCAGCACGAGCTCCAGCTCGGCCTCGGCCTCTTCTCCCCGGCCCGCGGCCAGGAGCAGAGAGCCGAAGACGTTGCGAGCTTCTCTGTGGTCCTGCGATGCGGCCGCGGAGCGCGTCATGGCGGTTCGGGCGCAGTCCAACGCGGCGTCGATCTCGCCGCGCCCCTCGAGCAGGCGCACCAGCCGCATCGCCGCCTTCGCGGGCTCGGCCTCGGCGCCGCTCCGGTCGCCGGCCGGCGCGTCCATGACGCGCGTCAAATCTGTCCAGGCGGCGTCGAAGCAGGCCCGCCTGATCTGCAGCTCTCCGCGAATCCTCAGCCTCCGGAGGCCGCCGTCGCCCTCTTCGGACAGCAGGGCGAGCGCCTCGTCGACACGACCGGCGCGCCCCAGGCACTCGGCCAGCTCGTCCTCCAACGCCGCGCGGGACTCGGCCGGGGGCCGCAGCCTCAACGCGCCGCGCAGGGCGTCGATGCGCTGCTCCCCGGTGGCCTCCTCGTGACGCGCCACCAGCAGCGCGTCGGCGCGGGCGCCCGCCGCGTCGCCGGCCAGCTCCCGCTGGCGGGCACGCTCCCCGGCCTCGGCCGGTCCCCGCCGCGCCGCCAACGCTCCCGCCAGGCGCTCGTGCAGCGCCCGGCGCTCCGCGGCCTCCAGCCGCGCGGCCCGCCGGTCGCCCAGCTCGCGCAAGGCCAGCTCGAAATGCACCGCCGAGCTGCCCATGGAAGGCGCGCTCTCGGTCACCAGGCCGCGGCGCGTCAACTCCGCCAGCTCGCGTCGCATGTCCGCCTCGGAGCGCGATCGCGCCTCGGCGACGGTCGCCAGGTCGACCGGGATCGACACGCACGAGAGGAGGTCGAGCAGCGCCTGCGCGGGCTCGGGGAGCGAGCGGGCGCGCTCGTCGAAGAGCGCCACCATCGAATCGGGCATGCGGGCCGCGTGCGGTGGGCCCGAGCCGAGCAGAGCCAGCAAGAAACGAGGATTGCCTCCGGTGGTCTCGCGCAGCTTGGCGGCGAAGCGCTCCGCCGCATCCTGCCCCCAGGCCCTGGCCGTGACCGACGCCACATCCTCGACGCCCAGCGCCGGCAGATCGAGGGTCTCTCGGGCGGGACTCTCGACCACGCGATCGCAGAGCACCACCAGCGGCAGATCGGTCGTGGCCGCGGCGCACTGGCGCAACACCGTCAGCGTTGCCGCGTCGTCACCGGCTTCGATCGCGAAGAGCGCAGCCCCTCCGGTCCGCCCCGCGGCGTCGATCGCCACCAGGACTCGGTCCAGCGGATCCGTGGAGTCCCCGGCCCGACCGGGCGCGAAAGAGGCCAACGCATGCTGCAAGCGGCGCGCCGGATCGCCCGGTCCGGTCACCAGCCGCGCCGCCCGGATGCCGCGCAGCTGGGCGCGTCGCAGCGCCTCGATCATCAGCCGGCTGGTTCCGGCGCCCTCCGGAGCACGCACCACGAAGATCCCGCCCCGTCCCTGCGCCGAGGCGGCGTCCAGCGCCTCGGCCACGAGCGCCAAGGGCGCCTCGCGCCCCATGATTTCCGCGTCGCGTGGCGCCGGGGCGGGAGCGTCTTCGGGCATGCTCTCGAGGGCGCGCTCGGTGCCGGCGCAACGCCGCCCCGGATCGGGCGCCAGCAGCGACGCAATCCAGTCCCCCCAGTCCCCACCGAAGGCCAGACGCGCCCGCTCGACGACCGCGCCGCCCTCTTCGATCTTCTCGCGCGCCAGGGCGTTGCCTCCGGCCGCGCGAAAAGGCAAGTGACCCGTGCGCAGATGGACCAGCAGCAGCCCCAGCGAGTAGAGATCGGCCCGGCCGTCGACCGGTTCGCCGCGCAGCAGCTCCGGTGCGAAGTAGTGAACCGTGCCGGTGATCCCCGCGCCGTGCCGGCCCAGGTCGCGCGCCAAGCCCAGGTCGACGAGGTGCGGCCCTGCGCCGGGCGGGCAGAGGATGTTGTCCGGCTTCAGGTCGAGGTAGACCAGGCCGCTCCGGTGCAGGTAGCAGAGGACGTGCAGCAGGCGAGCGGCGAGCGCGGCCAGCTGGCGCGGTTCGGTCAGCGTGCCCGGCCGCGGCGGCTCGCCGGCGACCCAGGTCTGGGTGAAGGCCGCGCGGCCCCCGGGCGCGGCGCCGAGCTCGAGCCCGACCGGGAGCGCGGGATGACGCAGCCGCGAGAGCAGCTCGAACTCGCGGCGGATCGCCTCGTCGTGCTCTGGAGCCTCGCTGGTCTTGAGCGCCACGATCCCCGCGCCGGCCCGGTCGCGCACCCGCTGCACGCGGCCCATGCCTCCGCTCCGGCATTGCCCGAGAGCCTCGAAGCGCTCCATTCTGGTCGCGGATGCCTCCCTGGACCCTTGCGGCGGTCCCGTTGCGTCGAAATCGTCGCGGCGGCCCGATGGCGGGGCCGCCACGGCCACCCAGGCGACTCGCGACGATTGTAGCCGCGGGGACCTTCAAGCTGGCGCCGCCGGCGCGCCGATGATGAAAGTGGGGCACGCGCGGCATTCGAGCCGTGGCGCCCGGGAGGTCTCATCGAGGAGGCGGAAGAGCATGCACATCGTTCTCTGCTCGCGCCACTACCCATCGGAAACCGGGCGCGGGGGGCTGGGGACCTACACCCAGACGCTGGCGCGCACGCTGAGCGAGGCGGGGCATCGGGTGATGGTCGTGTCGAGCTCCGCGGCGGCGACCGTCGAGGAACGCGACGGCCGGGTCCGCGTGTTCCGCTTCGAGTATCGCTGGCGCAAGAGCTTCTTCCTGCCCAAGACCCGCAACGCCTTGCGCTACTCGCGAGGAGTCGCCCGGCAGCTCAAGCGCATCAGGCAGGAACGGCCGATCGACATCGTGCAGTTCCCGGATCTTCTGGGCGAGGCCTTCCACTTCGCGTTCGCCCGGCGGGCCAGCTCGCCGCCCTTCGTGGTGCGCGCCGCCATGAGTCTGCCCGATCTCGAGGAGATCAATCGCAAGGCTTGGCCGGCCGGGCCTTTGCAGCGCCTGGACCAGTGGCTGGCCGCCTTGCTGGAGCGGATTCCGCTGCGCCGCGCGGCCGCCTTGCTGGCTCCCTCGGAGTACGCGGCGGCGGAGCTGGGCGGCAAGATGCCGTCCCGGCCGCCGGCCCACGTGATTCCCAACGGCACCGATCTCGATCGCTTCCGTCCCACCGATCGGGGGGCCGCACGCCAGTCGGCGGGCATCCCACGAGACGCTTGCGTGTTCCTCTATGCCGGACCGCTGGAGTTCCGCAAGGGAGTGCAGCTCTTGCCGGCGGCTTTCCAGCAGGTGGCGGCCGAAACCCCCGGGGCGATGCTGGTGATCGCCGGCACCGACCACTTGACCGCGCCGGGGTCGGGGTCGATGCGGCGCTGGCTGGAGATTCGCTTCGAAACCGAAGGGATCGACGAGCAGGTCCTGTTCCTGGGGACGGTGTCGCCCGAGCGGATGCCGGAGATCTACGCGGTGGCCGACGTGCTGGTCGCTCCGACCTACCGCGAGAGCTTCGGCAACGTGGTGCTCGAGGCGCATGCGTCCGGCCTGCCGGTCATCACCACCGACCTGGGCGGCCAGACCGAGATCGTCGACGACGGCCGCACCGGCTTCCTGATCCCACGTGGCGATGCGCAGGCTCTGGCGGGGGCGATGCGCGACGTCGTCGCCGATCCCGCGGCGCTGCGCGAGGCCGGTCGCGAGGCGCGCATGGAGGCGGTGGCCCGCTTCGACCGCAAGCTGATGGGGCAGCGCATGGTCGCCTTCTACCGCGGCATCGTTGGCGAGAAGGTCGAGGGGAAGGGCGCCGCGGAGCCCGATCCGAGCCCGGTCGACGAGAAGACCGTCAGCGGCTGAGCGGTGGCGAGCCCACGGGTTAGCTTGGGAGTGGATGGGATGAGACGGCCGCGGAGGAGACCATGAGACCGCCTTCGTTCGGAACTTCCGCCGCGCTGGTTGCGGGCCTCGCCCTGGCCGGCTGCCTGGCTTCGTCCGCGGCCCGCGCCGACGATCGACCGCCGCGCGTGCCGCGCGACTACAACGTGATCGTCTACGTGCTCGACACCACGCGGGCCGACCACTTCGGCCTCTACGGCTATGCCCGCGAGACCACGCCCTATGTCGATGCACTGGCCGGCGACGGGATCGTCTGGGAGCGCGCCACCAGCTCCAGCACCCACACCTTCCCCGGCACCTCGACGATCCTCACCGGCGTGACCACCGCCAGCCACCGGGCCTCGCGCTTCACCTCGGCACTCTCGCAAAACTGGCCGACGCTTCCCGAGCTGCTCCGGGCCCAAGGCTTCGAGTCGTGGCTGATCACCAGCAACCCGGTGCTCATGGGGGCCGGCCGGCAGCTGGCCGCGCGCTTCGACGAGGCGACCCACACCTACCGCCCCGATGCCAACCTGACCGATCTGGCGATCGACTATCTGGAACGTGCTCACGCCAAACCCTTCCTGCTCTTCTTGCAGCCCCGCGCCTGCCATTCGCCCTACGAAGCGCCCCCTCCCTTCGACGAGCTCTTCGTCGGCGACAGCTACTATGGAGGACTGGGAGACGTGCCTGCGATCCTGCCGGGGCCGCTCTGCGAGGGAGGCATGCCGCGGGTCGCGGTGATGCGCGACTCCCTGTCGATGGACTGGTACGTGGCGCAGTACGACGGGCTGCTGGCCTACATGGACCGAGAGATTCAGCGACTGATGCAGGCGCTCGAATCGCTCGGGCTGCGCGACTCCACGCTGGTCATCATTACCGCCGACCACGGCGAGATGCTGGCCGGGGAGCACGGCTACTACTTCTGCCACCGCAGCCACTACCAGGGGAACACCCACGTGCCCCTGATCATGCTCCTGCCGCCCGCCCACCAGCGGCGCTTCGGCTCGCGCGCCGGCGAATGGCGCGCGGAGAACGTGGGCCATGTCGACCTGGCTCCGACCATTCTGGAGCTCTTGAACATCGAGAGGCCGTCCCACTTCGAGGGGCGTGATCTGCTGGCTGCCGGCGACCGCGACGAATCGGAGTCGCATATCCTGGAGGCTCGCGCCCTGCACTACCGGGCCTGGAAGGTGATCCACCGCGGCGCGCTCCTGGAGCCCAGCACCGCGACCGAGCTCTACCACCTGCCGGACGATCCGCGCGAACGCCACGATCTGGCGGCCCAGGAGCCGGTCTTGCTGCGCAAGCTGGAGAGCGCTCTGCTCGAATCGACGGCTCTCATGCACGGCCGCCGCCCGCCTGGCTTCGGCCCCGGCCCCTTCCTGCGGGTGCGCTTCGATCTGAGCACGCCGCTGAGCGATGTCGGCGCCCACTGGGACCTGCCCGGATTCCGCTCGACCTGGAGCGTTGTGCCGCACCCCGACGCGCCGCAGAACGGGGTCCTGCACGCCCGGCACCTGCGCGGCGGCGGCGCCGATCCGAGCTTGCCGGTGTCGACGCTGGGGCTCTTCTCGGAGCCCGACAGTCCCTACAGCGCCGGAGTGCGGGTGCGGCTCGAACGCGGCCGCTTCTCGCTCGCCACCTCCGCGCTCCACTCCGAGATCTCGCCCGAGATGCACCCGCAGTGGGGCAACCTGCTCGCGATCGGCGCCGAGCGCGCCAGCCTCTGGCTGCTGCGGCCGCGCCTGGGCCTGGAGCTGGTCGACACCGCCCCGCTGCAGCTCGCCCTCGGGGACTGGCACACGGTGCGCCTGGAGAACGACGGGGTCAGCATGAGCGTCGTCATCGACGGCCAGCCGCTGCTCTTCGCCGCCTCGGGCAGCGATTTCTTCTACGGGACGACCTTCCTGGGGCTCTACCGAGACAGCGAGGCTTACTTCGACGACTTGGTGCAGTGGCGGTAGGAATTGGAGTGTGGACGTCGGCGAGGGCAGGGGCTCGAGAAGTGCCGCTGTCGAGAACGGTTTCCCCCCGGATGCCGACGATGCGGTCGTATATCGAAACGCCAGTGGAACAACATTCGGGCGAAGCGCGCCGATCACGGACTGAGCAGCCTCAGGCGCGCGAATCGACCGAGAAGCGGCCACGAACCCCGCCTGAGCAATCTCAGGCGCCGGGCGCGACCGCGCACAGACCCACATCCCTTCCTGAGGCGAGTCAGGTGCGCGGAACGGCCGCCTTGCTCTCGGCTCGTTCGCCCGCCACCCACGCGGGCCCCCCTGGATGTCCGGTGTCCGCGGGCCCCCGCCCCGTTCCGGCGTCGTGGCATCAGGGCCGGAATCCGGTCGCGACACGCGACTCCGATCGAGAAGCTGAAGGGTGCGGCCAGATTCTGGTCACAACTCGGCGATCTCGATCGAGAGTCGCGAGGTACGACGCGAATACGGTCGTGGCTCCGGGTTCATCGCGATGAGCGGCGAGTTATGACGGATATACGGTCGTAGCTCCGCACTCTCGATCGAGAGTGGTGAGTAGTGTCGCGAAAAGGCGTCATGACTCGCGGTTCCGGGCGCGGAGCTGGGCTTTGTGTCGGGGTCGGTGGGGTTCCCTCGGCCTCCGGGGATCCATCCGCGGTCGGGGGGCGGTCTCGACCGCATTCGCTACTCGCTACTCGCAGTAGTTTCTCTTCTGCTGCTGTCGGAAGCTGAGGGCGGGACCAAGGTGGTCGCCCCGGACTGCACGCCGCCCTGCTTCGCCACGATTCAGTCGGCGGTAGACGCCGCGGTTCACGCGGACACGATCCTGGTAAAGCCGGCGACCTACCAGGAGCAAGTGAAGATCTACGCCCCCGCGGGTGACACGATGCAGTTCTACCTCTCGCTCTTGCCCTTTGATTTCGATGCCGATCCTCCGCGGATCGGCAACTGCGAGTTCAGTCCTTGAGGCAGGGCACGACCGGTGCCACCCGTCATGAGATCGTGGCGGGTGGACACCACCAGCGCTCGCTCGTGCCTTTCGCGGCGGCGCTGGCAGCGACAATCGTGGTTTCTCCTGCGTGGGCGTATCCGGAAGACGAGGGCTGGCCGATCACCTGGGCGGCGGGGGCGGGATCGCCGCTCGTCGTCGATATGGATGGGGACGGGCGACTGGAGACCGTTTTTGGTGGATGGTCGACGACAGATATCGGCGTCTTCGACTCACGCGGGACAATGCTCCCAGATTGGCCAGTCTCTTTCCACGATGATATCGGCTGCGAGATCGCCGGCGGCGACATCGACAACGATGGCCAGATCGAGGCGGTATTCGGGACCGATCGGCTCGATCAGACCAATCAACTGATCGCCCTACGAATCGACGCATCCGCATTGCCGGGCTGGCCGATCGAGATCGATCGTTGGCTGCTCACCACCTTCGAGGAGTTCCCCGCGGTGAACGAGGCCCCCCACGGCTGGTAGGCCGACTTCGCTGGCTGGATTGCACGCGGCGACCGATGCGCTTTGAGGACCGCGAGGAGACACCAGGCATCGGCACGGGCCGAGCCGGATGCCGGGCAATGGTCCGGTCGCCCCGGCTCGAAGCTGCCTGACCGGCCGCCCGCACTGCTACGATGCCTGTCATGAATCGCAGGACTCGGCCAGTGGTCTCCCGGACGGTCACGAGGAAGCGGGCGTTTCCGCGCGGGGTCGAGACCCGGCGGCAAGCCGCGCTCGGGGCCCTCAACACCGAGGCCAAGCAGATCACCGCGCTTCTGCTGAGCCACCGGCCGAAGACCCCCTCGGAGCTGCGGCACGAGGCGGAGTTGGTCGCCGAGGGCCTCATCGCAGGGCATGGAGAGGGCAGAGCGGCGCTGTATCGAGTCGCTTCGCCGCGGGGGACCCGGGGGCGGAAGGGGCGGAGGAGCAAGAGGAAGAGCGGGGAAGGCAGGCATTGAGCCCCCGGACCGGAGTCCGCGGAGGCCGCCACCAAACCCAATCGGTCGTGGGAGTGGCGCCATGAGCACCGAGTTGCAACCCCGCGAAGGCATGATGGCGGTCGTCCGCAATCGGCGCGCGATGATCACCGGCGTGCAACCGTACGATGCCGCCGAGCAGGGCAGATACCACCTCGTAGAGGTCGACTACACCGACGGGCAGGGAGCGGAATCCGACCAGCTCTTGTGGGAGGTGGAGCCGGGAACCCGCGTCGTAGAGCCCGCCACGCCGCCGCTCGTCGAGAGCATGCAGCCGATGGAGCTGCGTGAATTCGACGCCATGGTGCGCGCCGCGCGATGGTCGGCCTTGACCCCCACTTTGCCCTTCTCGGGCCTCGCGAAGGACCGTCCGCCGCTCGCTTCCCCGCTCTATGGAGCGGTGGCCCTGGAGGCCTACCAGCTCGTGCCCCTGCTGCGCGCGCTCGAGATGCCGCGCGTGACGCTGATGCTGGCCGATGCGGTCGGTCTCGGCAAGACGATTCAGGCGGGCCTCGTTCTCCGTGAGCTCATGCTCCGCCGCCGCATTCGAAGGGTGTTGGTCATCTGCCCCGCCGCGCTTCGCACCCAGTGGCGCGAGGAGATGCAGGAGAAGTTCTCTCTGCCCTTCCAGTTGGTGGACCGCGGTCACCAGATTCAGCTTCAGCGTCTGCAAGGCATCCACGCCAACCCGTGGCGCTCCCACGAGCGCATCATCGCTTCTTACCACTACCTCAAGCAGCCCGACGTGCTGGAGCAGTTCCGCGCGGTCGCCGAACCCGGGCAGGACGGGACGCTGCGCTGGGACCTGCTCATCGTCGACGAGGCGCACAACCTGGCTCCCTCCAGTTTCGGCCGCGACTCCGATCTATCGAAGATGCTGCAGGCGATCGCGCCCTGGTTCGAGCACCGCCTTTTCCTGACCGCCACCCCGCACAACGGGCACACGCGCAGCTTCTCGGGGCTGCTCGAGGCGCTCGATCCGGTGCGCTTCACCCGGAAGACAGAGCTCAGCACCGAGGATCGCACCCAGGTGAGCCAGGTCGTCATTCGCCGGCTCAAGAGCCAGATCAATGGAAGCTATGTGGCGCAGGGGGAGGCGCCCCGCTTCTCGAAGCGATCGATCGAGGCGCTGCCGCCTCTGCGCTTCGGAGCGCTCGAGCGGGCGCTCCAGATCGCCGTTCACGATTTTCGGAAGTCGGTGCAAGAGGCCTTCTCGGCAGGGGACCACGCCGGGCGAATGGCGAGCAACTTCGCCCTCGAAGTCCTCTCCAAGCGTCTCTTGTCGGGGCCCTGGGCCTTTGGCCAGAGCTGGCTCAACCTGCTCGCCGGGCTCGATGATGTTCAGGCCGCCGCGTCGGCGCAAGCCGTTCGCAAGGCGCGCGCCGCGCAGGAAGAGGACAGCGACGACGACGCGGAGCAGACCAGCCGCCAGCAGCATGCGGAACGAACCCTGGGGGCGTGGCTGCGCCCCTTCCGCGAGCAGGTGGAGCAGCCGATTCGAGAGATCAGCTCGGTCGTGGACCGGCTCGACCTCGGGCTCGTGTCGCGCGCCCTCGACCCCGAAGCGCATCGAGCGGCGATCGACGAGGCGGCGGGCAGGGTGGCCGCGGACGCTCGATTCAAGACGCTCACGACCTGGATCGACCAAACGCTTCGCCAAGGGGACGGATGGCGGACCGACGAACGTGTGGTGATTTTCACGGAGTACCTGAACACACTCGAGTACCTCCGGGCCCGGCTCCTGCGCCGTTACGGCGACGAGAATGCGGTTCTCGAGCTCATCGGTGGCATGCGGGAGACCGATCGGGACGCGGTGAAGATGGCGTTCAACGATCCGCGGCATCCGGTGCGCATCCTGCTCGCCACCGACGCCGCGGGCGAGGGGCTCAACCTCCAGCGCTCTTGTCGCTACCTGCTGCACTGGGACATCCCGTGGAACCCGGGGCGAATGGAGCAGCGCAACGGTCGCCTGGATCGTCACGGCCAGGCCCGCGACGTGACCGTCTTCCACTTCGACAGCCTCGACGACGACTCGGTCCGGTTCCTGGGCAAGGTGCTGGCCAAGCGAAGCCAGACCCGCGAGGACCGCGTCGCCACCGATGACCTCTTCGCCGGCGCAATCCTGTCGCACTTCGAAAACGACGAGAGCCCGGAGCGTGTCGAGGCCGAGCTGAACATGCGGCTCGAGACCCGGTCGGTGCCCGACGACATCCCGGAGGGCCAGGCCATTCCCGGCGCCGACGAGCAGGCCCGGCTCGAGGTCCTGCGACGCGATGTCGATCTGTCGCCCGAGACACTGCGCGAGACCTTGGAGACCGCGCTCTCGATCGGGGCGCCGGCGCCGAAGCTGCCGCGCTTCGAGCAGGATCCGAAGGGGCGCGACCGCCTGAAGCGACCGGTGCCCTCGCTGTGGACCGAGCTGGTCGACGCCACCATCCGCCTCGAGCCGCCCCAGGGGGGCCGGGGCCCGCTGCCCGCCCTCGTCTTCGACCCGGCGCACTACATTCGGAATCTCTCGGGGCGGCCGGTCTACACGCCCGAATCGGACTCGAGACTGCTGCATCTGGGCCATGAGCTTTACCACCGGGTGATGTCCACCTTCGCGCGCTACCGCTTTCCGGGGGGCGTGGACTCGGCGAGTCGCTGGGTGGCGCGGCGTGGTGGGGTCCCGCCGGGAATGGACGGCATCATCCAGCTCACCTTGGAGGAGCTTGCTGTCAACGAGCTACGGGAGCCATGCCACCACTGGGTGCGAACCCTTCGCTACGCGGTGCGGGGCGGAGAGCTGGCTGAGCGGCTACCCGATGTCCCCGCGGGCGACCTGCCAAGCGGCGACGTCGGAGATGTCGATCGAGCGCGCGACCTGTGGGACGACGTATCGAAGGACCTGAAGCGGTCTATCAGGACGCTCCAGTCCGATCTGCAGGCCAACATCGAACGCCAGATGTCTGAAGCTCGCGGTGCTGCCCAGGATACCGAGAGCGAGCGTTTCGACCGCCGCATCAAGGAGATCCAGAGGGAGCGCGAGAACACGGCCAAGCAGGTGGCCCGAGAGGCGGAGAAAAAGCGCGGAGAGCTCAAGCAGGGGATCCTCTTTCAGACCCTGCGCGCAGACCTCGAGAAGCAGCTCGCGGAGCTGGAGGCCGAGGTGACTCTGCGTCGCGAGCACTACAACCGCTGGCTCGGCACCATGCGAGACGAGAGAAAGCGGGTGCTCGAGCGGGTACTCCCAAAACGCTACGTCTTGCGGGGGGAGGCCAGGGTCTACCCGATCGCGGTGGAGCTCCGGCTGCCGGGAGGTGACGCATGACGGAGCGTCCCGACGAGCTGATGGACTGGTGGCTCAGCCTGCGCCACGGCGGGCAGCTGATCGACCGCACCCACCTGGATGCGCTGCCCGAGACCCAGCCGCTACCGTGGAAGCTGCCCGAAACCCTTCGGTCGGCGGTCATCGCCTTGCCCGATGAAGGTGCAGCCAAGGGTGATGCGCTCACCACGCTCATGGATCTCCTGCTCGAGCAGGTGACCGGACTCAAATCAGGCTGGTCGAAGGGATCCCACGTCGGTCCCGAGTACGCAGAGACCTTGCTCGACGGCACCCGATGGAAGCCGAGGCGGGTGTGGAACGGCGAGGGGGGCGCGTCGCTGCACGTCTTCACCACCAAGGTCCGCCAGGTGGGACTGCACAAGGGCAGGCGTCCTGTTGCCCAGATCACCGAGTACCTGCGCCGACATCGGGCACCGCTCGGCTTGGTCACCAACGGCCGGCAGTGGCGGCTCATCTACGCCGACGCGGACACCCAAGCCTGGGTCGAGTGGGATACGAGCGAGTTCTTCAGCGGCGGGCGGCTGTCAGACTCCGTCGTAGGCTTCTCGCGCCTCCTGGGCAGGCAGGTTCTGACGCCCGCGGAGGGCGCCACACGATCCCCTCTGCTGGCGGCGATCGCCGAGACTCGCCAGGGGCAGGCTCGACTCTCATCCGAGCTGGGCGAGCGGGTTCGCAAGGCGGTGGAAGCGCTCCTCGTCTCGCGTCGACCCGTGATCGAGGAGGCGTGGGACGATCTCGACGCCCAGACGGTCTACGTGGCGGCGTGCCACTTCGTCATGCGCCTGGTGGTCACGCTCTTCGCCGAGGCGCGAGGCATGCTGCCGCAGGAGAACCCGGTCTACCACCACGCATACGGCATCACGGGGCTGCTCGAGTCCCTCGATCGCGTGAGCCGCCTCCGCCGACGCAACCGGCACAGCAGCTGGTCGCGGCTCTTGGCGCTCTTCTCTCTGCTCTACGAAGGCTCGCCGCACCCTGCGATCACGCTGCCCGCCTACGGTGGTGATCTGTTCCGTCCGGGCCGCAAAGACGGCGACCCCGTCGGGCGGGCGCTGCACCTAATCGAGTCCACGCAGTCGCCGCCGGATGACGAGGTCATCCACCAAATCCTCGTCATGCTTACCCGCACCACGGTTAGGATGCGCGACGGTCGCGCGTGGCGTCGCGTGACCGAGCCGGTGAATTTCACCGATCTGTCGAGCGAGTACATCGGGATCCTCTACGAGGGTCTGCTCGACTACGAGCTGCAGAAGGCCACGGGCGATGCCGTCCTCTTCCTGAACCTGGGCGATCAGCCGGCGCTCCCCATCTCTCGGCTCGAAGCGATGGACGACAAGGCCATCAAGGCCCTCGTCGAAAAGGCCAAGGACACCAAGGGGCTGGTTCTCGGGGAGGAAGACGGACCCGACAACGAGGACGTCGGGGAGAATGCCGCGGAGAGAGATGACACCGAAACTGCGGACTCGGTGACCGACCCGACACTGGACGACCAGGACCGGGAGCAAAAGGAGCCCGACAGCGCGGTCGATGACTTGCGTGAGGTTGCTTTGCAGCGCGCGATGGTGTGGGCGTTGCGCGCGGTCAAGGTGGGCAAGCTCGTCAATAAGAGCCGGGGCGAGGACCAGCTCGAGCAGCAGCAACGCGCCGCCGATGCCCTGATCAGTGACCTGAAGCTGCCCGGCGAGCTCTTCCTGGTGCGCTGGGGCGGAACCCGCAAGGGCTCGGGCACGTTCTACACGCGGCCCCAGCTCACCATGCCGACGGTGCGACGCACGCTGCAGCCGCTGACGCACGCCGAAACCGAAAACGGCCGAGAGGCGCGCACTCCCGAGGAGATTCTCACACTCAAGGTCGTCGACCCCGCCATGGGATCGGCGTCCTTCTTGGTGGCGGCCCTACGCGTGCTGACTCAGGCCGTCATCGAAGGCGCCTACACCCACGGGCGCGTGCACGGCGAGGGCACGCGCACGCGGGTGGAGATCGCCACGCTGGCGGAGAGCGATCGGGTCTTCCCCTTCGCGGCCGACGATCCGCGCTTCGACGAGGAGTTCGAGGACTGCATCAAACGCTACGTCGTAGAGCACTGCCTCTACGGCGTGGACATCAACCCACTGGCGGTCGAGCTCGCCAAGGTCGCGCTCTGGGTGGAGACACTCGACGACAAGCTGCCGTTTACCTTCCTCGACCACAAGCTCAAGGCCGGCAACTCGCTCGTGGGCTGCTGGGTCGACCGCTTCCGCGAGTACCCGCTCCTGGCGTGGCTGCGCGACAGCCCCGACTACAAGTACAAGGGGGTGCATCATGAGTCCGGGCGATGGCACAAGGCGCTGGGCGCTAAGAGGAAAACGGTCATCGCAGGCCAGAACCAGATTCTCCA
Source organism: uncultured Gemmatimonadota bacterium (assembly GCA_964490075.1). GTDB lineage: Bacteria > CAZBBK01. Next base: position 27,245 of record CAZBBK010000030.1, on the reverse strand, counting down.
AGAGGCCGTTTCCGGGCAGATTCCGATCGCTTACGAGGACGACGACGGCGCGATGCGTCGAGACCTGGAGACCGTGCGTGACCTCTTCGCCAAGCTGCGCCGGATCCCCGCCAACCGTCCGGACCGGCGGGCGCGGCTCTACCGACAGCAGATCGAGCACCACCCAGCCATCGACCGCCTCAGGGCGGCGTTCGACGTCTGGACGGCGCTGTGGTTCTGGCCCCTCGACAAACTCGACGCGGCCCCGGACCCGCGGACCCTGCACGCGCCCAGCGCGGAAGCGGTCGCGATCGTCGAGGAGATGGTCGGCACGCCGGCCCGGCGCTTCTTCCATTGGGAGCTCGAGTACCCTGACGTCTTCCACAAGCGCGGCGCCGGCTTCGACGCCGTGGTCGGCAACCCACCGTGGGAGATCCAGAAGCCCAGCAGCAAGGAGTACTTCTCCAACCTCGACCCCCTCTACCGAAGCTACGGCAAGCAGGAGGCGCTTCGTCGGCAGCGGGCGATCTTCGAAGACCAGCCAGCAGAGGAGGAGCGGTGGTTGGGCTACGTCGCCGACTACAAGGCGCGGGGGAACTTCGTCCGCTACGCCGGTGAGCCCTTCGGCGACGGCAAGATCGCCGGTCACGGCGGCGGCGACGTCTCGCTCGCACGCGGGAAGGCGGGCGGGCCACTCCACGAGCACTGGCGAAAGCAGCGTCGTGCGCACCGGGGTTTCGCAGACCCGGGCCACCCCTTCCGCCACCAGGGCTCGGCCGACCTGAACACCTACAAGATGTTCGTCGAGGCGGGCCACGCGCTGCTTCGCGAAGGCGGCGAGCTGGGTCTCATCGTGCCCAGCGGGATCTACACCGACAAGGGTACCGGGGATCTGCGCCGTCTGCTCCTGGAGCAGAGCCGGTGGCGGTGGCTGTTTGGCTTCGAGAACCGCGACAAGATCTTCGACATCCATCGCAGCTTCAAATTCTGCATCTTGATCGCGCAGAAGGGTGGCCAGACCGAGGGCATCGGGGCGGCCTTTATGCGCCACGACTTGGAGGACTGGGGGCGGGCCGACGGCGCAGAGTACGTGCTGGAGTACCCGGCGGAGCGGGTCAAGGCGTTCAGCCCCAGGTCGCTGTCCATCCTCGAGATCCGTTCGGAGCGCGACCTCGCGGTGCTCCAGAAGATCTACGACAACGGCGTGCTGCTCGGCGACGAGAGCCCCGACGGTTGGGGGATCAAGTACGCCCGCGAGTTCGACATGACCAACGACTCCAAGCTCTTCCCGCCGCGGGAGAAGTGGGAGGCGAAGGGGTATCGGCCGGATGAGTATGGGCGGTGGATTGGGCCGGGGGGGGATGTGGCGCTGCCGCTCTTCGAGGGACGGATGATCGGGCAGTTCGACTTCAGCGAAAAGGGGTGGGTGAGTGGGAAGGGGCGGACGGCTGTTTGGCGGGACATTCCGTGGGATGCGAAGGTGCTTGAGCCGCAGTTCCTGATGAGCGAGGCAGACTACGCCGAGCACCGAGCCACCGACGCCCTCACGAAGGTGCTCTTCATGGATGTCTCGTCCGCGACAAACCAGCGGACGATGATCGCTGCTGTGGTTCCTCCATTTCCCGCGGGCAACAAGACGCCGTTGCTTCAGACGACGGAACTGGACGGGCCATCGCTGAGTGCTGTGCTCAACTCGTTCGCGTACGATGCGCAACTACGTGTGCGCCTGGGCGGGTTGACCTTGAATTACTTCATCATCGAGGAGACGGCGCTACCAGGGCTGAATACATGTCTGGGGGGCCTCGGCCGATTGGCCAAGCGTCTTACCTCGGTTCACCCAGTATTCGCACCATCTTGTCGGACGTCTACCCCGGCTACTGCCTGGGCCCTGACCCCCCACGAACGCCTCCGCATACGCTCCATCCTCGACGCCATCGTCGCCACCCTCTACGGCCTCGACCGCCCCGACTTCGCCTGGATCCTGCGCGACTGCGACCACCCGGTCGCAACGCTCTCGGACCGCAACTTCACCCGCACCCTCGACCCAAAGGGCTTCTGGCGCGTAGACAAAGACAAACCCCCCGAGCTGCGCCACACCGTGCTCTCCCTGGTAGCCTTCGACGCCTTGCAGCAACAGATCGACGCCGCAAGCGGCGACCGCGACGCCGGCATCAGCGCCTTCACCGAGCAAAACGACGGCGAGGGCTGGCTGCTGCCGGAGACCCTGCGACTCGCCGACCACGACCTCGGGCACGACGAGCGGGCTCGTGCGCCTCAGCCCGTGGCCAGCGTGCTGGGGCCGCGCTTTCTGGATTGGCAGCTAGAGCAGACGCCCGAGGAGAGCTGGGCGGAGTGTGAGCGGCATGCTCGGGTGCTCGCGCACGATCGAGGGGACGTGCCCGAGATGAAGACGGAGGATGAGCGCTGATGTCCGAGCTGCCCGTGCCCGCCGGCCTCTTGACCGAGCTGCGTGCCCTGATCGAGAGCGCCCGCCACCGGACCGCGGTAGCCGTCAATCAGGAGCTCGTGCTGCTCTACTGGAAGATCGGACGACGCATCCACAGCGAGCTACTGCATGAAGGGCGCGCGCCCTACGGCCGGCGGATTGTCTCGACAGTGTCGGATGAGTTGACCGACGCTTATGGTCGTGGTTTCAGTCGACCGAATCTGCACCGGATGATCCAGCTCGCCGAGGTCTTTCCGGATGAGCAGATTGTCTCGACGCTGTCGAGACGATTGGGATGGAGCCACTTCGTCGAGTTGCTGCTCGTCAAAGAGCCCCTGGCCCGCGAATTCTACGCCGAGATGTGCCGCGTCGAAGGCTGGAGCGTGCGCACGCTGCGCGCGAAGATTGCCGGAGTGCTCTTCCAGCGTACGGCGCTGTCCAAGAAGCCCGATGCCCTCATTCGCCAAGAGCTCGATCAGTTGCGAGATGAGGACCAACTCACGCCGGCGTTGGTGTTTCGAGATCCATACCTCCTGGACTTCCTCGAGCTGCATGACACCTACAGCGAGCGGGACCTCGAGCACGCCATCCTCCGTGAGCTCGAGGCGTTCGTGCTGGAGCTCGGGACCGATTTCAGCTTCGTAGCTCGCCAGAAACGCATCGTTGTCGACGGCGATGACTTCTACATCGATCTGCTCTTTTTCCACCGCGGGCTGCGTCGCCTGATCGCAATCGAGCTCAAGCTCGACCGGTTCAGAGCGGCGGACAAGGGACAGGTCGAGCTCTACCTGCGCTGGCTCGACAAGCACGAACGGCGATCGGGAGAAGCGACCCCGCTCGGGCTCATCCTCTGCGCCGACAAAGGGCACGAAATGATCGAGCTCCTCGAGTTGGAGGAGGCCGGTATCCACGTCGCCGAATACCTCACCGCGCTCCCTCCTCGCGAACTCCTGCGAGCCAGATTGCACGCCGCGATCGATCGCGCAAGAGACCGGGTCCCATTGCCGGATGCCGACGGCGGAACGCGCCCATGAACCTTCAACCCGTGGCAAGCGTGCTGGAGCCGCGCTTCTTGGACTGGCAGCTCGAGCAGACACCCGAGGAGAGCTGGGCGGAGTGCGAGCGGCATGCGCGGGCGCTCGGCCGCGTATCATCACGAGACGGAGGCTGATCCATGTTCACCCGACTGCGCATCAAGAACTTCAAGGCTTGGAACGAGCAGCTGTGGGAGCCCGGGGTCGAGCTGGCGCCCGTGACGCTGCTCCTCGGCCCCAACTCTTCAGGAAAAACCAGCCTCCTACAGGTGCCACTGCTGCTCGGGCAGACCCTCGGATCCACGGATCGCAGCCTGGACCTCAACCTGGGCGGCCAGAAGGGAGATCTACTCGACCTCGGCAGCTACGAGGACGTGATTCACGGCCACGACGTGTCGTTGGACATGGGGTTCGGCCTGTCTCTGGATGACCTGGGCGTCGAGCACAGCGGACCATCGAGCTTTACCTATGAGGCGCACTTCGGGCACGTCAGAACGGTCCCCGCCTTGCGGGAGCTGAAGTACGCGGAGGGAGACAGGACCTACGCCGCGAGGCGTCAGTCCAAGGGCGGATACCGCCTGGAAGCCCCCGGCTACGAACCGACGATCGTCGGCGGTCGCCCGATCGCGCGGCGCACCTTTCAACCGGAGCGGTCCTTGACCCTGCCCGCGGATGCGTTGGCGGAGCTGGGTGAGGCCGGCAGCCGAGCTCAGGACCTGGCCCTTGCTACCAGACGGCACATCCTCGACAGAGTTGCCTACTTGGGCCCTCTGCGCGAGTCCCCCGAACGTAGCTATTTGTGGGGACGACAGACGCCGGGAGATCTCGGACCACGGGGCCAACGCGCCGTACACGCCCTGCTCGCCAGCGCCAATAGCCGCAAAAAGCAGAAAGTCGGCCAGGAAGGTGGCCGCGGCTGGCTGGTCGAGCGGGTATCCGAGTGGCTCACAAGACTCGGTGTTGCCGATAGCCTGGAGTTGGAGCGTCAGGGGCCTTCGCGCTACTTCGAGGTCGTCCTCACGACACGGGGTCAGCGCGCCAATATCGTCGATGTCGGATTCGGGATCTCGCAAGTGTTGCCGATGATCGTGCTCGCCCATTTCGTTCCCCGGGGAAGCGTGATCATCGCGGAGCAGCCAGAAATCCATCTCCATCCGCGAGCGCAAGTCGGCTTGGCTGAGCTGATGGTGGAGGTCGCGCGGGAACGACAGGTGCAGTTCCTGGTGGAGACCCACTCCGAGCACGTCTTCAGGCGTCTTCAGTTTTTGATCGCGGACGAGAAGATCTCACCGAACGACTGTCGCATGTACTTCGCGGACCACGACGAGGATGGCGCGGCCTCGCTGCATCGGCTCGAGACCGACGAGTTCGGGCGAATCGCCAACTGGCCCGACAAGTTCTTCGGCGACGCTATCGGCGAGACCGAGCGCCAGATGCGCAGCATGATCACGCGCCTCCGGGCGCGGGCCGCGGAGTGCGACCGTGGCTGACCACGTGATCGACACCAACGTGCTGCTCGTGGCGAGCGCGGCGGATCCTGACTCTCCCTTCGACGATTCAGGCCTTCCCCCGGCATTGCAGAACACGGTCTTCGAGTGGTTGGTAGCGTTCCGTGCCAACAACACCCGACAGATCGTCTGGGATACGGACTTCAAGATCTATGGGGAGTACCGCAACAAGCTCTCCGATCAGGACTACGGGATGCAGCTCATCAACCAGAAAATGGCCACCGCACGCTTTGTGCCGGTGACTTACGACGCCAACGGGTACGGAGTGGTGCCAGAGGCGTTCGCCGATTTCGAACCATCTGATCGCAAGCTGCTGGCGGCGTTGCTCGAAGACGTCAATGGGACCACGTTGGTCAACGCGACCGACACGGACTGGTTGGAGATCGAGGCGCAGCTCGCCGCCGCCGGAGCGCGCGTGGAGCATCTGCTCGAGGATTGGCTGCGAGACAAGTTCAGCTCCAAGAACAACCCATGACACCGCCCTTCCACCGCTTCCCCCACACCCCGCACCTTGCCTGGCTCGGCGCAGGATCACCGCGGGCGGACAAGGTCCTGTGCGCCGACGAGGTGGCAACACTTCTGGGAAACGAGCTCGTCCTCGAAGAGAAGATCGACGGCGCCAGCCTCGGCCTCTCCGCCAACGACGACGGCGAGCTGCTCGCCCAAAACCGGGGGAGCTGGCTCTCCCCCGATGTGTGTCATCCACAGTTTCGATCGCTCTGGCCCTGGCTCGCCCCCAGGCGCGAGGCGCTGTTAGATGCGCTGTGGCCCGACCTCATCCTCTTCGGCGAGTGGTGCGCCGCGGTTCACAGCGTCCCTTACGACGCACTGCCCGGCTGGTTCCTGGGCTTCGACCTCCTTGATCGTGTCCAGGGCCGATTCTGGTCTACACCCCGCCGGAACGAGCTGCTCGACGGGCTCGGCCTCCAACGAGTGCCTGAGCTGGGCCGGGGGCGTTTCTCGCACCAGGAACTCGTGGCGCGAATGACCACGTCGCGCGTGGGGTCGGCCCCCATGGAGGGAATCTACGTTCGAGTCGACTCGGGCGATTGGCTGGTGCAGCGCGCCAAGCTGGTGCGCGCGGAGTTCGTGCAGGCTATCGACACGCACTGGAGCCGTGGCCCGCTGCGCCGCAATCGCCTCTCCCCCTCAACCAAACGTTGAACCATGGCGTTGTGAAACCCGTCGCCTTCACCACAGACTGCGTAGAAAGGGCATTCTACCTTGCGTACAAACGGTATCGATGGCCGCGAGGATACGTGAGGATGGGTTGCCTGAGATCGCCATGACGCAACCCACCACCCCACTCCCCATCAACCAACGCGACCAGCGGCCCCAACGTTTCGTCGAAAGCGAACGAATCGAATACAAAGCCGGCTGGAACCCAGACCCCACCCTGCGCACCATCTGCGCTTTCGCCAACGACTTCGCCAATCTCGGAGGTGGCGACATTATTATCGGCCAGGATTGCGACGCCGATGGCCAGCCGGTGTTTCCCCCGATTGGTGTACGCAGGGAGCAGATCGACCGCATCCAACAAGAGCTGCTGGCGCACTGCGCCAAGATCCAGCCGCCGTACTTTCCCAACGTGAGCGTCGAACGCTTCGAGAACCGCAACATCATTGTCGTTTGGGCGCACGGGGGCACCCACCGACCCTACAAGGTGCTCAAGTCGGTTACCGCCAAGCGCAGCGAGCGTCGCTACTACATTCGGCGTTACACCAGCACGGTGGAGGCCAAAGGCGAGGACGAAGACGCGGGCGGCGATCGTTTCGAAGAGAAGGAGTTCGTTGGACCACTCGCCCAAATCACCCGCGACGCGATCGCCTATATCGAGCGCAACTACCTGAAGCAGACGGTGATCAAGCACCCCGATCGCCCCGAGGCCGAGCGTCTCTGGAACTTCCCGCAAGATCCTGCGAGCCATGGATCAGAACGGATCGCCACCGCCCGAATTCGACACCGACGAAGACCGCAGCTACTTCCTGATTCGACTGCCGGTGCACGAGCGGGCGGTGCGGGATCAGGTGGCAGGGCAGGTCACCCGGCAGGTCACAGGACAAGTCACAGGACAAGTCACAGGACAAGTGCTCGATCTCTCGAGGGTTGTCGAGGGCGAGATGAGTCGCGCACAGATCCAATCCCAACTCGGCCTGGCAGGTCGCGCGAACTTCTTTGGAGGGCTACCTGCAGCCGGCTCTGGATGGCAGCTTTGTCGAAATGACCATCCCCGACAAGCCCCGCAGCAGCAAGCAGCGCTACCGCCTGACCGAGCTCGGCCGCCAGACCCGCGACGAAAGCTGACCCCATGGCCCTGAACCCCGTCGCCTTCACCGAGTCCGTCGTCGATGACTTCCTGCGCTACCAGCTCACGACCTATCCGCTGGCCGACGTGGATCTCTACGCGCGGATGCGGGAGCTGCTCTCGCTCGACGCGTCCCGCGACACGCCGCTGCGCCAGGGCCCTTTCATCAGCCTGTCCCAGCCTTTCAAGCAGGGCGACGCCATCAAGGACCTGATCGCCGAGGGCATCTTCCACCCGCATATGGAGGCGCTGGTTCCGTACCCCGAGCTCCGCGCCCACCAGGCACGAGCGATTCGCGCCATCCACCAGGGCCAGCACACCCTGGTCGCGACCGGCACCGGTTCCGGTAAGACCGAAGCCTTCCTCTACCCCATCATCAGTCGCTGCCTGGAGCTGAAGGACGATGGCGCCGACCCGGGCATCGTGGCGGTGCTGGTCTACCCGATGAACGCCCTCGCCGAGGATCAGCTAGAGCGACTCCGCGGCTTGCTGGCCGGCAGCGGGATCCCCTTCGGCATGTACGTCGGCAAGACGCACGAGAAGGAGTCCCAGGTCGCCGACGAGAGGCTCCCGCCGGGCAGCTCCCAGGCCGACTACCGCGAACGCCTCGCACAATTGAAGGAATCCGGCCAGGCAACGACCCTCCGCCCCTTCGAGGAACGCGCGAGCCGTGAGGCGATGCGCAAGCCCGGCGGGCAGCCGCGGATTCTGCTCACCAACACGAAGATGCTCGAGCTGCTGCTCACGCGCGGCAAGGACGTCCACCTATTCGACAACGCGCCGCTCGATTTTCTGGTCTTCGACGAGGCCCACACCTTCCGCGGGGCTCAGGGCGCGGAGACCGCGTGTTTGATCCGGCGCCTGCGCACCTTCTGTGGGCGCACGCCCGAGCAGACGATCTGCATCGCGACCTCCGCCACCATGGCCGACCCCGAAGAGGGCCGGGAGGCCGGCAAGACCTTCGCCCGGCGCTTCTTCGGCGTCGACGGCGACACGGTCGAGCTAGTCGGGGAGATCTACGACGAAATCCGCTTCAACCGGCTCGACGCCTGGAGCTCGACTCCGCCGCCGGACCCCGGCCGATTGATCGAGGAGCTGCTGGTCGCAGTGGACCTCGAGGACGAAGGGGCGGCCGCCCGAGCGATCTCGAAGGTAATGACGTCACTCGGAGGGCGGGAGCTACCGGAGCAGGACTGGCAGCGCCCGCTCTTCCGGCAGCTCGCGTGCAGCGAGCTCGTCTACCGCCTCGCCGCCCTTCTCGAGCGACCCCGGCCGCTCGCCACGATCGGTGAGCTTCTCGATGAGCCGCTGGGGCGCACGGTGACGCAAGCCGAGATCCTCACCTGGTTGGCGCTCGGGGCGGTCTGCGCGCGCGGCGGTCATCAGCCCCTCCTGCGGCCGGTGATCCACAGCTTCGTGCGCGGCGTGGGCGGCGCCGTCGTCACGCTAACCGGACCCGACTCGTCGGCCCGCTTGTGGCTCGCCGGCGAAGATGCCGAAGCCGAGCTTGGAGACGAGTTTTTCCGCTTCCCCATCCTGTCGTGCACCACCTGCGGCCAGCACTACTACGAGGGCTTTCTGGAGGAGTTCGCGCTCTTCGCGGGCGCGCCGCAGGGCGGCGATATCGTGGGCGAGCGCCGCGTGTGGAAGCATCTCGCGGAAGAGCTCCGGGGCAAGCGAGTCCTGCTCGTCGATCGTCTGGTCGCGGGCGAGGATGAGGACGAAGAGGAGGACGAGGAGGGCTCTGGCGACGAGGCGCAAGATGCCGGGAGCGAGCACGCTTTCAGTCACCGCCGCCTCGCGCCGCTGTGGGTCTGCAAGAGCTGCGGAGCAGTCCAGGAAGAGGGCTCGGACGCTTGCGGCGCCTGCGCGCGGATCGGATCGCTGGCGGCCATCCACGCCGTCCGCCACAAAGAAGGCAAGGGAGGCCAACTCCAGAGCTGCGTGTGCTGCCAGGCGGCGAGGCGGCGAGTCCACGGGCGCCACAGAGAGCCCGCCCGTCCCATCCGCGCGGTGACGGTGTCCGATGTGCACATCCTGGCCCAATCGATGGTGCACCTGTCCGAGCGCCGGCGTCTCCTGGTCTTCGCCGACAACCGCCAAGATGCCGCCTTCCAGTCCGGGTGGATGAGGGATCACGCGCGCCGCTTCCGGCTGCGGTCGCTCTTCTTCCAGCACATGCCGGCCGAGGGTGCCTCGATCGGAGACGTCGTCGCGAAAGTCGACGCCGAGCTCGAAGCCGACCGCGAGCTCTCTCGCGCGCTGGTCCCCGAGGTCTGGCAAGTTCACCACTTCGAAGACGCGAGCACCAAGCACCGGGAAGAGCGCGCCTACTTCTTGCGGCTCCAGGTGCTGCTCGAGGTGGCCACGGGCGTCAAGCAGCGTCTCGGCCTCGAGCCGTGGGGGCGACTGAAGGTCGACTACATCGGGCTCTCCGCCGAGTTGCCCTTTTTCAAGCGGTGGGCGCCAGCACTCGGAGTCGAGCCGCCGGACCTGGTAGAGGGTGCCGCGGCCCTGCTCGACCACCACCGGCGCACGCGCATCCTCCATGACGCGCAGACCGAGCTCTTCGGCAAAAAGTGGAACAGCGGCGACAAGGAGATCCAGCGCGGCTACTTCTCCGCCTTCTCCGGGTTGCCCAAGGGGGTTTTGAAGGCCCGTCGCGCCGAGAGCAGCCCCGGCTGCACGATGCAGTGGATCGGTCGCGCTCCCACCCTGACGTGGAATGCAGCGAGAGCCTGGGGCGTGGAGAAGAACGACATCGGGCGTTTTCTCGACGACCTGTGGTCGACATTGACCAGCGCGGGGCTGCTGGTCCCCGCCCAGCTCACCGGCTGGGGCCGGCCGCTGAGCGGCAGCGCGGGTGTCTACCAGGTCGATGCCGGGAGGCTCCGCCTCCACCCGCACGACGGCCGTTGGCGTTGCAGAAGGTGTCGCCGGCTGACCGTCCGCAAGACCCCCAGCGAGATCTGCATGGCCTGGAGCTGCGGCGGGCGGCTCATCTGGGAGACCGAGAACCCCGACGACTTCGACCTCCGCATGCTGGACGGCGACTACGCGATGCTACGCGCGGCCGAGCATTCGGCGCAGGTTCCAGCGCGCGCGAGGGAGACGATCGAGAACCAGTTCAAGGGCGACAAGGAACATCTGAATACGCTGGTGTGCACGCCCACGTTGGAGCTGGGAGTCGACATCGGCGCGCTCGACGCGGTGCTGATGCGCAACGTCCCACCCAGCGCCGCCAACTACTGGCAGCGGGCTGGTCGCGCCGGACGCCGCCACCGCATGGCGGTCGACATCACCTACGCGCAGGCGCGCAGCTTCGATCAGGCCTACTTCCGCGAGCCGCTCAAGCTGCTCGAAGGACTGGTGGAGCCGCCCCGCTTCAACATGAAAAACACCTTGATGGTGAGGAAGCATGTGCATGCATCCGTGCTCACCCGACTCAACAGCATCGCGCGGGAGGTGGGCGAGGCGGAGGGATCCCGGCTGAAGGATGTGCTCGTGCGGACCTTTCCTCCGACGCTGCGCACCTACCTCTTTACGTCCGCCGGAGATGTGCTGCCGCACCCGCTGGACGTGGCCGAGCTGGGCCTGATGATCCAGGAATATCGGCCCTCGGTGATGGCGGTCGTGTTGCCGATCTTCCAGTCGGCGTGGCCCGATGAGGACGTCGAGGCCGTCGAGGCGGCGCGGCTCGAAGAGACCGTGGACGGTATGGGGGACGAGCTGCAGGCGGTGATCAAGCGCTTCAAGAAGCGGCTGGATTGGGCGCTGGGGCAGCTCGAGCAGCTCCGGAAGGTGGAGGCGAAAAAGGGCTCGCTCGATGCCGAGGACGCGGCCCACCGGAGGCGTTGCGAGCGGCTCGTTCGCCGTTTCAAGGGGGATTCGCGCAGACAACGAGGCGATGCCCAGGGCGGAGTCTCGGACTCCGAGACGATGGGGGCGCTGGCTCGGGAAGGCTTCCTCCCCGGCTACGGGCTCGAGTCGGGAAGCATCGTCGGCACCGCGGAACCGCCGAGAATGACGCAGGGCCTGGGCGACTTCGAGCTGCCGCGGGCGCCATCGATCGCGCTGCGTGAGTACGTCCCGGGCAACGCCGTCTATGCGTGCGGATTCCGCTTCGTCCCCCGACACTTCCAGCTCACCCCCGACGACACCCTGCGTTTTCGCGTGGACTCCGAACACCAGGCGGTGCACGAAGTCGGCGCCGTCGAGTCGGGGGGCGCGCTTGGGCAGCAGGAGCTGCGGGCCGTACCGATCTGCGACGTCGTGATGCCCTCCCAGTCGCACATCTCCGATCAGGAGGAGTTTCGCTTTCAGATGCCGGTCGCGGTGTACGGCACCGAGCGGGGGCGCCACAAGGGGGGCACGGCCTACACCTACGGCGGACTCATGCTGCAGCTACGTCGCGCGGTGCAAGTTCGGCTGGTGAACGTGGGGCCCAGGAGTGAGGTCGAGCAACAGCGAATCGGCTACCCGGTGTGCCTGGCCTGCGGGTACACGAGCTCGCCTTACACCTCCGAGGAAGGCCTGCAGAGATTCCAGGAGTCCCACGCCGAACGCTGCGGGCATGCGGTGGAGCCTACGGGCTTCTACGCCGACGTCGAGGTGGACGCCCTGGGCTTTCACGATCTCGATGATCGCACGCGCGCATTCAGCACTGTCGAGGCGCTGCGGATGGGAGCCGCGCGCGTGCTCGACATGGAGCTGGAGGATCTGCAGATCCTGCTGGTGAGCCGAACGGGAGAGGGCGAGTTCGACCTCTTGCTCTACGACCCGATGCCGGGGGGCAGTGGACTGCTGCAGCAGATGTGTGCGCGATGGGACGAGGTCGTCGCCGCGGCGATCGCGATTCCAAAGGGCTGCGCCTCTGCCTGCGAGCGCTCCTGCATCGACTGCCTTCAGACCTATCGGAACCGCTACTACCACGAGTATCTCGATCGCCACCAGGCGCAGGAGATCTTGGAGAGCGCCGGTCGGGTCTTGGAAGAGACACACCAGATCCCAGAGAAACAGCCGTCGACGGCGACCACCACCGGTCAGGACCAGACCTACATCGAGGGCCGCTTCAAAGAGCTGCTGCTCTCCGCTGGGCTGTCCGCTCCGATCTGCCAGAAGACCATCCACTTGGGCGAAGGATACGGACTGACGATCCCCGATTTCTTCTACGAGGGCGACCCCGAGGAGGACGACGAGCCGGGCACCTGTATCTATCTGGACGGCATGTCGAGACATATCCACGGGAACCCGGAGCAGAAAGAGAAAGACACTTTTCTGCGCAATCGGCTCCGCGAGCTGTACTACAACGTCGTCGAGGTGCCGTCGACGCTCCTGGGCGACCAGCCCGCGATGGTCGCGGCCATCGCCAGAATCGCCAAATATGTGCTCGGGAAGGCCGCGGGGCGGCGGTTGAAGGCCGACATGAGTTGGTTCGAGAGGATGCCCGCCTCAGCGGAGAGGGCCGCCGAAGCGGCGGAGCCCGAAGGCGCCGTGGTGCTGCCCTTCCAACGCCTGGATCGCCGGAGTATCAAGCCCTTCGAGAACTGTGTGCCGCTCTATGATCTCAAGGTGGCGGCCGGGCGCTTCTCTGGCGAGCAGGTGGTCGACGAGGTCGGTGGCCACGGTGACTCGGTGAACATCGACGACCTCGACTGGGTGAGCTTCGCGGGCCGCACGCGGCCGGCACGCGACATCTTCGTGGCCCAAGTTGTCGGCGAATCGATGAACCGGCGCGTTCCGAACGGCGCCTGGTGCGTGTGGCGGCTCGATCCGACGGGCACGAAACAGGGGCGTGTGGTGCTCGCCCGGCACCGCGACATCCAGGACGCCGAGCACGGCGGCACCTACACCGTGAAGGTCTACGAGAGCGAGAAAGTCGAGACCGAGGATGGCGAGCTCCGCCACGCACGCATCACGCTGAAACCCGCCTCCACCGACCCGTCTTTCGCTCCCATTGTGTTCGATGAGGAAGACCTCGAAGACGGTGCGCTGCGATTCGTGGCGGAGCTCGTCGAGGTGCTCGGGCCACCAGCATGAGTGTCGGCGCACCCCGGCGGCGTCAGTTCAAATACCCGAGCGCCCGCAGCTGCTCCGCGATCCCCGGATCGATCGCTGCGCCCTCCTCGGCCAGACTGCCGGACGAGGCACAGCGCTCCAGCCACCTCTGGTAGCGGTCGATGGCGGCCTGGCGCAGGGCCGGGTCGGCGGCGGCCAGGTCTTCGGCCTCGGCGGGGTCGCCGGAGGGCGATCGCCGCACCACGCGCTCCAGCTCGTCGCCGCTGAAGAAGGCCTTGTAGCCGCCCCATACGAGGGCTCGCCGGTCCTGCCACTCGGAGACCGCGATGCGCTCGGGCGCCTCGCCCTCTCGATCGGTCAGGATCGGCAGCAGCGAGCGCCCGTGCAGGGTGGGGGGCGGCGGGACCTGGAGCAGGTCGAGCACCGTGGCGGCGACATCGACCAGCGAGACGGCCTGCTCGTGCGTCTTGCCGCGCGCCGCGTCCGCTTGCTCGCCCGGCGGGCGGATCACCAGCGGCACGTGCACCAGCTCGCGGTAGAGCGAGTTGGCGTGGAAGAGCAGATCGTGCTCCCCGAAATGCTCGCCGTGGTCGGCGGTGACGATCACCAGGGTGTTGTCGAGCTTGCCGCGCCGCCGCAGCTCGGCGAAGAGTCGCGCCAGCTCGCGGTCGGTGTAGCGCACCTCGGCGTCGTAGAGGCCCAGCAGGGTGGCGGCCAGCTCTCGTCCATGGTCGACGGCGCCGAGCGGGTGCCCCGTGGCGCGCAAAGCCGGCGTCACCTCGGCGTTGGCGCGCGCCGCCTCGCCCCCGGACCCGGCGCCCGGTGGGCCATAGGGGTAGTGGGGATCCATGATGTTGACGAAGCCGAAGAAGGGGCGCTCGCCGACCGCGTCCAGCGCCGCCAGCACGTGATCGATGGTTGCCTTGGCGTTGACCGGCTCCAGCAGGCCCGTGCCGTGGGCGGCCAGCAGCAGCCAGCGGCGCGGAGTCAGGCCGACCTTGGCCATCAGCGCCACCGCCGGGGTCCTCTCCAGCCAGATCCCCGGACTGGAGCCGGCCACCAGGCTGTCGTCGTAGAGATGGAACCCCTGCTCCCATCCGAAGACCTTCGCCAGAAAGAGGTTGGACACGACACCGAAGGTCGCGTAGCCGCGCGCGCCGAGGATCTCGGCCAGGGTGAGGTTGGCATCGGCCAGGAACTGCTCCGCGCCGGTGATGCCGTGGCGCACCGGGTAGGTGCCGGTCAAGAGCGAGGCGTGCGGCGGCGGCGTGAAGCAGGAGGTCGAGATCGCCTGCCGGAACACCACCCCTTCGTCGGCGAGCGCGTCGATCGCCGGAGTCAGACGGTCGGGGTTGCCGTGGGCACCGATTCGGTCGGCCCGCAGGGTGTCGATCACGATCAGCAGCACGTTCGGGCCCTCGCCCGGCCGAGGCGAGAGCTCGGCGAAGGGATCGCTGCCTCCAAGACGAAGAAGCGGCAGCGTCGCCGCGCCGGCCGACAGCAGTACGAGGGCGAGCAGGCCGCGGCGAAGCGCCCGGAACCCGATCCACTCCGCCAATGCCCCGAGCGCGCCCCCGCCGAGGATCGAGCCGCACGCGAGCAGGCCCAGCGCCAACATCCCCAGCGCCGTGCCGATCTCGACCGCCTCGGGCAGCCAGCGAAAGAAGGCCAGGGCGCCGAAGCTGAGGAAAAGTGCCGCCGCGGCACCGATCGTGGCGGCGCCCCGCTCCGTGGCGACGGCGGCGGCGGCGCCGAGCCCGACCAGGGTTCCCGCGACCAACCCGAAGGCCAGGTAGACCCCGAGCGCAACGGCGCCGAAGATCGGGTGCGGGAGTCCCCCTTCCACCCAGAGATACCAGCCCGCGTCGCTCAGACCGACGACCAGCTCCACGCCGGCGAAGATGCCCAGCGCGGCCAGGAAGCGAGAGCCGAATCCGTGGTGCCGGTTACTCTTTCGGCTCGTCGTGGCGATCGTTCCGCTCCTCGTCCTTTTCCTCTTCATCTTGCCGCGGCGGCGGCGGAATCAGCGGCCGCGCGGGATCCTCCCCCGCCTTCTTGCCCGCGCCGGCGCCCGGCTGCGCCGGCTCCGGAGGAGCATAGACCCTCGGCGCCTGGTGAGCGGAGGGCGGCACGGGCGCCTCGGGCCGGGACGGCGCCGACCGGTTGCTGACGCCCGCGTCGAAGAGTCCTCCGTCGTCGGGAGCGTAGTGTACGCCGCCGCCACCGCCGCCCGTGAAGGAGCCGCCCGTGCCGCCCTCGCCGGGGCCGCGCGTGCCGAAGCGGGTGAGCACCACGGCGCCGAGACCGCCGGTCCAGGCGGCGTACTCCACCAGGAAGCCGGCGATCGCCACCGCGACCGCCACCGGGCCGAGCAGCCCGCCCACGAAGGAGAGCATGTCGGCGATCAGGGTCAGGAAGATCAACGCCGCCGCGCCGAGCATGAAGGGTCCGAAACGTCCCTTCGCCCAGTCCCAGTCGAAGCGCGCCGCCACCCAGCGGCCGGCCACGCCGGCGACCCCGGCCCAGCCGAGCAAGAGCGCCAGAGAGATCGCCAGGAGCGCCGCCGGGACGAAGAGCAGAAGGACCGGGATGCCGATGATGGAGATCGCCAGCACCACGACCGTCACCACGAAGACCGGCAGGAAGAAGACCTCGACCAGCAGCCCGACCAGAAGCGCCTTCCAGGAAGCACCCAGAGTGGCCGCCTCCACCCGCCGCACGGGGCCCGGGGCGACCAGGTGGACGGCACAGGCGAGCAGACCGAGAACCAGCATCCGCGCCAGATCGAGGAGCAGCTCGCCGCCCTCGTCCTCCTCGTCGTCGCCGATCACGATCCGGTGCTCCTTGGCGCCGGAGCTCGCTCCGGCGCTCACGCCGGCGCCGAAGAAGCTGGCGTTCACCACGTCGCCGTGCACGCGCGCGCCGGGGGTCTGGTGGACCTTGCCCCCGACCGCCACCGCGTCGCCCTCGACCTCGGCCGCGTCGCCCAGGCGCACCGATCCCATCACCGCCACCACGTCGCCTTCGACCCGACCCTCGATGTGCACCGACCCCATCACCGCCACCACGTCGCCCTCGACCCGTTCGTCCGCGGCGACGTGCACGTCGCCCCCGACCCGCACCACCTCGTCGCGGCTGCGCACCGATATGCCTGGCATGGCGCCGCCCGCGCCGAAGTCGACCGAGACGCTCTCGTTCTCCTCGTCCACCTCGATCTCGATCGAGAACTCGTCGAGCGTTCGCCCCAGCAGCCCGAGGATCGCCTCGGCGTCGTCGGCGCCGATGGCTCGCTCCAGCGCGCTGTCGGACCAGAGCTCGCCGTCGACGTGGACCCGGCCTTCACGCAGCTCGATGGTCTCGTAGTCGGCGTCGTCCCGCTCGGGCAGCAGCAGCGTGTCGCCGCCGCCGGAGACGAAGAGGCGGAATCGATCCTCCAGCGCGCCCGGGTCGCTGGCGGCGCTCGCCGCGGTCGCCAGCAGCGCGGCGCCGAGCAGCGGCCAGAGCAGCGAGCGGAACGAGGAGCCGGGGAGGGCGGGCAGGGGTGCGGTCGCGATCATAGTCCCATCCCCCTTCGCGACCCGTTCTCGAGCAGCCGTTGCAGCGCCAGCAGCGACGCCGCGCCGAGCAGGACGGTCGCGCCGCAGATCAGCGCACCCTCGGGGCTCAGCGCGACGCTCCGGAAGGCGTCGGAGGCGGAACGGACGATCGAGAGGACTCCCGCGGCTTCACGCAGCGCCAGACCGAGTCCCACCCAGGCGCGGGCGATGCCGTGCACCACGTCGGCGGCGTCGAGCGGACGGCCCAGCGCCGCGGCGAGCTGGATCGACCAGGCCAGCAAAGCGACCCAGAAGAGGCCGGCGGCGACCGAGGCCTTGGCCCACGACCTCGTGAAGAGCGATGCCCGATCGACCGCCACGGCCGCCATCACCCGGGCGCTGAAACCGGG
This sequence comes from uncultured Gemmatimonadota bacterium, assembly GCA_964490075.1. Lineage (GTDB taxonomy): Bacteria > CAZBBK01. The sequence goes on along the minus strand of CAZBBK010000030.1, from coordinate 10,009 downwards.
CGGCGGGGCGATCTCGGGCAGCGCAGCGGCGACCGAGCGAAACAGCCGCTCGGCGTCGCCCTCTCGGCCGCCGGATTCCGCGGCCAGCCAGGCCTTCACGACTCGAGGGAACGGGGAATTGGACATCGACTCTCTCCGACCACCCTACGGAAGCCCGCGGACGTCGGTTTCATGGCGCATCAGGCTCCCAGCCGCGATCGCGCATCAGCGCCGCCATCGCTTTCCTGCCGCGGTGCAGGTAGGTCTTCACGGTTCCCAGGGGCAACCCCGTGACCTGAGCGATCTCAGAGTAGCTCAGGTCCTGCTGAAAGCGGAGCAGCAGGACTTCGCGGTAATCAGGCCGCAGGCCGGCCAGCGCCTGCTCCAGCGCACCCGCCAGATTCGCCCTCTCGACCGCGCGCGACGGAGCTTCGCCGCGCTCGTCCTCGAGAAACTCCGCCAGCGTCGCGCCCCCCGGCTCGGCGGCGCTGTCGAGCGACACCGTGGCGATGCGTCGCCGCCGCAGATGATCGACCGCCACGTTGTGGGCGATGCGGAAGATCCAGCTCGAAAAGCGGTAGCGCGGATCGAAGCTGCTGAGGAAGCGATAGGCGCGCACGAAAGCCTCCTGGCAGATGTCGGCGCTGAGCTCCGGATCGCGCACGATGCGCACCACCACCGAAAAGACCGGCCGCTCGTAGCGCCGCACCAAAACGCCGAACGCCGCCTGCGATCCGCGCAGCGTTTGCTCCACCAGCTCCGCGTCGCTCGGTTCCGCGGAAGGGGAGTCGGGTCGGGATTTGGACATGGCGAGGGGGCGGCGACTTCCTAACGCGGAGGCGAGGTCTGTTCCCAGCTCATTTCGCCGATGCGATGCACCTGATACCTGCGCATTGTCTCGAAGTGCTCGATGCGCTCGTCGATCAAGGCCACGGTGGTCATGGTCCCGGCGTCGTCCAGGGTCATGGCATCGATGGCGTCGGGCAAGAAAAAGAGCACCTTCTGCATGAAGCCCATCAGCCCCCGCTTCTCGCCGCCGATGCCGCTCACCTCCATGAACCCGACGTGGTCCGAGCTCTTGGCGATGATCCCTTGCACCAGGTAGCCGGTCCACTCGCGGGCGTCGCCCGTGAAGATGTCGACGAAGGGCGCCGTCTCTCCGGTGCCGACCTTCAGGTTGGCGTTCAGCACCTCCTTTTGAAAGCGGTGCTTGTACTGGGTGTCGAAGACGGCGAGGATGTCGCACATATAGGCCGAGTCGGCCGCCGCGCGCTCGGGGTGGGGAATGTAGGCGAAGAGCCGCAAGTGTTCGATCGGCAGCGCCAACCCGGGGGTCAACCCGAGGTCGGACATGGCGCGCTGAACCGTGTGGCCGTCCATGTAGATCAGCGTCTCGCTGTAGCGTGCCAGCGAGGCGATGGCGCCCATCGAGCGCAGCATCGTCAAACTGTCGTCGGCGCAGGCCTGGAAGTAGTCGGTCAGATCCTGGTAGCTGGAACGGGCGGCCAGGCGTCCGTTGTCGCCCAGGCGCGCCGCCACCCGCTCGTCGACATCGAGCGGATGGCGCTCGTGATCGACCATGCGGGCGATGTGCCCCAGGAAGGCGCTGCGTCCCGCATACTGGGGGTCGCCCTCGAAGCGCGCCATGAGGGCGGCGCGCTCCTGTGCATCTTCATCGATCGGGTCGGCGGTCGCCGGGCCGCCGCCGATCGCGACCAGGGCGATGAGCCAAGAAACAGTGCCGGGCATCGGTTCACCTCGCTTGCCGGTGGGTATGGAGCATCTCGATCCTGGCCCGAAACCCTACCGCGCGCGGTCGATGGAGATGCGGCGAATCGCTGCGTGAACTGACTGCGTCCTGCTCTTGAACTAGATTGTGTACAAGGAAGGAGCCGCCGCGATGTTCGACAGGATCTTGCTCGCGGTCGACGACTCCGAGGCGTCGGTCCGCGCGGCCGCCTACGTGGCGGGCATTCTCTCGGAGCATCCTCGGGCCCGCATCGGCCTGATCCATGTGCTGCCGCCGATCCCGCCTCTGCTACTCGAGAGCCACGCGATCACGGCGCCGCTGCGATCGGCGCAGCATCCGAGCCTGATCGAGGAAGACGAGAGCAGCTGGGAGCGCCGGGCGCGCGAGGAGGCGAAGCCGATCGTCGCCAAGATGCGCCAGGTGATTCGCGAGGCGGGGTTTCCGAGCGCGGGCGTCGACGCGCTCCTGCGCTCGCCGGTGCCCGAGGAGCACGTGGCCCAGGTGCTGCTCGATGCGGCGCGCGGCGGCGACTATCGCACCATCGCCGTCGGGCGTGGCGCCCACCCGTGGTACCGCGAGCTCTTCCACCGCCACATCGCCGACGAGCTGGTGCGCCGGGCGCGCGGACTCACGGTCTGGGTGATCGAGTAGTCGCGCGTTCGCGGCGGCGGCGGTGGAGCGATCGGCTCAGCCGCCCGATCCAAAACGACGCCACTTCGCGCAGGTGGAGCAGGTAGCCATAGAGGTAGCTGCGACGGCCGCGGTCCTCGACGCCCTGGGGAAAGAGCCGTTGGAGCTCCGCGAAGAGCGAGCGCTTCGCCGTCACCAGGATCATCTCGCACGAGGTCGGGACCCACCAACAGTACATGCCGCGCTCTTTCGCCTCCCGCACCGCCTCGGGAACGCCGATGATCCAGCTGTCGTGAAAGACGATCACGGTATCGGCCGCGCAGTAGGGCAGCATGCCGCGAAAATCGCGGGTCACCTGTGGGTGCCGGTGCAGCCCGTCGACGAAGATCAGCTGGTAGCTGGGCTGCTTCGCCGCCACCGGGATATCGCCCGGCGCGCGGCCGTGCACGTTTTCGAGGATCGAGTCGAGCTGCAGCTGGCCGGCCAGGCTCTGGGCCACCTCGGCGATCAGCACGCCCTCTCCTTCCGAGCGGTCGTCCAGGGTCGTCACCGAGCGCCCGCCGTGGTCGCGCATCATGCAGGCGATGTAGGCCGACGAGAGGCCGAAAGCGTTGCCGATGATGAAGCAGTGCTGTGGTCGCAGCGCTTCTATCAGCTTGCCGAACACGAGACACTCGTCGTCGCCGATCGAGATCGGATAGAGATGGCCGTCGAGGCGCCGATGCGGGCCACCGGGATTCAGCAGCCCCTCGGGCCATACCAGGCTGGTCGCGGCCACCCGCTCCAGCGCATGGAGCACGCGGATCAGCGTTGCCAGAGCGCTGTCCACGCTACACCCAGATCGATCCGCTGCGCGGCGACAGCTCCAATCCCTCGCCGGCGATCCGACCGGCGCCGAACTTCAGGTCTCCCGCTATTCTGTCGCGTGTGTCGCCGGCAAGCGACACATGCGCTCGATCCTGGCCGGCGTTGACGGCCACCAGGGCGAAGCCCTCGGAGTCGCATCCGTGCAGCGCCAGGTGGACCATCTCAGTGTTGCTGCGCAAGATGGAGACGCATGCGGAGCGCAGGGCCTTGAGCTTCTTCCGCAGCCGTGTCAGAGAGCGGAGCTCGGCCAATACGCGACGATTCCAGCGCTGTGGATCGTGCCAGGGAAAGGTCGCGCGACAGTCGGGATCGTGACCCCCGCGGAGTCCGATCTCGTCTCCGTAGTAGATGCAGGGTGCCCCCGGAAACGCGAAGAGCAGCAGATACAATAATGTCGTAGATTCCTGGTCTTCGTTGGCCACCGTGAACATCCGCGGAGTGTCGTGAGAGCCCAGCAGGTTCAGGTTGGCGCGCAGCGCAGCCGGGGTGTAGCGTCTCGACAATCGCCTGAGCGCCGCGCCGAAACCTGCCGCATCAAGCGCCTTGTCCACCCGGTAGCCGCATTGGGCGACGACCTCGTGCCGGATCCTGTCCCCCAGCACGAAGCGCAGGATCGCCTCGGTCAGCAGGTAGTTCATCGTGCCGTCGAATCGGTCGCCGCGATTCACCCACTCCGATGCGTCGTGCCAGATCTCGCCGACGATCCAACACTCGGGGTTGATTGCTCTCACGCGCTGACGGAACTCCTCCCAGAAGCCCGGTGTCGTGATCTCGGTCGGAACGTCGAGTCGCCAACCGTCGATCCCCTTGCGGGTCCAGTGCTCGCCGACGCCCATGATGAACTCGCGCACCTCGGGATGGTCGGTGTTGAGCTTCGGCAGCGCCGGCAGCCCCTGCCAGGCGGTGTAGTCGCGGGCGCGACGGCGGCCGTAGGCACGCACCGGCCAGCGCTCGATGGTGAACCAGTCGCGCCACGGCGAGGCGGAGCCGTTTTCGAGCACGTCATGGAAAGGGAAGAAGCCGCGGCTGGCGTGGTTGAAGACGCCGTCGAGGACCAGTCGGAGGCCGCGCTTTCGGCAAGCTGCGAGCAGCTGATCGAAGGCCGCGTCGCCGCCCAGCAAGGGGTCGACCCGGTGATAGTCGTAGGGGTGGTAGCGGTGGTTGCAGGCCGACTGGAAGATCGGATTGAGGTAGAGGGCGGATGCGCCGAGCTCCTCGATCCAGTCGAGCCGGTCGGCGACGCCGTAGAGATCGCCCCCCTTGTAGCCGTGCGTGGTGGGCGCTGTGTCCCAGTCCTCGAGGCCGGGGGGTTGCTCGGCCCGGCCGGAGCGCGCGAAGCGATCGGGGAAGATCTGGTAGAAGACGGCGTCGGCGACCCACGAGGGCGGCGCGCTGCTCATGGGCGTGGGGAAGCGGGGCGGGCGAGGGGGGTCGGCATGGGGGCTCCTGGCTCCGGGAGTATATCGGAGTCGCCTGCCAGACCTACACGCTCGCCACCCTGCGCCCGGTCATTTTCTGCGCGTCCTCGAGCAGGTAGAGCGAGCCGTTCCGGTAGTCGATGCGCAGGCGCGGGTCGACCTGGCCGGTCAGCTCTTCGAGGGTCTGCTGAACGCGCGCGGCGTGCCGATGATCGACGGTCTCGGAGATCAGCACCAGCACGCCGTTGCCCCAGGTCTGATGGGCGCGGCTCGGGCTCTTCAGATAGAGCAGCGGCGAGAATCCATTGGGCACGGCCCACTGCAGCGTCGAGGTGAGGACGTGCGGCAGGTTGACGTCGTCGACCAGAATCACCCCCGGATCGAGCAGGAAGGGGCGCGCTGCCTCCAGCCCCATCCACTGGTTCTCGGCGCTGTGGTGCCCGTCGTAGAAGTAGAAGCCGATGCCCGGCTCTTGCAGCAGGGCGGGCGGTGCGGCGAAGACCTGGCGGTAGTCACCGTTGATGAAGTGGATGTTCGGGTAGGGCGCGATCGCCTGGCGCAAGGCCGGCTCGTTCTGGCCGTTGTCGAACTGGCAGAAGTTGTCGATCCCGAGGCAGGTGAGGGAGTTGCCGTGGGCCGCGGCGGTCAGTGAGCGGCCGCGGTAGCTTCCGACTTCGGCGTAGATGCCGCGCCCAATGGTCGCGGCGATGAGGTTGATCAGACGCGCGGTGGCCTCCGAGCCCATGCCGGCCACCCGCTGGCAGAGGTTGCGCAGGCCGCGGTCGCGTGGGATCAGTTGGCCGCCCTGCACGTGGAAGGCGTGCTCCAGCGCGTCCAGGATCGCGCTGCTGAGAGACGTCGTCGCCGGCGCCGCGGCGGCGTGGTGCTCGAACATGGTCGTTTCCCGGTCAGGATGCGCATCGCGGGGGCCGCCGGACGCGACCCTCCTGCTCGGTTGATCGACCGTTGCGGCGGAAACCTCAGGCCGGGGGGACGGATGCTAGGATCGAAATCCCCCGCGACCGAAGAGGCCACCAACCGACGAGAGAGCAACCAACGTGATCGCGACCTCAGAAGCGATGGTCGATGCACTGCGCGACTTCGACCTGCGCGCCGCGGGCGGGCGGGCGATCGCGCGTGCGCGCCTCGAGCCGATCGAGGTGGGGGGCTTGGTCGTCCCGCGGATCTCCAACGAGCTCTGGACCGCGCGCCAGCGCCAGGGGCATTCGCTGCACGAGATCTCCTACCGAGCCTGCTTCAAGGCCGAGCTGCCGGCCTTCTTCATCGAGCGATTGACGACCGCGGGCGAGCGGGTGCTCGATCCTTTCCTGGGACGGGGGACGACGGCGATCGAAGCGGCGCTGCGCGGGCGGGTGCCGCTGGGCAACGACCTGAACCCGCTCAGTCCTCTGCTGGTGGTGCCGCGCCTGGAGCCGCCGGTTCTGGAGGAGATCGCGAAGCGCCTGGACGAGATCCCCTGGGAAGAGACGGAGGATCCGGGGATCGATCTGTCGATGTTCTACCACCCCGATACCCTCGACCGGATCACTGCGCTGCGTCGCTGCCTCCGCGAGCGGCGTGCGGCGGGGCGAGAGGATTCGATCGATCGCTGGATCCGCCTGGTCGCGATCAATCGCCTCAGCGGCCATTCCAGCGGCTTCTTCTCGGTCTACACCATGCCGCCGAACCAGGCGGTGAGCGCCGCGAAGCAGCGCGAGCTGAATCGACGGCGCGGGCAGGAGCCGCCGCCGCGTGACGTGGCGGGAATCATCCTGCGCAAGTCGAAATCGTTGCTGCGCAATCTGTGCGACACCGAGCGTGCGCGATTGGCGGAGGTCAGAGATCGCGCCCGCTTCACGGTCGGGCCGGCGCGGCGCCTCGCGGCCCTGGACGATGGCTCGGTGGCGCTGACCGTCACCTCGCCCCCCTTCGTCGACGTGGTCGACTACGCCAAGGACAACTGGCTGCGCTGCTGGTTCGCCGAGATCGACGCCGAGGCGGTGCGCGCACGCCTGACCACGCCGCGCAAGCTGGACGATTGGGCGCGGGCGATGGCGGCCGTCCTCGGCGAGCTCCACCGCGTGACGCGCCCCGGGGGCTGGGTCGCCTTCGAGGTGGGCGAGGTGCGCGGCGGCGCGCTCGCGCTCGACGAGGTGGTCGCGCCGCTGGGGATCGAGCGCGGATTCGAATGTGTCGCGATCGCGGTCCACGCTCAGCAATTCACCAAGACGGCGAACTGCTGGGGCGTGGTGAACAACTGCAAGGGGACCAACACCAATCGGGTGGTGTTGCTGCGGAAGAGCGGCGTGGGCTGAATCGAGCCGGTCGAGGCGGGACTTGTCGCCCGGGGCCGGGGCAACGTGGCGTGACCTTTGCCTCTCTCTTTGCCTCCGGGATCCGCGGACGGAGCCTCTCGCCGGATTCGCTTCGAGAAGATGTGTGTTCGACCAGTTTGGGTGGCGATCGCGGTCGTGGCCGTTGCTTGCATGCGTGCGCACCTACTGCTCGTCTATGCCGATCTGGGCCGTCCGCTGCTCTGGGAGTTCGGCCGGATCGCTCGCAATTGGGTGGCGCTGGCTCCGGGCGGGGGAGGCACGAGAAAGGCGCTGCTCTGCGGGGCCGTCTTGAGCGTGTTGGGGAACTTCCGTTTCGAGGCGATTCTCTTCGGCGTGCCGATCGCCTACTACCTGCTGCGAGGAGAGGTCCGAGGTGGACGTCCGGCTCTTGGTCTGATCGCGGCGTTTCTGGTGTCGTTCTCGATCCCGATGGCGCCGTGGATCGCTCGGAACTACCAGGTCTTCGACTCCTTCGTCCTGGGCACATCGGGTGGGTACAATCTACTCCGTGGACATCACGCAAATGCCTCCGGTACAGGGCGGGATCCGTGGCCCGCGGCCAAGCTCGATCCCCACCGGTCGACTCCTTGTCCCAGCGACACTTTTCTCGACTCGCTGAGCTATTCGGCACCGGTCGACGAGCTGATGGCGCGCGACCGACAGACCGAGATGGCGACCCGCCACATGATCGAAAACCCCAGGCACGAGCTGCGCCTGCTCACGCTCAAGTCTTACTACTTCCTGGTTGCCGACATCACCCACGCCGGCGCCAGGCTGTGGCCGACCTGGCTGCCCTCGCTGGTGGCGCTGCTGGTTGGCTTCCAGTACTGGATACGACGCGGACTGGGCGATCCCCGCCAGCAGCTCCTCTGGATGGTCTTCCTGCTGCCCCGCTATCGCATCGACGTCGACTTTGTTCCCCTGGTGTGCGCGGCGGGCTGGATCGCCGAGCGCCTGGCGCCCCGTTCTGGAATCGCGCTCGCGGCGCGCGGCCCGGGTATGCTCGCCGATGATGAGAGCCCTGCCGCTTCCTGACGCTCCGGCGAGACGAAGCTGACCGATGTGCGGGATCTGCGGTGGCGTGCGATTCGATGGCGGGAAGGTCTTCGACGAAGGCGTGCTCGAAGCGATGGTGGCGAGCCTCGAGCACCGCGGCCCCGACGATGCCGGGGTCCACGTCGAGGGCGGGGTCGCGCTCGGCTTTCGGCGCCTCGAGATCCTCGATCTGTCGCGACACGGGCGCCAACCGATGGCGAACGCCGACGGCTCGGTGCATCTCGTCTTCAACGGCGAGATCTACAACCATCGCGAGCTGCGCCGCGATCTGGAGGCTCGCGGCCATCGCTATCGCGGCCGTTCCGACACCGAGTCGGTCCTTTACCAGTACCAGGAGCGGGGCACGGAGCTTTTCGGGGATTTGCTGGGGATGTTCGCACTGGCGATCTGGGACCGCCGCCGCCGGCGGCTGGTGCTGGGGCGCGATCGGGTCGGCAAGAAGCCGCTCTATCTGTGGGAGGGAGGCGGGAGGCTGCTCTTCGCATCGGAGCTGAAGGCGCTCTTGGCCGATCCGGAGGTGTCGCGCGAGGTCGACCTCCCGGCCCTGGCGGACTATCTCAGCTACGGCTACGTGCCGGCCCCGCGCGCGATCTTCGCGGGAATCCGCAAGCTGACCCCCGGGACTTTTCTGGAGGTGGGGGCGGAGGGCAGGACGCAGCGGCGCTACTGGTCGCTGCGCTTCGAGCCGGCCTGGGAGGCCGCTGATCGGGCGGGGCGGAAGCGGGCCAAAGAGGAGCTGATCGGGCGCCTGGAAGAGGCGGTGGCCGCGCGCCTGGAGAGCGACGTGCCGCTGGGCGCCTTCCTCTCCGGGGGGGTCGACAGCTCCACGGTGGTGGCGCTGATGGCGCGGGTCTCGAAAACGCCGGTGCACACCGCGTCGGTCGGCTTCGAAGCGGCGGAGCTCGACGAGCTGCCGGCGGCGCGCGCCTTCGCGCGGCGGCTGGGGATCGAGGCGTCGGAGATGGTGGTGCGACCCGACGCGTTGGAGGCGCTGGAGCGCATCTGCTGGCATTTCGATGAGCCCTTCGGGGACGCCTCGGCGGTGCCCACCTACTATCTCTGCCAGATGGCGCGCCAGCGGGTGACGGTCGCGCTCTCGGGCGACGGTGGCGACGAGGCCTTCGCCGGCTACCGTCACTATCGCTTCGAGCGCGTCGAAGAGCGATTGCGCAGGCTGCTGCCGGCGCCGCTGCGCGGTCTCGGCTTCGGGGCGCTGGCGTGGCTGGCGCCGAAGGGCGACTGGCTGCCGCGGGTGCTGCGCGCCAAGACCCTGCTCACCAACCTCAGCTTGCCGCCGGCCCGGGCTCTGGCGCACTCGGCCGACCGTCTCAAGTTCGTGGGACTGGAATCGATCCTGCGGCCTGAGCTGCGCGAGCAGCTCGATGGCTACCATCCCGGCGAGCCGGTCCTGCGCGCCCTCGAGGACTGTCGCACGAGCGATCCGGTGTCGCGGGCCCAGCATCTCGACTCGCGTCTGTGGCTGCCCGAGGACATTCTGGTCAAGGTCGACCGCGCCAGCATGGCCCATTCGCTCGAGGTGCGTTCGCCCTTTCTCGATCATCGGCTGCTGGAGTTTGCCGCGCGCTGTCCGAGCGAGTGGTGGCTCGCCGGTGCGGAGTCGAAGGCGATGCTCAAGGAGGTCGCGCGGCCGTGGGTCGGGGACGAGACCTTGCACCGCAAGAAACAGGGTTTCTCACCGCCGATCGCGAGCTGGCTGCGGGGCGAGCTGCGCCCGCGCATCGAGGACGAGCTGCTGGCGCCCGACTCCCGAAGCGCTCGCTATCTCGACCCGGCGCGTATGGCGGCGCTCTGGAAGATGCACAGCTCGGGTCGACGCGACCTGACGGACCTGTTCTGGTGCCTGGTGGTGTTCGAGACCTGGCATCGGACTTGGGTGACGAACTAGGACGCTCCGGAGCTCTCACCACCCATGCGGCCGCTCCCGCACCAGCGGAAAGCCCTCCCGGCTGGTC
>CAZBBK010000029.1:0-65424 GCA_964490075.1 uncultured Gemmatimonadota bacterium | reverse complement strand
AGCATTTCTCTGTATCCAGGATCAGATTGCGCAGCCAGCGGCGCTTGCCGAACTCCCCCTGGTTCAAGACCACGGCTTCGTAGTCCCATCGAAGCTCGGTTCCCAGGCATAGCGCCAACAGATTGGGATCGGCGCGCAGATTCTGGTACTTGTGGGGACATTCGGCGTCGGGGTCACAGACCTCAGGATCGCCACCGACACATTTCGCGCGCAACACCAGCTCGACCGCGTTGAAGTTACCGGACTTGAGGATGAGGTGTGGTTGGAGTTGCCCGAGGGTGGCGCGAGATCTGGTCGCCGTCAAGGGGGTTTCGCGCGAGTTTCGACACCTTCACGATATGGCATCATCTTTCCGAGCTCAGCGTGCTCGTCTCCCATCCGCAGGCAAACCCGCCCCCCGGATCCGGCCGCGGAAACCCCCTCCCCCGTCATTCCGGCGAAAGCCGGAATCCAGTACTTCGGCGCGGCACCCTGGGCGGATCACGCCATTGCGGCTGTCTGCGCGGCGGGGCCCGCGGGGCATGCGGTGGCGGAGGCGAGGGCTGTGGATTCCGGCCTTCGCCGGCATGACGGGGAGGGGGCGGGCCGGAATGACGGGGAGGGGGCGAATCGCGGATGGCCGGCGGTCCTGCCGAAGGGCGTAAGATGGGAGGTTTGGATCCCGCGCCCGGACCGACCGGCGCCCGGACGAGAATCGACGAGGCACCGCTCCGAGAGCCGCATGACAGGCACACCCTCTCCCCCACCGATCACACCCGAGGCGCTGCTGCGCCACGATCGGCCGGCGCCGCGTTACACCAGCTATCCGACCGCGGCCTCGTTTCACGAGGGAGTCGGAGCGGCCGAGTACGCGGCGCGCCTCGACTCTGTGGCCGAGCGATCGTCGGAGCCGCTGGCGCTCTATCTGCACCTGCCCTTCTGTGAGACCAAGTGCACCTTCTGCGGCTGCACGATGGTGGCGACCCGTGACCGGGAGAAGATGCGGAGCTACGTCGACCACCTGCTGCGCGAGGTGGCCGCGGTCGCCGAGAGGCTGAAGGAGCGCCGCTCGGTCGCGCAGATCCACCTCGGCGGGGGCTCGCCGAACCACCTGCCGACAGACCAGCTCGAGCGCCTGATGGCAATGCTCGGGATGCACTTCGATGCCGACGAGGGCGCCGAGGTCTCGATCGAAATCGACCCCAGAGTCGGATCGGGGGATCAGGTTCGCGGGCTGGCGCGGCTCGGTTTCAACCGCATCAGCTTCGGGGTCCAGGACTTCGATGCGGAGGTGCAGCGGCTGATTCACCGGCGCCAGGAGGAGGAGGCGGGGGTCGAATGCGTGGCGGCGGCGCGCGAGGCCGGCTTCGGCGGGATCAACATCGACCTGGTCTATGGTCTGCCGGGACAGTCCCGGAGACGTTTCGCGCGCACCATCGAGCGGGTGGTGACGCTGCGCCCCGACCGGATCGCGGTGTTCAGCTTCGCCTACGTGCCCTGGATGCGTCCGCACCAGCGGGCGATTCCCGAGAGCTCGTTGCCGGCGCCGATCGACAAGCTGGCGCTCTACTGCGACGCGCGCCAAACGCTGCGAGAGGCCGGCTACCGGCAGATCGGGATGGATCATTTCGCGCTGCCGGAGGACGAGCTCAGCCGGGCGCTGGAGGGGGGAACGCTGAAACGCAGCTTCCAGGGCTACACCGTGATTCCGGGCTCGGACACGATTGGACTGGGGATGAGCGCGATCGGCGACCTGGGCGGGGCCTACGTGCAGAACGAGGCCGACCTGAGGGCCTATCTCGAGAGGGTCGCGGCGGGGGAGCTGGCGACCTATCGGGGCTATCTCCGGACGCCCGAGGATGAGCTGCGCAAGGCGGTGATCCACCAGATCCTGTGCGGCTTCGGTCTCGACTTCGGAGCGGTCGAGGCGCAGTGGGGGATCGACTTCGCGGGCCGCTTCGGGTCCGAGCTGCGGGGGTTGGAGCGCCTGGCCGAGGAGGGTCTGGTGGAGCTGCGGGAGGGCGGCTTCCGGGCGACCGAGCTCGGCGAGCTTTTGATTCGGGTGGTGGCGATGCCCTTCGATGCCCACCTGGAGAGGGTGCAGGCGCGCCAGGGGCAGTCGTTTTCGCGGAGTGTCTGAGACCGGAAAAGGAGTGAATCGGATGTTGCGCCTCTATCAGCGCGAAGGCTGCCCGCATTGCCAGGCGGTGCGCGAGGAGCTGACCCGCCAGAATCTGAGCTTCGAGGCGGTGGCGGTGGCGAAGCTGCCGGTCGACCGGCCCGACCTGAGCGCCCACGAAGGGGTGACGAGCCGCGAGATTCCGATTCTGCGCGACGGCGAGCGGTGGATTCAGGGCTCGGAGGAGATCCTGGCCCACCTGGCCGCCCGCGCGGAGGCGGATCGCTTCGGTGACCCGAGCTTCGCGCTCACCCGCAGGCTCGAGGGCAGGAGCGTCGAGGAGGTGCTGGGACGGGTCCGGGGGATGCTCGAAGCGGCGGGATTCACGGTGCGCTACGAGCTCGACCCGGAGGCGGGGCGGGATGAACGCTACGTGGTGCTGGGGATCGAGGCGGGGGAGCTCACCCAGGCACTGCTGGCGCTCGAGCCGGCGGCCGCACTGCTGCTGCCGCTGAGCGTGGCGGTCGTGGAGTCGGGGTCGGCGGTGGTGGTCTCGGCAATCGATCCGGTGGCGCTCTTCGGCGTGGCGCAGAGACGCGAGGCGCTGCTCGAGCTGGCGCGGGAGACGCGCGGAAGGCTGGGGAAGGGGTTGGCGTCCTTGTAGAGCCGGGGGGCGCCTAACCCAGGGGCTCGCCGGCGCGCAGGCGGCGGGCGATCTCGTGGTGGGCGTCGCGGAAGGGCATGCCGGCGCGCACCAGGCGGTAGGCGGCTGCGGTGGCGTGGATGGCGGGGTCGGTGCGCGCGGCGATTCCCTCGGGGTCGGGCCGGAGCCCCTCGATCACCCGGGTCAGGGCGGCGAGGCAGCCCTCGATGTCGTCGATGGCGCGGAAGTAGGGGGCCTTCTGCTCCTGGTAGTCGCGGTTGTAGGCGCTGGGCAGATTGAGGGTGGTGGCGACGAGCTGGGCCAGCAGCGCAGGCAGGCGGGCGCTGCGGGCGCGGATCAGCTCGAGCACGTCGGCATTGCGCTTCTGCGGCATGATGCTCGAGCCGGTGGTCGCGGCCTCGGGCAGCTCGAAGAAGGCGAACTCGCGGGTGGTGTAGAGCAACAGGTCGCAGGCCAGGCGGTTCAGGGTCTGCCCGAGGTGGACGAAGGCGAAGAGCAACGCGCCCTCGAGCTTGCCGCGGCTGTTCTGGCAGTAGATCGGGTTCTCCTGGATGCGCTCGAAGCCGAGCTCGGCGGTGGTCCGGGCCCGATCGAGGGGCAGGGGCGAGCCGAAGCCGGCGGCGCTGCCCAACGGGTTCTGGTCGAGCAGGCGGCGCGCGGCGGCGAGCAGCGCGCAGTCGTCGGCGAGGGCGTCGCGGTAGGCGCCGGTCCACATGCCGAGGGTGGTCGGCATCGCCTGCTGCATGTGGGTGTAGCCGGGCAGCGCCACGGCGCCGTGGGTGGCGGCGCAGCGCTCCAGCGCCGCGCTCAGCTCGGCCGCGGCCGCCGCGACCGATTCGGCGGCATCTTTGGCGTGCAGGCGCAGCGCCACCAGCACCTGGTCGTTGCGCGACCGGCCGGTGTGGATCTTCTTGCCCAGATCGCCGAGCCGCTCGACCAGGTGACGCTCGATGCAGGTGTGGATGTCTTCGTCGGCGTCCGCGATCCGGAGCTCGCCCGCCGCGGCGCTGCGGCCGAGCACCTCGAGCTCGGCGACGAGGGCATCGGCCTCGGCCGCGTCGAGCAGTCCGATCGAGGCCAGCATGCGGGCGTGGGCCGCGCTGGCCCGCAGGTCGTAGGGGGCAAGGCGCAGGTCGAGGCGCGGATCGTCGCCGGCCAGGAAGCGCTCCAGCACCCGATCGGCGGCGCCTCGGCCTCTTTGGTCCCAGAGTGTCACGATCCCGCCCAGTCCTTTCCGCGGTGTTGGAGGATGGCGTGGTGGGCCTTGAGTCGGGTGGCGTGCACGCGGATGAAGCCTTCGGCATCGGCCTGGTCGAAGCCGCCAGCGATGTCCATGCTGGCCAGGTCGGCGTCATAGAGAGAGCTCGGAGATTCGCGCGCCAGCACGGTCACGTTGCCTTTGTACAAGGAGAGCTGGACCACGCCGTCGACCACCTCCTGGCTGCTGCGGATCGCCGCCTGCAAGAAGTCCATCTCGGGGCTGAACCAGAAGCCGGAGTAGATCAGCTCGGCGAGCTTGGGCGAGAGCATGTTGCGCAGCCGCAGCACCTCTCGGTCCATGGCGATCCCTTCGATATCGCGGTGGGCGATGTGCAGGATGGTCGCACCCGGAGTCTCGTAGATGCCGCGCGACTTGATGCCGACGAAGCGGTTCTCGACCATGTCGACGCGGCCGATGGCGTTGGCGCGGCCGAGCTCGTTCAGGCAGAGGAAGATCGGCAGCGCGCCTTCGACCCCTTCACCGGTGTTGTGGTTCTCCACCCGCGTGGGCAGCCCATCGCGGAACTCGATCGAGATCCGGGTCTCGCGATCGGGCGCCTCCTGGGGGCTGACGCTGCGCGAGAAGACCGCGGGCTCCGGCTCGCGTCCTGGATCCTCGAGCACGCCGGCCTCGTGGCTGGTGTGGACCAGGTTCTCGTCCTCGCTGTGGGGCTTGTCGATGGTGGCGGTGACCGGAATCCGGTGCCGCGCGGCGTATTCGAGCAGGTCGCCGCGCCCCTGGAAACGGTCCAGGAACTCGCGATCCTTCCACGGCGCGACCACCTGGATCTGCGGGTCGAGAGCGTAGTAGGCCAGCTCGAAGCGGACCTGGTCGTTGCCCTTGCCGGTGGCGCCGTGCGACACGAAGGGAGCGTCGAGCTGGTGGGCCAGACGCACCTGGTGGAGGGCGATCAGGGGTCGGGCGAGGGCGGTGCCCAGCAGGTAGCGCCCTTCGTAGACCGCGCTCCCCTGGATCGCCGGGAAGACGAAGTCGCGCACCAGCTCCTCGCGCAGGTCGAGCACCCGCACGTCGAGGGCGCCGATCTCTCGCGCGCGCTGCGCCGCCGCGTCGAAGTCCTCTTCCTGGCCGACATTGGCCAGGTAGGCGATCACCTGGTGGCCGCGCTCGGCGAGCCAGTGCAGCACCACCGAGGTGTCCAATCCTCCGCTGTAGGCGAGGATCGTTCTCTTCGACATGAGGGGGTCCCTTCGTGGTTCCGTCAAATCGATCCAGGGCGCGGCCGAGCTTCGCGATCGAGCTCGTTCCGCGCCCTGGAGGCGGTCTCTTGGCCAATCAGTCGCCGACGTACTCGCCGACGATGTTGACGGTGGTCGCCATGCCCAGAATGGTCGCGCACTGGATGAAGTCGCAGGTGGCGCCGTTGCAGGTGTAGATGTTGTCGTAGGTGTAGTCGAAGGAGGTGTCGGTGTAGGTGCCGCCTCCGTCGACGTCGACCGTGAACAGGCAGCCGCCCGAGCCGGCCAGCTCGTCCTCGAACTGACAGGTCACGTCCATGACGCCGCCGCCGAAGTTGATCGTGCAGTCGTCGTCGGTGTAGGTGCCGTCGGAGTAGTTGTACTCCTCAGGGTGTGTCCATGTCGACGTACTGGACGATCGGATCGAGAGCGAATCCGCCCACGATCACGGTGATCGTCAGCTTCCAATCACCGTTCTGGTTGTTGGTTCCGCTGTCCTTCTTGCAGCCGGAGCTCAATCCGCCGACCAAGATCAGAGTGGCCAGGAATCCGAATGTGCGCTTCAACATGAGAGGGTCCCTTCACGGGTCCATGGGCGGCGCGCCGGAGCGGCTCGTCGCCACGCGTCTTGGGTGGGGAGGAGAGGATTCGGTCCGGGACGAGACGTCGCTGCGCCGCCGCCCCGCGTTGGGGACGACGCTTCACGCACCGCGGCTGCCGATCGGAGCTGTGCAGCCGCCAGGATAACGGAAATCGCTCGAGTCAGCGCCGGCGGACCGCCTCGATGGCGCGCAAGAGCGACTCCGGGGTGGCCGGAAGGCGCAGCTCGACCGGCCCGCGCGGCGCATCGGAGAAGGCCAGCACCGCCTGCCGGAGGGCGGTGATCACGCCGAGGGCGAGCATGAAGGGCGGCTCGCCGACCGCCTTCGAGCGGCCGATGACGCTCGGCTGATCGGCGCGGTCGAGGAGGCGGATGCGCAGCTCGGCCGGAGCGTCGCCGGCGGCGGGGATCTTGTAGGTGGAAGGCCCGAGGGTGAGGACTCGGCCCTGGTCGCTCTCCAGGCGCTCCTCGCAGGTGAGCCAGCCGACCCCTTGCAGGAATCCCCCCTCGATCTGTCCGCGGTCGATGTTCGGCACCAGCGAGCGGCCGACGTCGTGCAGGATGTCGACGCGCAGGATGCGGTGGCGGCCGGTGTGGCCTTCGAGCTCGACCTCGACCAGGGCGCCGCCGTAGGCGAAGTAGAAGAACGGGCAGCCGCGGCCGGTGGCCGGATCGTAGGAGATGCCAGGGGTGCGATAGAAGCCGGTCGCGGAAAGGGAGACGCGTTCGAGCCAGGCCTGCTGCGCCACCGCCGAGAGCTCGACCGAGTGGTCGCCGGCGGCGGTGGCGACGCGGTCGTCGGCGAAGCGCAGCTCCTGGTCGGCGGGGACGCCGAGCAGGCCGGCGGCGACCGGGCTCAAGCGCGCCCGCAGCTTGGCGCAGGCGTCGGCGATCGCCTGTCCGTTCAGATCGGAGCCGCTGGAGGCGGCGGTGGCGGAGGTGTTCGGGACTTTGGCGGTGGAGGTGGGCATCACCCGCACCCGGTCGAGCGAGAGACCGAGCTCGGACGCGCAGACCGCCAACATCTTGGTGTGCAGGCCCTGTCCCATCTCGGTGCCGCCGTGGTTGAGCTGCGCGGTGCCGTCGGCGTAGAAGTGGACCAGAGCACCGGCCTGGTTGAGGATCTTGTTGGTGAACGAGATGCCGAACTTCACCGGCTGGAAGGCGATGGCCCGCTTGCTCTCGGGCGACTCGCGGTTGAAACGCTCGAGGTCCGCGGCGCGACGTTCCAGGTCGGCCTCGGCCCTGAGCTCGGTGTAGATCCGCGTCAGCCGCGGCTCCGGGACGCGCTGGTGATAGGGGGCGCGGTCGCGCGGCGCGTCGCCGTAGAAGTTGCGGGCGCGCACCGCGTCCGGATCGAGTCCCCGGCTCTCGGCGAAACGGTTGATGGCGTCCTCGATCACGGCCATGCCCTGGGGGCCGCCGAAGCCGCGGAAGGCGGTGGACGAGGGGCTGTGGGTCTTGCAGATCTTCCCTTCGAAGCGCAGCTCGGGGATGTAATAGGCGTTGTCGAGATGGAAGAGAGCGCGCGACAGGATGGCCAGCGAGAGGTCGAGCGAGTAGCCGCCGTCGGCGTAGATCTGCACCTCGAAGGCCCGAATCGTTCCGTCGCGGTCGAAGCCCGCCGAATAGCGCGACCAGCAGGGGTGGCGCGGGCCGGTCATGCGCATGTCGTCGGGGCGGCTCAGGCGCAGCTTGACCGGGCGCCCGACGCGCGCCGCGGCGATCGCGGCCAGGGCGGCGTAGTGCGCCGGCTGCGATTCTTTGCCGCCGAATCCGCCGCCCATGCGCGGCACCTCGCAGACGATCCGGTGGCGTCCGACGCCGAGCGCCCGGGCCACCATGTGCTGCACTTCGGAGGGATGCTGCGAGGAGGTATGGATATGCCAGCTCCCCCCCTCTTCGGGCAGCGCCAGCGCGGCCTGGGTCTCGAGGTAGAAATGGTCCTGGGCGGGGGTCGCCAGCTCGCCGGAGATGCGCACCTCGGCCCGCTCCAGGGCGGCATCGACGGCGCCGCGCTGGATCACGTGCGGATCGCCGAAGAAGCTGTCGGCGGCGATCGCTGCCTGGATGCCGAGAATCGCCGGCAGGGGCTCGATCTCGATCTCTAGCAAGGGCGCCGCGGCGCGACAGGCGGCGAGCGACTCGCCCACGATCAAGGCGACCGCCTGGCCGGCGTGGTCGACCTCGCGCGCCGCCAGGAGCGGCTCGTCGTGGGCGACCGGACCGATCATCGGGTCGCCGGGGATCTCCTCGGCGAAGAGCACCGCGTCGATGCCCGGAGCGCGCTCGGCGCGGGCGCGGTCGCGGCGCACGATCCGTCCGTGGGCCGCGTCGCCCGCCACCACCAGGGCGACGCGAGCGTTGCGCGCCTCGGGCAGCTCGTCGACGTAGCGGGCGGCGCCCTGGACGTGCAGCCTGCCGCTCTCGTGGGGCACGGGGGGGCGGAGGCCGGGGTTCTCGGGCAGGGCGCGCTCGGCGGCGGAACTGCCTCGGGGCCGGGTCGGCCGGGGCCTTTTCGCGGGGGTCGCCGCCGCACCGAGCTCGAGCACGAGGTTGCGCGCCAGGGTGCTCCGGAACCAGGCCGAGCCGCGCAGATCGGAGATCGGCTCGAAGTCGTCCGCCACGGCCGCGGCCGCGGCCTCGAAGGCGGCCGGCGTGAGCTCGGCGCCGAGCAGCGCCGCCTCGACCGAGGGCGCGCGCGCCGGAGTCGCCGCCATGCCGCCGAAGGCGACGCGCGCGACGGCGATGGAAGAGTCGGCTCCGCACTCCAGGTAGAAGGCCGCCGCCACCGCGGCGATGTCCAGCTCGCGCCGCTTCGACACTTTGAAGGCCGTGCTCAGCGAGTCGGCCGCCGGCAAGGGCAGCTCCACCTCCAGGAGGATCTCGCCGGGGCGCAGCGCGGTGCGCCGATAGCCGGTGAAGAAGTCATCGATCGAAAGGGAGCGGCCGCCATCGGCCGAGGCCAGCCGCAGCGTGGCGCCCAGCGCCAGGAAGCAGGGCGCCAGGTCGCCCACCGGCGAGGCGGTGCACAGATTGCCGCCCACCGTTCCCAGGTTCTTGATCTGGCGGCTGCCGAAATAGCGCAGCATCTCGGCCAGCATCGGCAGGCGCTCGACGGCCACCGCCTCCAGGTCGGCGAGGGGGGTCGTGGCGCCGATGCGCATCGCGTTGTCGTCGCAGCGCACGCCGCGCAGCTCGGCGATGCCCCGCAGGCTGACCAGGCATGGCTGCGCGCGCAGCGCCGCGGCGGCATCCAGCGTCAGGTCGGATGCGCCGCCCACCAGGCGATGCCGCGGATGCTCGGCCAGCAGCGGCCAGAGCTCATCGAGGCTCGCGGGGCGCACGAAAAGCTGTCCCGCGGCGCGATAGCGCACAAACGGGGGCGCGCCGGCGTCCGCTCGCTCCGCCAACGCGGTATGGCGATCGGCCGGTTGCGTTCCCGCGACCTGGCGCGCGGCGCGGCGAATCGGACCGTAGCCGGTGCAGCGACAGAGATTGCCGGAGATCTGATCGGCCAGCTCCCGCTCCCCTAGCTTCTCGCGCTGAGCCGCCTCGTAGAGCGACATCACCACTCCGGGCGTGCAGTAGCCGCATTGCGATCCGCCGTGCTCGGCCAGCGCTTGCTGCACCGGGTGCAGGGTCTCGCCCTCGGCCAGCCCTTCCACCGTCAAGAGCTCGGCGCCGTGCAGCTCGCCGAGCAGCATCAGGCAGGAGTTCAGGGCCCGAAAGGCCGGCCCGCCCGGCGCTCCGCGGTCGAGCACCACCACGGTGCAGGCGCCGCAGTCCCCCTCCGCGCATCCCTCCTTGGTGCCGTGCAGCCCCTGGTGCTCTCGGAGATAGTCGAGCACGGTCAGCGAGGGCGACGAATCGTGCTCTTCGATCTTGCGTCCGTTGAGAGTGAATTGCAGCGGCTGCGACATCGCGGAGATCCGGGACCAAATCAGAGAAGGTGGCTGGCCAGCTCCGCCAGGGGAGAGCGTTCCCCCTTGGTGAGCGTGATGTGGGCGTAGATGCTCTGCCCCTTCATGCGATTGATCAAGTAGGTCATGCCGTTCGACAGGCTGTCCAGATAGGGCTGGTCGATCTGCTCGATATCACCGGTGAGAATGATCTTGGCCCCTTCGCCGGCCCGCGTGATAATCGTCTTCACCTCGTGCGGCGTCAAGTTCTGAGCCTCGTCGACGATGAAGCACACTTTCTGGAACGATCGGCCGCGAATATAAGCCAGGGGTGTAATCACCAGCTTGTTCGATTCGAGCATGGCGTCGATGTTGTTGAAGCGCTCGTCCTGCGGCATGAACTGGTGTTTGATGACGGTCAGATTGTCGAAGAGCGGTGCCATATAGGGACCGATCTTCGACTGCTCATCGCCCGGCAAGAAACCGATATCTCTGTTGCTCAAAGGAACGATCGGCCGCGCCAAGAAAATCTGCCGGAACAGTGTGCGCCGCTCTAGCGCACCGGCCAGAGCCAACAAGGTCTTGCCGGTTCCGGCCTTGCCGGTCAAGGTCACCAACTGCAACCTGGAATCGAGCAACGCGTGCAGCGCGAATGCCTGCTCGGCGTTGCGCGAGTGAATCCCGTAGGCGCTGCAACGTTCGACGCGATGGTAGAGCCGTTCGAAGGGGTCGAACGTTGCCAACACCGATTTGTTGTTGTTGCGAATGATGAAGTTCTCATTGGGGACCGGTTCGTCGACGATCGCCACTTCATCGGCCGGCAGCTGATGCGGGGCGGTGTGCAGGAGATCGATCAGTTGGTCGTCGACGCCTTCCACCATGCGCCTTCCTGAATACACTTTATCCAGGCTTTCGACTTTGTCGCTGGTGTAGTCGTGAGCGGGAATGCCCAACGACTTGGCCTTCATGCGCAGATTGGTGTCTTTGGATACCAGAATCACGCTGCGATAGGTGTCCTCTTTGAGGATCCGCAGCGCGGTGTTGAGGATCCGGTGGTCGGGCGTGTCGGACTGGAACACCTCGCGCACCGCCGGATCCCAGTTCGGGTTGACCAGCACTCGCACCCGCCCCAGGCCGTCGCCCAGCCGGGCGCCTTCGTCGAACACCACCTCGCCGGTCAGGCCGTCGAGCTCGCGGAGGAAATGCCGGGCCTGGGCGTTGATCTGCTCGTTGCCGCGCTTGAAGCGATCGAGCTCTTCCAGCACGACGATCGGAATGGCGACGTCGTGCTCGGCGAATTTGCGCATGCACCCCGCGTCGTGGAGGATGACGTTGGTATCGAGCACGAAGAGCTTGGTGGCGGCGGAGGGCATGGTCTGGGCCCGGCGAGGGTATGGAGGAGGTGGCCGATGCTAGCAGATTCGGACAGGGGTTCGGATCGCGCCACGGCGCCCATCAAGCTATCTCGATGACGATCTTCCCGAAGTGGGCTCCGCCCGCCAGGTGCTCCAGCGCGGCGCCGGCCTCTTCGAAGGGGAAGACGCGGTCGATCACCGGGCGCAGGCGGTGTTCGGCTGCCGCGCGGTTCAGCGCCTCGAAGCCCATCCGATGGCCGACGAAGATGCCTTGCACGGTGATGTTGCGCATCAGGATCGGCAGCAGGCTGAGCTTCGCGCCGGCGCCCGCCAGTACGCCGATCAGGCTCAGCCGTCCCCCCGGGCGCACGGCCTCCAGCGATTGGGGCAGGGTGCCGGCCCCGCCGAGCTCGATCACCTGGTCGACCCCCTCTCCCCCGGCCCAGCGGCGCGCACTGCGGCCCCAGGTGGGATCGCTCGGGTAGTGGATGCCGTGGTCGGCGCCGAGCTCTTGCGCGCGCGCCAGCTTGGCCTCGCTGGAGGAGGTGATCGCCACCCGTGCCCCGAGCAGCTTGGCCAGCTGCAGGGCGAAGAGCGACACGCCGCCGGTGCCGAGAGTCAGCACGGAGGCGCCGGGGGCGATCGCTCCGTGGGTCACGAGTGCGCTCCAGGCGGTGAGCGCGGCGCAGGGCAGGGTGGCGGCCTCGCGGTCGTCGAGATGGGCCGGAATCGGCACCAGGCCTGCCTCCGGCAGCGCGACCAGCTCGGCCAGCACGCCGTCGCGCGGCCCGCCCAGGGTAGAGCGCAGGGCGGCGCGCACCGGATCCCCGTCCCACCAGTCCTGAGCGAAGATCGGCATGACCCGATCTCCGACCCGGAGCTGCCGGACCTGGTCGCCGACCTCGACCACCACTCCGGCGGCGTCGGAGCAGGGGACCAAGGGCAAGGGTTGGCGCGGGTCGTAGTGGCCCCGGACCATCAAGAGGTCGCGGTAGTTGAGCGAGACGGCCGCGATCCGCACCAGCACCTGGTCCGCCGCCGGGCGCGGATCGGGCCGCTCGACGACTCTCAGATGGTCGATGCCGAATCCGCCTTCGATCTGGATCGCGCGCATTCGTTCTCTCCTCGCTGCGAGCACGCCGCAGCATTTCCGTTCGTTCGAAAATTTTCTGATCCGGGGCGCTGACGTGCGCGGGGAGTTTTCGCTATCCTGCCGGCGCGCGGGAAGCACACTGCCCCCCGACTGGATGCCAGCATTATCAGCCCCGGAGTCCCAAACGGTGAAACAGGTCGACCTGGCGGCGCTGAACGCGGCCGACATCATGCACAATGAGATCGTTGCGGTCGACGCCAAGGACTCGATCGCCGAGGTCGAGCGAGTGCTGGTCGACAGCAACATCTCCGGCATGCCGGTGGTGAACGAGTCGGGAGTGGTGATCGGCATCGTCTCCTGGCGCGATCTGATCACCCATCTGAGCGAAGGGCCGGTGCTGAGCAGCGAGCATCGCGAGGAGTGGTACAAGACCCAGGAGGACGACGAGCGCTACCGGGTCACCATTCCCGAGGACGACACCACGGTGGCGGAAGACCTGATGACCCCCCTGGTACACACCGTGCCCACCGAGATGAAGGTGCCGGAGGTGGCGCGGGTGATGATCCGCCTGGAGATCCACCGGGTCTTGGTGGTCGACGATCGGCAGCGATTCGTCGGCATCATCTCCACCATGGAGTTCCTGCGCGTCCTCGCACGCCTGGGGGCCTGAACCAGGCCAGGAGGCAGATTTCGACCCGCGGCGGCGAATCTTGACCAGTGACCGGGGCGCATCTTTCGCGGATGATGGGGACCGCGCCGCGGCAACAACGCCGGCGCCGATACCCCGGACCCCGCCCGTGCCCACCGATCCTCTCGACGCCACGCTGATCCGCCTCGGCTTCACCGAATTCCGTCCCGGCCAGCGGGAAGCGATCGACACCCTGCTGGAACGCCGCCGGCTGCTCTTGGTGGCTCCGACCGGCGGCGGTAAGAGCCTCGCCTATCAGCTGCCGGCGCTGATTCTGGGCGGCACCACGCTGGTGATCTCGCCCTTGATCGCGCTGATGAACGACCAGGTGGAGAGCCTCGAGCGGCGCGGCGTCTCCGCCACTTTTCTGGCGTCCACGCTCGACTCGGCGGAGCTCGGGCGGCGCATCGAGGCCATGGAGCAGGGCCGCTACGAGCTGATCTATGTCGCGCCGGAGCGGTTGGCCCTCGACGGCTTTCGCGCCCGGCTGCGACGTCTCGACTGCCCCCTGGTGGCGATCGACGAGGCGCATTGCATCAGCGAGTGGGGGCACGATTTCCGGCCCGAGTACTTGCAGATCGGCGCGCTGATCCGCGACCTCCCCGAGGCCCGCATCCTGGCCTGCACGGCGACCGCCACGCCGATCGTGCGCGACGAGATCCTGGCCCGCCTCGGCCTCGGCGCCGACACCCCGCAACTGATCCGCGGCTTCGCCCGTCCCAACCTGATTCTGCGTGCCGCGGAGACGGCCGGTGCCGCGGAGCGGCGGCGGCGCGTCGACGCCCAGCTGGCCGATGCGTTGCGGGCGCCCGGCGAAGGACGCGGCAGCGCCATCGTCTATTCGCCGACCCGCAAGATGGCCGAGGCCGAGGCGCGACGCCTGAGCGAGCTGGGCTGGCGCTCGGATCCCTACCATGCCGGCCTGGCGCCGGCCGAGCGGGCACGCACCCAGGGCGAGTTCGGCAGCGGCCGGCTCGAGGTGGTGGTCGCCACCAACGCCTTCGGCATGGGCATCGATCGCGGCGACGTGCGAACCGTGATCCACCTGGCGCCCCCGGGGTCGCTGGAGTCGTACTACCAGGAGGTGGGGCGCGCCGGGCGCGACGGGGAGCCCGCCTGGGGGCTGATGCTCTCCTCCGCCCAGGACTTTCCGCTGCGCCGCAGGATGATCGAGGCGGAGATCGAGGGGCGCGCGCCCGACGCAAGCGTGGTGGAGCACAAGTGGTCGCTCTTCCTGGAGCTGATGCGCTGGGCGGAGGGCGGAAGCTGCCGTCACGACGCGATTCTGCGCTACTTCGGAACTCAGGAGGATGCGTTGCAGGGCTGCGGGCGCTGCGACGTCTGCGTGAGCCTGGCCACGCCCGAGGCGGGCCCCGAGCTGGCGGCGGAGCTGGCTCGCAAGGCGCTCTGCGGGGTCGCCCGAGTGCACCGCCGCTACGGGCTCGGGCTGGCGGCCAAGCTGCTCCGCGGCGACCCCGATCCGCGGCTATCGCGCAGCAGCCTCGACAGGGTCAGCACCTTCGGAGTGCTGGCCGATCGTCGCCCCGAGTGGATCATCGCCCTGCTGCGGCGCTGCGTCACCGCCGGATGGGTGAGCTTCACGACCGGCGAGCGGCCGCTGGCGGTTCTGACCCGCGAGGGTGGCGAGGTGATGTACGGGCGCAAGCCGGCGCGCATTCTGCTTCCCCCCGAGCGGAGCCGCACGCAGCCCGCCCCGGTGACCCGACGCGCGGCGGCGGCGGCGTTGAAGCCGGTCGCGGTGGAGCTGGAGAGCGAAGATCTGGAGCTCTTCGAAAAGCTGCGCGCGCACCGCCTGGAGACCGCCCGCGAGCTGGCGGTGCCGCCCTTCGTGGTGGCCTCGGATCGGACCTTGCGCGGTCTGGCACAGGCGCGGCCCGCGGGGCAGCAGGAGCTGCTGGAAATCCACGGCATCGGCCCGACCAAGGCCCGGCAGTTCGGGGCCGACTGGCTGGAGGTGATCGGCGCGCACGTCGCCGGGGAGGCGCCGCCGCCGCGTTCCGGGGCGAGTGAGGGATCAGGGGTTGGGAGCTCCCGGGGTGGCGCGGGGGAGCAGGGAGAACTCGCCGATGCCGTCCGGGCTGCGGCCCCACACCCGGTCATCGGATAGATCGCCGAAGGCGGTGTAGTCGATAGCCGCGTTGCCGCGCACGTCGAGGTCGTAGAGCCCCAGCTCCTCCCCGGCGGCCGAGAGCTTGAAGGGGGTGTGCAAGGGCCCCTGGTCCTCGTCGTCGTCGCACCAGACGATCAGGTATTCGCCGGAGGCGATCGAGCGTTGGGGAAAGGCCCACTTGGTGGGATCGGACGCGTCGTCCGAGAGATAGAGACCCTCCAGCGGGACGCTGCGCTCGCTCGGATTGTGGATCTCGACCCAGTCCTCGAACTGGTCGTTGGGGTCGGCCACGGTGGTGTCGTTGTCTGCCATCAGCTCGTTGATCACCAGTGGGATCGGGCGTCCGTCCCAGACCCGGACTTCGAAGAGCTGGGAGCTGAGCAGGTGCCCCCCCGACTCCCGCAGCTCGGCGCGCACGGTCGCGCGCAGCGCCGGAGCGCCGGGGGGCACCATCAGCTCGACGCGTTCGCCCAGCGAGCCGCCGGGGTCGAGATGGATCGCCGTCTCCTCGAGCTCGATCTCCTCGGCGCCGACCAGCAGCGTGACCGCGAGCGCGCCGTCGACGGCCACCGGCGTGTGGTTGACGAGCGCGATCTCGACCGCGGCTTCGTCTCCCGGCAGGTAGTCGCGGGCGCCCTCCAGCAGCAGCTCGACCGCCGGGCGCGGATCGTTGGCGGAGCCGGGAGTCGGCGCGGCGACCGGGATGATCTGGGCGCCGGCATCGGGGGTGCGGGCGTCGGGCACGTCCGGAAAAGCGGGCATGCCCGGCGCCAGGGCGTCGATCGGGGTGCCGTCGGCGCGTGAGAGGTAGATCAACTGCAGCCCGGTTCCGGCCCGGAAGGAGGTGTGCAGCGGACCCTCGAGCGGCTCGCCGTCGAGCCAGACCACGAGATGCGCGCCGGGACCGATCTCGGCTCCGGCGGGGAAGGTCCACTGATGCGGCTCATCGGGGTCCCGCGACAGGCCGATCCCCTCCAGCCCAATGGTCTCGGTGCCGAAGTTGTGGATCTCGACCCAGGGCTCGTGCTCGAGCGCTTCGTCGACGATGCCGCTCAGGTTCCAGCGCATCAGCTCGTTGACGAAGAGATTGACCGTCGGGTGTGGCGCGAAGCCGCGCAGCTGCTCGATGATGTTGGCGCGCCGATCGTCCATGAATTGTTGCAGGTAGGCGAGCTCCCCGTCGAAAAGCCCCAGATCCTCGTAGCCGGGCTTGTGCATGTCACGTTCGACGTCGGGACGTACCAGGGCGTGGTCATCCGCGATCCAGCTCTGCACCGCGTCGAGAGGAAATGTGTCGCGCAAGAGGGTACCGAGGGTCGCTGCATAGATCCGCGCGTACTGCGGAGAAGACATCAGATTTTCGTAGAGACGATTGTAGAACAGGAAGAACCAGCGGTGATCGCGGGTGCCGTAGTCGATCGGATGACGCACATCATCCCAACCGAGCTGGACGTCCCAGGGCGCGAAATGGAACAGGCCGGATGCATGGTCGCGAATCAAAAAGTAGTTGTGAACCACGTGGTCCCAGTTCGAGAGCAGCGCCTGTACCGAGTAGAAACGCATGAAGGAGTCGATGTCTACGACCTGGCGGATCGCGGTGCGGAACTCCTCGGGAGAGCTCTCGTTGACCACCCGGAAGAGCTCGTCGAGATCGGCGTAGTCGGCGTAGCGGCCGTGCTCCAGTGTGTAGATCGGGTAGTAGAGCTCGAGACGGGGTTTGCGCGTGAAATCGCCACCAGCCTCCTCGCTGTCGGCACGCCACACGGTGGCCGAGAGACCGCGGTTCTGCAGGAAGTACTTGTCGACCTGCTCTATGTCGACATAGACGCCCAGGTACTCGTCGCCGCGCTCCAGGTTGACGTACTCGGCGGCCGAGGCGTGGGCGCCGGCGATGGCGAAGTACTCGAAGCCGAGCTTCTCGCGCAAGGGCGAAGGCATCTGCCATTCCGACTGCAGGTTCCACTTGATCCGATTGCCCGGAAAGAGATCGCCGGCCGAGGTGCGCGCCTTGTAGTTCTTCTTGGTGAGACTGCGCGTGGTGTTGCCGCGCAGCCGCAACTCGGCATCGGGCCAGAGCTCGCCGTCGGCCCAGACCAGCGCCGGCAGGTAGTCGTCGTCGCCGCGCTGGGTGTAGAGAGTGACGAAGTCGGGCTCGGCCATGTCGAAGCCGCGCACCGGTAGGATCGAGTCGCCGGCGCCGAGCGGCGTCACCAGGACGGGCGCGCTCGGATCGCTCTCGTTGCCGCCGGCGTCGACCGCGCTCAGGCGGTAGCGGTACTGGTGGCCGGGGACCAGGCCGCGGTCGCGGTGGCGGTCGAAGAGCAACGGCTCCTCGGTGATCCGCTCTTCGGGACCGCCGGCGCTGAGATCGGTGCGCCAGATATGCACTCCCAGCTCGTCGGTGGCCCAGGGACGCTCAAGCAGCAAGAGCGCCTCGCGGTAGCTCGGCAGCGCGACCAGGTTGGTCGGCACCGGCGGCGGCGTGGCGTCGTCGGTGTAGGACTCCACGTAGATGCCCTGGATGCATGTCTGGTCGATGCTGGCCGCGGCCCGCACGTTGAGCTGACCGTCCGTGACCCCGACCGCGCGGCGCAGGGCCAGGGCGTAGCGCCGATCGACCTCGGCGAAGATGTCCAGATCGAGCACCAGCGCCCCGTCTTCGGCGGCGATCGAGAAGCTGCGCAGCCCGCGCCAGTGGTGGAAATTCTCGAGCAGATGCAGGTGCACCACGTAATCGCCGCTGGGCAAATCGAAGCGGTATTCGCGCCATCCTTCCAGGCGCGAGCCGAGCATTCGCCGGTGGGTGACGGAATCGACGCCGCCAATATCGTCGACGCTGTCGAAGAGCCCCGGCCGGTAGCTCTCGCCGCCGATGTGGCCGGCGCCGTTGCCGGCGTTGTAGACCCGGTCCGCCGCATAGACCACGCCGTCGGCGGCGGTGCGGCTCTTGTTGTCACCGCAGTTGAAGCCCTGGCTGTAGCCGAGGGCGGCGGCGGGCAGGAGGAAGACCAGGAGCAGGGCGGGAAGGGGACGGGGCATCGGATCCTCTGTGGGCAAAGTGAGGCGATACGTCCAGGATAACCAGGTGGATCAGGTCCCGATCCGATCCGTCACTCGTTGAGAGAGGTTGATCCCTTCGAGACGCCGGCGCCGCTCGGTGATTCCCGGGGCGGCGGCGTAGAGCTCGTCGAATCCCCACAGATCGACCAGCACCCGGCCGCGCGGCCGCTCCAGGAGCAGATCGAGGCTGTCCTCGACGGTCGTCAAGTCGGGTGGGTGGAAGGTGCCGCGGGCCACCATGCGGCGCAGCTCGGCGCTGTCCGGGCGGGTCGGAATCAACACCAGGGTCTCGGCGCCGTGGTGGAAGGCAAAGTCGGCCGAGCGCCGAACCCACATCAGCGCCTCGCCGGGCGCCTGAAAGGGCGGCTGGATCAGAACGAAGGCGCGCAGGAGGACACCTACCCGCCGCAAGAGGCGCGCGGCGCGGGCGAAGTCGTCGAGGCCGGCGCCCTTGTCGAGCCGCGCCAGGGTGGCGGGATCGGCGGTCTCGAGCCCGACGGCCACCTCGAGCTCGGCGCCGTCGAGGCGCTCGTGGAAGCGGAGCAGATCGTCGCCGACCAGCTTCGGATGGCATTCGACGATGGTCCGCTCGAACGGGCGCAGTCGCTGAGCGATCGCGCCGTGGTCGGCGGGCGGCACGGCGGCTCGGTCGAAGAACGACCCGGCGTTGTAGAGCTTGATCCAGACGGCTGGAGACAAGTTCTCGAGCGCGTGGTCGATCTGCTCGGGGATGGCGCCCGGCGGCGTCGGGGTGGCGGGTGCGTGCCGCGAGAGATCGCACATCACGCAACGCCAGGGGCAGCGTCGACCCTTCAGAAAAAGTGTTGCGATCGAGACCAGGCCGGCGCCGTGCGGCTCCTGCTCGATGTGAAAGGCGTGGGGCCGGCGCGGATCGCTCACGCGCAGAGCGTGTGGTAGCGGCGCCGGCACTCGGCCTCGTCGAGCGGCAGAATCCGCCGCAGGCGGGTCTCGGCGAGAGCACCGTGCTGGAAGCGACGTTTCGGGAACACCGGCATCTCGCGACCGGTGATGGCGCGAATTCCGCGCCGCACGATCTCGCCCTTGAGCGCGTAGAGCCGATCAACCCGCCAATCGGTGAGCTCGACGAAGGGGATCGCCTCGGCCACGGCGACGACCGGGCGGCGCGCATGGGGCGAGAGGAGCTGAAAGCCGGTGCGCGCGGCGGGTGCGTAGCCGCGCGTGCAGGCCCGGCTCTGCCCGCCCGAGTAGGTGAGGCTGTGTTTGATGCTGCCCACCCCCCATCCCTCCTGGTAGAGGAGTGGGTTGCCGAGCACCGAGCGGATGGTGAGCTCGGAGCTCGCCTCGATCGGATAGTCCTTCAGGTTCTCGTCGCCGCCGTCGCCGTCGAAGACCCAACGCCATTCGGGGTAGCGGGCGCGCACCCCGGTGAGCAGGGCGAGGTTCATGGCGGCCGCTTCGAGATCGAGCGGCTTGTAGTCCTCGACCACACGCAGGATCCGGTCGCGGTCGAGGGTGTCGGCGGAGACTTCGATCGGCTCCAGGAAGAGGGCCAGATCGAGAGCCTCCAGGAATTCGCGCGCCTGGGCCAGATCGGGACCGCCTTCCATGTGCAGGGTGAAGGCCTTGAGACGGGCCGGGCTCATGCCGAGCGCCAGCATCGCGTGGTGCACCAGGAGGAAGACCGCGCCCGAGTCGATGCCGCCGGAGAAGGCGACGCCGATCGCCTCGTCGGCGGGGATGGGGCGCAGCATGCTCTCGATCTCGGTCGCCAGGGCGCCGACGTAGCGCTCTCCGACGAGGTCGAGATCGGCCGGCAGGACGCCGCGCGGAGGGCTGAAGAAGCGCTCCACGCTGGGTTCGGGATCGGGACAGCCGACCAGGTGCAAGCTGAGCAGGTAGTGGGCCGGCACCATGCGGGTGTAGCTCGGATGAAACTGCTCCTCCATGCCGCGCGTGCGCAGCCAGCCGGCGATGTCGTCGATCCGGTCCGACACCACCAGCTCGGGGCCGTCGGCGGCCTTGGCGAGGAAATAGCGCATCGGCCGATCGAGGGTGCGCGCCATGCGCACGTAGGGCGGATCGCAGGCGACGATCGCGAACGAGCCCTCGATCTCGGCCACCGCCGCGGGGTCGCCACTGGCCACCCGGCGCGCCGCCTCCTCGGCATCGAGGGTGTCGATCGAGTTGCGCGCGGGATCGAGACGATTCCGGACTCGGGAGATGGTGTTCAGCACGGTCGATCCTCCGGGATGGGTCGGCGGGCAGTCTAGCGAATCGTTCGCCTGTGGAGGACCTCGTGCAAGCAACCTCGGCTGCTGCTAATCTGCCCCTCCGCCATGGCGCCGGCGCGGGCGCCACAGATGCACGCACGACAGGAGTCGATGATGTCAGCAGTCAAGGGCACGATCGCCATATTGACCGGTGGAGGCGATGTGCCGGGGCTCAATCCCGCCATCCGCGCGCTCACCCTCCGGGCGCTTCGCGAAGGCTACCGGGTGCTCGGCATCCGCCGCGGCTGGGCCGGGCTGGTCGACCTGGTGCCGGACCAGGAAGCAGACAATTCGCACTGCGTGCGGCTGCTGACCGAGGAGGTGGTGGACCGTGCCGGCCGCACCGGCGGCACCTTCCTGCACACCTCTCGCACCCGTCCCAGCCATCTGCCGCTGGAGCTCGTGCCGCCGCACTTGAAAGAGCGCTACACTGAACAGATCAACGACGTGACCGACGCGGTGCTGGCGAGCCTGGATTTCCTGGGGGTCGACTTCCTGATCCCGATCGGCGGCGACGACACCTTGAGCTACGGCCACCGCCTGCATGCCAATGGCGTGAAGATCGTCGCGGTCCCCAAGACCATGGACAACGACGTGCCGGGAACCGACTACTGCATCGGTTTCAGCACCTGTGTCAGCCGCACCATCGAGCTGACCCATAGCTTGCGCACCACCGCGGGCTCGCACGAGCGCTTCCTGGTGATCGAGGTGTTCGGCCGCTACGCCGGCTTCACCGCCCTGCTCCCGACCATGGCCGGCGCCGCCGACCGTTGCGTGATCCCCGAGCATCCCTTCGACATCGAGCGCCTGGCGGAGCTCTTGATCGAGGACCGCAAGCGCCACCACAACCCCTACTCGGTGGTGCTGGTCTCCGAGGGGGCGACGATCGCCGGCGAGAGCGAGATGTCATTCGAGGGCGAGGAGACCGACCAGTACGGCCATCGCAAGCTGGGCGGCATCGGCGACAAGGTCGCGGCCCATCTCAAGGCGCTCTCGCCCAAGTACAACAAGGGCAGGCAGATCGCCATCGTCAACCAGCGTCTGGGCTACCTGGTGCGCTGCGGCGATCCCGATGCGCTCGACTCGATCGTGCCGATGGCCTTCGGCAACCTGGCGATGGACCTGGTGCTCTCGAACACCTCGGGGCGCCTGGTGAGCCTGCGCAACGGCGTCTACGACAGCGTGCCGGTCGACGTGGTGGTGGGACGCAAGAAGGGGATCGACGTGCAGAAGTACTACAACGTCGATCGCCTGCGACCGACCTACCAGTCGTTCGTGCGCCAGCCGCTCTTCATCATGACCAGCGACGTATAGGGCTATCAGCGCTCGCAGAGCGCGGGGTCGATCCAGATCTGCCAGCAGGGATCGAAGCCCTCCGGATCCCAGATCGCGCCGGGGCCTCCGTAGGCGCCGACGTCGTTGCGCGCTCCGCCCAGACCCGCACCGGCGGCGTCGGGGATCATCGGCGGCCCGGCATCGATGGCCGGCGACTCGACCGGAACGTCGTAGCCGCAGGGGTGGGGTCCGGCCGCGGTGCGCAGCTGGAAGCTGTAGCCGCGGGGATCGAGATCGCCGACGAAGCGCGGCGGCGCGCCCCCCGGATCGGGCCAGATGCCGCCCTCGTTGACGTCGTGGCGGGCCTCCAGGCTGGGCCGCGAGTAGTCCTCGCGATTCTGGTAGAGCAGGTTGAAGTCGGTGAGCAGATGGTCGGCCGGTCCGCCGGTGGTGCGCAGCTCGAAACCGAAGCCGGCGTTGGGATCGGCCAGCCCCCAGCCGTTGCCGACCGAGGAGTTGCCGCCGAAGCGCACCCGAGCGTCTTCGTGGACCATGAAGCCGCTGCCGTCGTTCGCGAAGGCGACGTTGTTATGCACGTCGACCATCACCGGGTAGTCGGGTTCGTCGGTGGGCGGCGGCCCGGCGAAAAAACCGAGCCCGGTCGACAGGGTCTGATTCGGAAGCAGCACCTGCTGCGATTCGGTCATGATGTTGTTGCGGAAGAGGCCAACCGAGCCGTGGGCGAAATGAAAGGCGTTCCAGGTGGTGCAGTGGAAGTAGTTGTGCTCCACGGTCGCGGTCCGGAAGTCGCCCGGGATCGGCCCCGATTCGTGTCGCGAATCGGTGCGGGCGAATCCCAGATGCCAGCCCTCCGAGGCCGCGGCGATCTCGTTGTTGGCGATTGCGCCGACGAACTTCCAGGAGGCGACGCCGTCCCCTTCCTGAGTCTCGGTGCTGCTGATGATGTTGTTGCGTACCCAGCCCCATTTCGGCGATTGATCGATCAGTCCCTCGAGCTCCGAGGCCCGGAGACCGATGACCAGTGCGGGTCCGCCGGCCTCGCAACGGATCCGATTGCCGGCTATGTCGAGCGCGGTGTTCCACTGCTGATCGGGATCGTCCTGGGTGCTCCAGACCGAGATCGCGCTGCCGTAGCCGTCGCCGGCGACCTCGACGTCAAACCCCCAGATGGCGACCCGCAGATCGGCGCAGGTCGCTCCGTCCTGAGGTCGATTGTGAATCTCGATCGCCGCCGCGCCCTCGTCGTCCTTGACCAGGGCGGGATCGTGGGTGAGCCGCAGCCGAGGCGGCGAGACGGGATCCTGAGCCTCGAGGATGAGCGCCGAGAAGGCCGGTGCCGTGGGATAGACGTGGATCCGCTCCTGGTAGAGGGCCGGCGCCACGCGGATCACGGCGACGGAACCGGCCCGGGCCTGATCGACCGCCTCCTGGATGGTGCCGTAGCAGGGCGGCTGGGGGGGCGTGCAGGCCGGGTCGACGAAGAGGGTGTCCCAGGTCAGCGTGGCGGCCGGGGGGGCGCCGGGCAGGTGCATCAGGTCGCCGGGGCCGGCTCCAGAGGCCAGCAAGCCGGCGAAGGAACGCCCCTCCCCGAGGCCGGCGGCGGCCGCGCTGTGGGCGACCAACGCAAGAAGGGCGGTCGCTGTAAATGTCGGTCGGATCATGGGCATCTGGGCTTCCTGGGTGGTGCGCCGAAGGGTTCTCCCTGGGTCTTTGGTATGGTAATGGCGGCAAGTCGGGCTCTGATGTAGATTCGGGGTGTGGGAGTCGAGTTCGCGGCCCTGATGTGCCACGCCCCGATCGTGGTGCCAGATGTGGGTGGGGCCGAGGCCCACCGCTGTGGCGCCACGACCCGATCCATGAATGAGGTGGCGCAGCGCTGTGTCGCCGCCGCCCCCGACCGCGTGGTGGTGATCTCGCCGCACTCTCCACGCCACCGGTCGATCTGGGGGGGGTGGCAGGGACCGATCGCGGGCGATCTGGCGCGCTTCGGTCATGCCGAGGCGCGGCTCTCGCTGCCCCCCGACCCCGAGGCGCTGCGTGCGCTCGCACCAGGGCATCTGCCGCGCGGCGAGCTCGATCACGGCGCGGTCGTTCCGCTGCTCTTCTTGCGGCGGGCGGACTGGGAGGGACCGACGGTGGTGCTGGCGCCGCCCTACCCCCTCGACGAGGACGACGCGTGGGGCGAAGCGCTAGCGAGGCTGCCGGGCCGCACCGCGGTGATCGCCTCCGGCGACATGAGCCACCGACTGCGAGAGGACGCGCCGGCCGGCTACCACCCGCGGGCCGCCGAGTTCGACCGCTCCTTCGTGCGGGCGTTGCGCCGCGCTGCCTGGCGCAGCGCCCTGGAGGCCCCCGCGCGCGCCGAGGCCGCGGAAGACGTGATCGACAGCACGCGGGTGGCGATGGTGGCGGCCGGCGGACCGCTGGCCTCGGAGGTGCTCTCCTACGAAGGACCCTGGGGTGTGGGCTACACCGTGGCGATCCTCCACGACGCGCGGCCGGCACTCTACGCCATCGCCCGCTGCGCGGTCGGCTGCCACGTGCGCGGCGATCGCACCCGCATTCCGGACCGCGGCCCGCCCGGGCGCGGCATCTTCGTGACGATTCGCAAGGGGGGCGAGCTGCGCGGCTGCTCCGGCCGACTGCGACCGGCCGGCGAGTGGCTCTATCGAGAGGTCGCGGAGGTCGCGGTCAGCTCGGCGACCCGGGATCCGCGCTTCCAGGCGGTCGAGGAGGAGGAGCTGCCGCGCTTGCGCTACGAGGTCAGCTCGTTGGGAGAGATCGAGCCGGTGGCGGATCGGTCGCTGCTCGATCCCCGGGTGGACGGCGTGATCGTCTCGGCGGGCGAGCGCCGCGGGGTGCTGCTGCCGGCCCTGCCCTTCGTGGAGAGCGCCGACCAGGCCATCGCCATCGCCCTGCGCAAGGCCGGGATCGATCCCTCGGAGCCCTTCGAGTTGAAACGCTTCCGTGCTCAGAAGACGACCCAGCCGTGAGCCGCGCTCGCTGGTTTCATCGCCGGGGGGCACGCTGGGTCTGCGATCTCTGCCCCCGTTGCTGCCGCCTGGCGGCCGGACAGCGCGGCTTCTGCTTTGTGCGCGAGGCCGATGAGCGGGGGATCGTGCTCTCGACCTACGGACGCTCTTCGGGGCTCGCGGTCGACCCGATCGAGAAGAAGCCCCTCTACCACTTCCACCCCGCGAGCAACGTGCTCTCCTTCGGCACCGCCGGCTGCAATCTAGGCTGCCGGTTCTGCCAGAACTGGCATCTGTCGAAGGCGGAGCCGGTCGACGGCGCGGGACGGGCGGCCGCACCGCGGGAGATCGCCCGTGCGGCTCTGCGCCAGGGCTGCCGCTCGGTCGCCTACACCTACAACGATCCGGTGATCTTCGCCGAGTACGCCATCGACACCGCGCAGGCCTGTCGCGAAGTCGGGCTGAGCTCGGTCGCGGTGACCGCCGGCTACATCCAGGAAGGAGCCCGAGAAGAGCTCTTCGCGACCATCGATGCCGCCAACGTCGATCTCAAGTCGCTGTCCGAGTCCTTCTACCGCCGGCTCTGCCGGGCCCACCTGGAACCGGTGCTCGACACTCTGCGCTACCTGGTGCACGAGACCCGCGTGTGGACCGAGATCACGACCCTCTTGATCCCCGGCGAAAACGACTCGGAGCGCGAGCTGCACGCCCTCTGCGCCTGGATCCGCGACCAGCTCCATGCCGATCTTCCGCTGCATTTCAGCGCCTACCATCCGGCCTTCGAGCTGCGCAACCCGGCCACGCCTCCGCAAGTGGTGCGCAACGCGCGCGAAATCGCCCTGGAAGAGGGTCTGCGCTTCGTCTATACGGGCAACATCGCCGACCCGGAGGGGCAGCGGACGAGCTGCCCTCGCTGCGGCGCCGTGCTGGTCGAGCGGCGGGGTTACCGGGTCGATGCGGGCGGCCTGAGCGGGGGACGCTGCCGGCGCTGCGGAACCGATCTGCCGGGGCGTTTCGATCGCTCAAAGTGGCCCACTCCACAAATACGGTGAAGCACCGAGGGCGCCGCTGCGCCGCGCTGGCAAGGCGCGACGACGAGTCATAGCCGGAGGCTATGGCGAGGAGGAGCAACGCAGCCAGCGTGGATGCAGCGGCGGCCGAATGCCACCGTACTCGCGGAGTGGGCCACTTAGGCGCCGCCGGTCCACAGGCCGCGCTCTAGGCAGACCGCGCGCAGCAGGGTGGGCCGATCGCTCATCAGGCCGTCGACCCCGAGCTCCAGCAGCCGGTGCATCTCCCGCTGCCGATCGACGGTCCAGACGTGCACTTGCAGGTCCGCGCGCCGGGCGGCGCGCAGCAGCCGCGCGTCGACCAGGGGAATGCCGCGCCAGCGAGGCGGCACCTGAGCGCAGGGGGCCGCGCCCGACCCGCGCCCCGCCGCACCGCCGAGGAGCCGCAGCCGCGCCACGCCCAGAGGCCCCAGCGAAGTGCAGAGGCCGGGACCGATGAGGCGCCGCGCGCGCCGGATGCGGCGCTCGGAGAAGGAGGCGACGCAGACTCGATCGAGGGCACGCGTGCGGCGCAGCGTGGCGGCCAGGACCGTCAGCACGGCGTCGCACTTGGGGTCGATGTTGACGCGCAGATCGGGCCAGGTGCCGAGCAGCTCCTCCAGAGTCGGAATCGGCTCGCCGCCCGCCACCCGCACCCCCTGCAGCTCGCGCCGCGTCCGTTCCGCGACCAGCCCGACGCCGTCGGTCACCCGCTCCAGCGTTGCGTCGTGAAAGACCATGGGCACGCCGTCGGCACTGAGCCTGAGGTCGGTCTCGACGTAGCGGTAGCCCAGGCGCACGGCCGCCTCGAAGGCCCGCATGGTGTTCTCGGGCGCCTCCTGCGCACCGCCCCGGTGGGCGAAGGCCAGTGGTCGGGGATGGTCGAGAAAGGGGTGCATGTGGAACCGATTCTGGCAGCTTCTCTCAATTTGCGGCGCCCCACGTGTCGATCAAACCAGGGGATGCAGTCACAGAGCGCAGCGTGCATCGACCTCGTGATCAGAGAACCAGAAGCCAGCCGGCCGCGGCCCGTCACGCCACCAGCGGATTCACCGTGGTGGAGATCGTGGTGGTCATCGTGGTGCTGGGGCTGCTCTCCGCCGTCGCGCTGCCCCACCTGGGCGATGTGATCTCCAGCGGCAAGGAGAGCGCCACGCGCCGCGAGATGCAGATCATCATCGGGGCGATCGTCGGCGACTCGCAATCCGAGCGCACCGGCTACGAGAACGACCTGGGGGCACCACCGCCCGACCTGGAGGCGCTGGTCGATCCTCCCGAGGGCGTTTCGGCCTTCGACCGCTTCACCGGGCTGGGCTGGAACGGTCCCTACCTGGAGGACGACATCGAAGCCATCACCACCGACGCCTGGGGTCTCGACTACGAGTACGACGCCAGCGCCAGAACCCTCACCAGCCAGAATCCCGAAAATGTCATCCAGATGTCGTTCTGACGCGCCGTGCTCCGGCGGCGGCTTCACCCTCATCGAGGTGCTGCTGGTGATGGTGATGATCTCGATCTTCGCCGGCACCGCGCTGCGCACCATGCAGCCTTCGCTGGATCGCAAGCGCTTCGAAGCGACCGCCGCGGAGATGGAGGAAATCGCGCGCGCCATCGTCGGCGACGCGCGGCTGATCGAGGGCGGCTCGCGCATCGACTTCGGGTATGTCGGCGATATCGGCGCGCTGCCCTCCACCCTCGACGACCTGGTGGAGCACCCCGGTCTGGCGACCTGGGGGGGACCCTATCTCGCGCGCTTCGAGGAGGATCAGTACGGTCACGCGCGCGACGCCTGGGGCGACGACTATGGCTATGCGGGCACCATGCTCTCGAGCGAAGGCGGCGCCGAGGGAGAGGAGCTGACGCTGATGCTGGCGTCGAACGAGGCGGCGCTGCTCTACAACACCGTCACGGGCACGCTGCGCGACGCCGCCGCTTCGCCCCCCGGATACTCCTACGTCAATCTGTCGGTCTGGATGAGCTATCCGGACGGCGTCGGTTCCGAGCTCCTGTCGGCGGTCGATGTCGATCCTTCCGGACGCTACACTTTCGACTCAGAGGTTCCGATCGGTCGACATACAGTGTACGCTGCACTCGAGCAGGGCCTTCTGAGCGACACTGTTTCTGTCGACCTGACCGTGTATCCCGGACGGGCCACGCATCAGGATCTGCTCTTCGGGTTCACCTGGCCCTCACAGGGCGGATCGGGCTTGACCGCGCTGGAGTACGTCGAAGGAAGCGCGCTGATCACCGGTCCTCAGAACAACAAACTGGTGTTCCGGGTGCTCAACACCAGCGAGATCGACATCGAGCTCGACTACCTCGTCTGCAGCTACGAGAAAACCGCGTATTTCCAACGGGTGACCGTCGACGCTACTCTGGTCGCCAACTCACCGCAGGCCCGCTACGGCTCCGGAGAGGCGGTGCGGGGTGTGTTCCCGGTGATCCGCGCCGGCTCGAACGTGGAGATCAAGATCGAGCATTTCCGCAACCGTCCCAACTACCATGGGGATCCGGTCGACATGCGTGGCGTCGAGTTCGAGCTCGACTTCAGCGATGGCTCGACGATGTCCTTCGGGACCACCGGGATCGGGCAGTAGCCTCACTCGTTGGGGGGCTCGACCGACATCTCCAGGCAGAGGCGCGAGGCGGGGCGGAAGCCGAAGTGCCGGAAGAAGCCGATCAGCTCGGCATCGTCCCACTCCACCTGGGTCTGCACCTTCTCGATGCGCAGCGCCGCCAGGTTCATCGAGAGCTGGCGCATCAGCGCGCGACCGACCTGCTTGCCACCGTGAGCGCGCACCACGCCGATCGAATCGAGCACCGCGACCGCTTCGGGCAGCCCGAACTCTCCGTAGTAGAGGCGCCCCATGAGGAAGCCCGCCGGGTCGGAGTCGATCGTGGCGGCCAGCGAGATGCGCACTCCGGTATCGCTTTCCGCCTCGTGAAACTTGACCCGGTAGTACTCGCTCCGGGCGCGACCGGTGCGCTCCTGGTCGATTCGAATCACCCAATCCAGGTCGCTCGGCTGCAGCGCGCGGACCTCGATGCGGTCGGTTTCGAGGGTTCCCGGCTCCGGGTCGATCTCGGTCATCAGTGGGTCTCCAGGGTCGCGGTGGCACTGCGAAGGTCCAAGCGTAGCACGGGGCGCGGAGGGGAGCCGTCGGCTATCCGAGCGGGCGCATGCCGGCTTCCGACGAGACCTCGATCACCGATGGGATCTGGTGGGTCTTGCCCTCGCGGATCATCTGCCGCACCGCCGGTGTGGCCCGCAGGACCTCGCATGCCACCCGCCGCCCCGGCTGGTTCTCCAGCGCCACCAGCTCCTGGTAGACGACGCCTTCCAGCACCGCGGCGATCTGGGATCGAATGCAGCTCCAGCGCCCCGCCGGCAGCGCGTGCACCAGGCGATCCACGGCCCCGCCGGTGCTGCCGGCGTGCACCGAGGCGAAGACCACGTGACCGGTTTCGGCGGCGATCAGCGCCAGCTCGATCGACTCGGGATCGCGCAGCTCCCCCACCACGATCACGTCGGGATCGGCGCGCAGGGCGTGTTTCAGAGCCTGGGCGAAATCCGGCGTGTGGCGCCCCACCTCGCGCTGGCCGACCAAGCCGTGCCGCGAGTCGTAGACATATTCGATCGGGTCCTCGATGGTCACCACGTGCAGCGCGCGGTCGGCGCGGGCCTGATCGACCAGGGCGGCGATGGTCGTCGACTTCCCGCTGCCGGTCACGCCGCACACCGCCACCAATCCGCGCCGCACCTCCGACAGTGCGGCCACCTCGGGAGGCAAGCCGCATTCGGTCAAGGTGGGAATTCGTCCCGGCAGCAGGCGCACGGCGATCGCCGCCCCGCGGCGAGTCTCGTAGACGTGCACCCGCAGGCGCAGCCCGCCCTCGAGGTTGAGCGCCAGGTCGAAAGTGCCGTCCTCTCGCTCCGGCTCCGGGCCTCGCTCGGCGCCCAGAGCGAGGACCAGTGATGCGACCTCGGCTCGCTCCAGAGCGGTGGAATGAAGCTCTGCCAGCGTCCCGTCGACGCGCACGATCGGCGCCCCACCGCCGCGCAGATGCAGATCCGATGCTCCCACATCGGCCGCCGCCATCACCAGATCGTGAAGCTCCGCCGCGACACTTCGCGCCGAGCTGCTCAAAGCGTCTCTTCCAGCAGTCGCGGAGTGATGAAGATCACCAGATTGGTCTTGGTGCGTTGCACGCTGGTGTGGCGAAACAGGTGACCCAGGATCGGAATATCACCCAAGAGCCAGGTCTTCTTCACGGTTTCGAGCTCGTTCTCCTTCACCAAACCCCCCATCGCGATGGTCTCGCCGCTGGCCACCGTCAGCTCGGTTTCGACCTCTCGCTTGGAGGTGATCGGCTGCTGTTGATCGGGGGGACCGGTCCAGCCGGTGATCTCCTCTACGCGCGGATGCACGCGCACCGTCACCCGCTCGTCCTCGTTGACCCAGGGCGTGACCACCAGCTCGATCGCCACGTCGCGATCCTGGAAGGTGACGATATCCTGGGTCTGCCCGCCGGTGCCGCTGAAGCGGTTGATGGTCGCGATCGGAATGGTGGTGCCACTGGAGATCCGGGCTTCGGTGTTGTCGCGAACCAGTACCCGGGGATGGGAGAGCAGGTTGGCGCTGCCGCTCTCGGCCAGGAACTCCAGCGTGCCGGCCAGCTCGCCTACGGAGAGGGTGCCGAAGGTGAATCCACTGGTCGGCGCGATGTTCTTCATGATGCTCGCGTTCCCCGTGCTGTCTCCGGCCGCGAAGGAAATGGCGTTGTCCCATTTCAGGCCCAGATCGTGACCGCTGTCGAGCGAGGTCTCCACGAAACGCACCTCGATCTCGATCTGTCTGCGCGGCAGGTCGAGCTGCTCGACGATCGCCGCCACCCGGTCCAGGATGCGCGGCGTGTCGCTCACCAGCAGAGTCCGGGAGCGGCTGGTCGATGCCGCGTTGCGGGCAGGGGGGCCCTCGCGCAGCACGTGCACCTTGCCGAGCTCGGAGAGGGTCGACGCCAGCGCCTCGGCGACCGCCCCGGCGTCGGCGTAGCGCAACTGGAAGACCCGCGACGCGGCATCACCGGGGAGCAGCTCGGCGCGCGGTCGAACGACGATCACCTCTCCCTCGCGGGTGTAGTCCAGGCCGTGAGACCGCAGCACCGCGTCGAATGCGCCCATGACCGGAGTGTCGCTCAGACTGAGCGACAATCGACCTTCCAGGTCCTGATCGAGCACCACATCGAACCCGGCCTGCACCGCCAGGAGCTGCAGCACGTCGCGCAGTGCGGCGTTGCGCAGCTCGAGGTCGACGGTCTGGCCGCCGGTGGCTGGTGTCGCGGCCAAGGCGTCGGGCAGCGCGGCGGCGCTCGCCAAGATCGTCAGCGCCAAAACGACCGATCGCCGGAACACCCGGCTCGTGCTGCGCTTCATTTCTTGTCCTCCAGGCGCAACGCGACCTTGCGATCGCCCTTCTGCAGGGTCAGTACACCGGCGCTCTCGCCGAGCAAGGTCCATCCGGAAATCGTCCCACCCCGGCGCACGATCGCGCCGCCGCGAGTCAGCGCGCGCAGATCCTCGCCGCTGCGCACCCAGCCGACGATCGCGGGTGGACGCTCCACGCGGACCTTCGCGGAGTCGCTCTGCTTCGTTGCCTGCTGGGCCATGCCCTGCTCGGCCGGGAGCAAGAAGGGGTCCCGGGCGCGGAGCTGCGGAGCGTCGACGCCGGCGGCAGCCGCCGCCAGGGACGCGCCCAGGCAGATGGCCGTCAGGCCCCCTGCGATCGATCTCGGTGCACTCATAGCGATGGGTCCTCCGCAGCGGGGGATCGACCGGCGACGCGCCCCGCGCCGGCGATCGTCGCCTCTTCGGGTGGTTTCGCGAGCTGCGGATCGACCGCCAGCACGAATGTCGCTTCCATCTTGATGCGTGGGACCAGGCGCTCCTCGCGGCGAAACGCCAGCCGGCGGAAGCCACGCACGCCCGGAGCGAGGCGCAACCACTCGGCGTATTCCCGCAGCAGGTCCCAGCGGCCGACCGCATCGATGCGCACCGCGACGGCTTCCTCACGACCGCGCAGGGCGCGGAATACCTCGAGATAGTGCGGCTCCACCGTGTCGATCTCGAGACCCCGGCGGCGCGCCTCCAGAGTCAGCTTGAGCACGGCATGGGGCAGACGGTCGATGCGCAGGGTACGGTCGATCTCGGGCAGACGCGACACCATCGGCAGCACGTCGTCAGGCAGCAGGGCGCGGGCCTGTGCCTTGGCCATCTCACGCTCCAGGGCGGCCTCGGCCGATCCCAGGCGCCGCTCGGCGCGCGCGAT
This sequence comes from uncultured Gemmatimonadota bacterium, assembly GCA_964490075.1. GTDB lineage: Bacteria > CAZBBK01. Next base: position 33,480 of record CAZBBK010000029.1, on the reverse strand, counting down.
CCGCTCTTCCTGCGGCGCGACGTAGAGCATCTCCAGCGCGGTGAAGAACGCCAGCATCAGGAGCAGAGCCAACGCGGCGCGCTCTCGTAACGACAGCCTTGCGAGCACGATCAGAGTCCCTCCACGGTGGTGTCGAAGGAGACCCGCAGATCGATCGCCGGAGCACCGGCCATCATGGTCTCTTCGACGACGGGATCGGAGCGCAAGCTCCAGCCGGCGACCGCCGCGTGAAGGTCGAAGTAGTGATCGAGCGCGCGCAGCGCCGTCTCGGGTTCTTCCCCGGCCAGCGAAAGGCGCAGATCGAGGCGCGTGGGTGCGACATCGACCGGGCCGTTGGTCGCCGAGATGCAGGAGATCTCCTGCGCCACCATCTCGGCCGGGATCGAGGCCGCGACCCGCATCACGGCGTCGAGCGCGTCGGGCGGGCGCGCGGGCTGCTCCGGAGCCGGTGCCGGCGGCACCACGGCCAGGGCCGCGATCCGACTCTCGATGCTGGCGATGCGCGCCTCCACCGCCGCGGCGGATTCGCTCGCGCGGCTGCCCCGGCTCCACTGGTGGCCGCCCACCAAGAGCAGTGCCAGAGGCAGGGCCGCCAACATCGCCGCGCGGCGCACCCTCTTCAGCTCGGACCTGCCGCCGCCCCGTCCCGCCGCCGCGACACTTTCGTCGATCGCTCTGAATCCCGGCGCCAGGGCCGCTCCGATCGCCAGCGCTCGGGCCGAGCTCGGAACCGCCTCACCGATCACCTTCGATGCCAGCTCGCGGACGTCGACCACTGGGCGCGCGAAGCTCCGCTCCAGCTGGGACCGCTCCTGCTCGCGCAGATCCTCCTTGCTGACCACCACGCGGGCGATGTCGTCGCCACGCATCCGAAAGCGATAGAACTCCAGGGTGCGAACCACATCCCCGAGGCCCTCTTCGGTCCAACCTTGCCGTGCCAGCGCCGGGACCTCGCGTACGATCTCCAGTGCCCCGCCGCGACCGATGCCGAGCACCGCCCACTCGCCGGTCACGTGCAGCACCAGCTCGACCGGCGGCTCCACGCCGCGGACGCGGTGCTCCCGAGTCGAGAGGGCCGCCGCGGCGAAGGGCGCGAAGGTGTACTCCACCGCGTTCAGACCCCGGCACCGCAGGGCGCCGGCATCCAGCGTCGACCGCGGAACCGCCACCGCGGTCCAACGATCCTCCTGGTCCTCTTCCCGGCGCACCAGGATCGGCAAACGCTTGTTGCGATGTTTGAGCTGGCTGAGGATCTCCCAGCGCGCGGTGGCCGCTGGATTGCCCCGCACGCCGCTCGCGATCCGCGTGCTGCGAGTGATCATCCCGGAGCCCGTGACGACCACGTGCACGCCCCTGGGGGCCGCGCGTCCCCCCTGCGGCCAGCGCGCTCCGCCTTCCGAGTCCCACTGTCCCGCCGCGCCCAGTGTGTCGCCATCGACGCCGCGCCGCAGCGTCACCGCCTCCGGGCCACCGTCGGTGCACAATCCGAAGCGCATCGACGAGCGGCGCTGGGCCAGCTCGCCGAGCCCCCCGGTCCAGCTCGATCCACGGGGCAAATCGATGCTCACGATCTCGCGAATCCGCTGCGCGATCTCGACCGCTTGCGGTCTGGCGAGCATCGTGCGCAGCTTGCGCATCGGTGTTCTGATCAGCATCATCTGGAACTCGACAGTGGACTCCACGCGATCCCGACCAGTCCCGAGCAGCGCCGCAAGGGCACTCCCTCCGCTTCCCACCGGTGCTCGCCTCGCGACTCGCCGCCAGGCGATAGCGACACTTGGGGAGCGCCTCTTGCGACCGGCCCTCGGGACTGCCGGTGGCCTAGCTAGAGCTCGTTCTCGCCCGCATCGTCGGTGTTGGGCCAGATCTCCCCGCTGGTCGCATTGTACGCCCACCCGGCATCGGCTTCGACCACCACGCCGCGGGTGGTGCCGGCAACGATCACCGATCCGTAGTCACCAGCATAAGGATTGGCGGGGATCTCTTGCATCATCACCGTCCCGACCGCTTGCAGCTCGACCAGACTGGGCCAGGAGGCCGATCCGGAATTGGTGACCGCGGAGTTGGCGTAGAAGAGCGCCACTCCGGAGCGCAGCCCGCCCAGAGCCCCCTCGCAGGCCGAGAGCTTGGCCTCGGCGGTGATGTTCTGATACTTCGGAATGGCCACCGCGGCCAGCAGGCCGAGGACCGCCACCACCACCACCAACTCCACCAGGGTGAAGCCGGCTTCGGCGCGGGCACGCAGGCGACGGCGCGTCTCCAGGGCATCGCGAATCTTCTGAATCGACATGACAACTCCTTCGAAAGACCGGGTCAAAGCATGTGTCCCGGCATGTTCCACATGGGTAGGAAGATGGCCAGCGCCAGGCCGACCACCAGCGCCGCGACGAGCACCGTGAGCACGGGCTCGACCAACGCCGTCAGATTGCTGACGCTGACCTCGGCCTCGTCTTCGAGGAACTGGCGCGCATCAGCCAACATTGTTTCGAGCGATCCCGATGCTTCGCCAACCGCCAGCAGCTGCACGAACACCGGAGGAAATCTGTTGCTTGCGGCGAACGATCCACCCAGGCCTCGCCCTTCGGCGATATCCTGCGCGACCTGCGCCAACTCCGCCTCGATCACCGGATTGGTCGCGGTGCGACCGGCCAGCTCCACCGCACGAACCGTGGGAATGCCGCTCCGAAAGAGCACCTCGAGAATGAACGACACTCGCGACAGCTCGAGCTGTGCGACCACCATTCCGATCACCGGGATCTCGAGCACCGCGCGCGCGATGTACCACTTGCCCAGGCGTGTCGATCGTGCCCAGGCGAAAGCCGCCGGCACGCCGCCCAGTCCCATCAAGAGCGCCAGCGGGTGATCGGAGATCAGCGCCCCGGCCGCCATCAACACCTGGGTCGGCAAGGGAAGATCGGCCCCCATGGTGGCGAAGAGACTGGTGAAGCGGGGCACGACGAAGGTCAGCACCACCAGGGAGGCGAGTCCGACCGCTCCCAGCACCATCGCCGGATAGCGCAGCGCGGTGCGCACCGTGCGCCGGATCTTGATCTCGTGCTCGAGAAGGCGTCCGAGCCAGGCCAGGACCACGTCGAGCTGTCCCGCCTCCTCGCCGGCGGCGACCATCTCCCAGTAGATGCGCGGCACCGCCGCCCCGCGCGCCGCGAGTGCGCCGGAGAGCGGGCTCCCGCCTTCGACCGAGAGACGAACATCGCGCACCATCCGGGCGATCTTCTGGCCGGCGACCTGTGCCTCGATGGTGGCCAGGGCGGCCTGGATGGGGATTCCCGAGGCGAGCATCGCCCGCAGCACGCGGGTGAACATCAGCAGGCCGGCGTGATCGGGACGCGCAAAGCGGGCGGCGAGACGCTGCGGAAGGGCGTTCGGATCCTGTTGGCGGATCTCCAGGGGCCTGAGTCCCATCTCCACCAGGCGCAGCGCCACGTCGTCGGCCGATGCGCCGTCGAGCGCACCGGAAAGCGCCTCCTGGCGCTCGTCCAGGGCCTGGTATTCCCAGGTGGAGACCGCGCTCATCGCCTGCGCTCCTCGGGCATGCGGTGCTCGAGACGCAGCCGCAGGAATTCCGAGAGCGGCACCCGCCCTGCGAGCGCCTTGGCCAGCACCGCATCTTCCAGACGGCGCATCCCCTTGGTCTGCGCCAGCGCCGCCAGGGCGCTGCCATCGGCCTTGCGCAAGATCAGGCGCCGAATATCGTCGTCGATCGGCAGCACCTCGAAGGCCCCTTCGCGGCCCGAGGTCCCGGCCCCGTCGCACTCGCCGCAGCCGTTGCCGCGACGCACCCGAATGCCGGGATCGAGCTCCAGCTCGCGGGCGGCGTCGGCGCTCAGGGGATCGTCCACCGCGCAGGCCGAACAGACGCAGCGCACCAGGCGTTGCGCCACCACCGCCACCAGGGTGGTGGCGATCAGGTAGGGCGCGACGCCGATCTGGATCAGGCGCCCGGGGGCGGAAGCGGCGTCGTTGGAGTGCAGCGTCGACAGCACCAGGTGGCCGGTGAGCGCCGCGTGGGCCGCGATCTCGGCGGTCTCGTCGTCGCGAATCTCGCCGACCATGATCACGTCGGGGTCCTGCCGGAGGATGGCCCGCAGCCCGCTCGCGAAGGTGAGCCCCGCCTTGCGGTTGAGCTGTCCCTGGCGGATCATCGGCAGCGGATACTCGACCGGATCCTCGAGCGTGGCGATGTTCTTGTCGGGAGAGTTGATCGCCTGCAGGATGGAGTACAGGGTGGCGGTCTTGCCGCTGCCGGTCGGCCCGGTGATGAGGATCAGTCCGTGGGGGCGGCCGGTGGCGGCGCGCAGCACCTGCAAATCCTGCTCGTCGAGCCCCAGCCGCTCGAGGCCGCGGCGGGCACCGATGCGATCGAGCAGCCGCAGCACCAGGTTCTCGCCGTAGATGGTCGGGAAGGTCGAGACCCGGACACCGATTCGGGTGCGCCCGAGCTCGATCTCGAAGCGTCCGTCCTGGGGCACGCTGGCCTTCGAGATGTCGATGCCGGCCATGATCTTGATGCGCGAGGTGAGCGACGCTCGGTAGCGGCGCGGCGGCGAAGGGATCTCGTGCAGGGTGCCGTCGATGCGCAGGCGCACCCGCAGCTCGTCGCGCTCCGGCTCCAGGTGGATGTCGCTGGCGCCGCGGCGCAGCGCGGTGGTGAGGATCACGTCGACCAGCTTCACCACCGGGGCTTCGGCGATCTCCTCGCCTTCCGCAGATGTCCCCTCGCCCTCTTCCTCGTCGCCGAGCACGCCGCAGAGACGGGAGAATTCGTTCTCGTCCCCGTAGTGACGCACCAGAGCGCGATCGATCGCACCCTCGGAAGCGATGCAGGGATGGACCTCGAGACCGGTGGCGATGCGCAGCTCGTCCAGGGCCGGGACGTCCATCGGATCGGACATCGCCACCACCAGGCGGCCGTCGCGAATGTCGATCGGCAGCACGTTGTAGCGCCGGGCCATCTCTCCCGGCACCATCTCCACCACCTCGCCGTCGATGATGATCTCGCTGAGCTCGAGATAGTCGAAACCGCTCTGCTCGGCGACGATTTCGGCCAAGTGGGAATCGGAGATCAGGCCGAGATCGACCAACACGCGGCCGAGCATGCCGCCCCGGTCCCTTTGGACCGCCAGCGCTCGCTCCAACTGGGCCGGGTTGACCAGCCCACGCTGCACCAGGATCTCACCCAGCGGCTTGCGAATCCGTGGTGCGGAGAATGTCGTCGGGGAATCGGACACGGGGCCCCCCGCCAACCTGCTGCTCATGGAGTAGATCGGCGCGAGGCGCGATTGGCTTGACCGCCGCTTCGCGGAACAGATTGTGGGCCCTTCCTCGGATCAAAAGTGGTAGCGTGGCGCGCGGTTGGCAAAAACGTCCTCACGGCTCGAATTGGAGTAGCGAAATGAACGAACCCGTCCGCGTAGCCATCACCGGCGCGGCCGGTCAGATCGGCTATGCCTTGGCCTTCCGCATCGCCTCGGGACAGATGTTCGGACCCGAGCAACCGATCATCCTCCAGCTTCTGGAGATTCCCCCGGCGCTCGGCGCGTTGCAGGGCGTGGTCATGGAGCTGAACGACTGCGCCTTCTCCACCTTGCACGGCGTGGTGGCGACCGATGATCCCAACGTGGCCTTCCGCGACACCAACTACGCCATCCTGGTGGGCGCCAAGCCGCGCGGCCCGGGCATGGAGCGCAGCGATCTGCTGCTCGAAAACGCCAAGATCTTCTCGGTCCAGGGCAAGGCGCTGAACGACCACGCCGACCGCGAGGTGCGGGTGCTGGTGGTCGGCAATCCGGCCAATACCAACGCCCTGATCACGGCCAGCAACGCTCCCGATCTGCGGCCGAATCAGATCACGGCGATGACCCGCCTCGATCACAACCGGGCGCTGAGCCAGCTCTCCGAGAAGACCGGCACCCACGTCGGCGAGATCCGGCGCATGACCATCTGGGGCAACCACTCGTTGACCCAGTATCCCGACATCAACCACACCCTGGTGCGCGGCGAGCTTGCCAAGGGGATGGTCGAGGGCGCGTGGGTCGACGGCGAGTTCATCCCGACCGTGCAGAAGCGCGGTGCCGCCATCATCAAGGCGCGCGGCGCCTCGTCGGCGGCATCGGCGGCGTCGGCGGCGATCGACAACATGCGCGACTGGATCCTCGGCAGTCCGGCCAACGACTGGGTGAGCATGGCGGTTCCCTCCGACGGCAGCTACGGCATCGCGCCGGGCGTGGTCTACTCGTTCCCGGTCACCTGCAAGAACGCTGGCTACCAGATCGTGCAGGGGCTCGAGATCGACGGCCCGAGCCGCGAGCGGATGGACGCCAGCGAAGCCGAGCTGCGCGCCGAGCGCGAGGCCATCGAAGACCTCCTCTGAGAGGTCCAGCGCTGGCGATGATGCGGGCAACGCTCAAAGCCATCGCCTGGATCGCGGGCGCGGCCGTGGTGGCGGTCGCGCTCGTGCTGGTCTTCTTTCCCGAGGAGCGCATTCGCGATCTAGCGGTGGCGCGCCTCTCCGAGGCGCTCGAGCGGCCGGTGAGGGTGGGCGATGTGTCGCTCGGCCTGATCGGCGGCCTGCGGCTGCGCCTCGAGGATCTCGGCGTCGGCGAGAGCGCGGCCCCGGGTGCGCCCCTGGTGCGGGTGGCGAGCGTGGCGCTCGAGCTGGCCCTGCCGCCCCTGCTGCGTGGCAACCTGGTGGTGCGCGGCATCGACATCGAGCGGCCCGAGCTCGAGATCGTGCTCGCCGACGAAGCGGCCGGCGCGGGTGCGGGTGCGGACGAGCCGCGAAGCGCCGCGCGCGAGGGAGCGCTGCCGCTGGCGATCGTGGTCGAGAGCCTGCGGATCGAGGAGGGTCGGATCGACGTCCGGGACGCGAAGGGCGCACCCGTGGCGGAGATCGAGGGCTTCTCCGAGGAGCTGCGGGCGGCGCTGAGCCCGGAGCAGCAGACGATTCAGCTCGAGGGCCGCAGCAGCATCGAGAAGCTGGTGCTGCACACACCCGCGGGGCGGCTGGGTCAGGGGCTGCGCCTGGAGCTCTCCAAGGAGCTGCGCTACGAGACCGGCGAAGACCGCTTGCACATCGACGAGGCCAGGCTGCGCCTCGGCGGCCTGCCGGTGGCGCTCCACGGTGTGGTGTCGCGACTCGGCTCGGGGCAGCCCGGCGTGGAGCTGCTCTTCGAGGGGGGGCCGGCCCAGCTCGACGAGATCTTCGCCTTCCTTCCGGCGGAGCTCTTCCCGATCACCCCCGACGCGCGCTCACGAGGAAGCGTGCGGCTGCAGGGGCGGGTGTCGGCGGCCGGCGGCGTGGGGAATGAGGGCATCGAGGCCGGAGCGGCCGAGCTGGACTACGACCTCAGGCTGCTCCTGGAACAGGGCCGAGTGGCCTACGGCGAGCAAGGAGCGGCGATCGAAGAGATCGAGATCCGCGCCCACCTGACGCCCGAGCGTTTCGATCTGGAGCGCTTCGGTGCGCGAGCAGCGGGCAGTCGTCTGAGCGTGCGGGCCGAGATCGAGAATCCGACGGCGGAGGCACGCCTGGCCGCCACCATCGATGCCGAGCTCGAGCTCGGAGAGCTGGCGCGCCTGCACCCCGCCGCCGAGGCGCTGCGGCTGGAGGGTGGGGCGAGCGCGGAGCTGGCGATTGGCGGACCGATCGCAGACCCGATGGGGCTCGAGATCGAGGGCGCGCTCGAGCTGCGCAGCGTCTGGCTCAGCGAGCCTTCGCTGCCGGGACCGATCCGCGACCTCGACGCCCGCCTGCGGCTCACGCCCGAGCGCCTGTGGATCGACGAGCTCGACTTCGCGATCCTCGCCAGCGACCTGGCGCTGAGCGGCGTTCTGGATCGCCCGCTGGCGCTGGCCGGGCTCGACGAGGAAAGCGCGCGGGCGCAGTTCGATGCCCGCCTGCGCAGCCACACCCTCGACCTCGATCAGCTTTTTCCGCCCGATCCCACGGCGCCGAAGGGGTTCGAGCCGCTGCCCCCGCTCGACGGCCGCCTGGCGCTGAAGATCGACCGCCTGGTGTCGAACGAAATCGAGATGCGCCAGCTCGCGGCGAGCGCCGAGCTCGATTCGGGGCGTATTCGCATCGTCGCGGCCGATCTGCTCGCCTTCGGGGGATCGGTGCAAGCCACCGGCGAGGTCGATCTGAGCGATCCCGAGGCGCCGCGCTACGATCTCGAGACCACGCTCGAGGGAGTGCGGGCCCAAGAGCTGGTGCGCTCCTCGCCGGCCTTCGAGGGCTTCGGCGGCCTGGCGGGGGGGCTGGGGGGAAGTTGTGATGCAGAGGTCCGGGCGCGCGGGGCTTTCGACGACACCTTGGGCATCGAGCTCTCGTCCTTGAGCGCCAGCGGCGACCTGGCCTTCGATGCCCTCGCCATCGAGGGGCTGCCGGCTCAGGCCGAGCTTGCGAAGCTGCTCGCCACCCCGGATCTCGCCACCCTGCGGGCCACCGATCTGCGGCAGACGATTCGCATCGACGATGGCTCTCTGGCACTCGACGATCTGAAGATCGAGGCCGCCGGGATCACGCTCACCGGTGGCGGCGCAGTTTCCCTCGAAGGGGTGCTCGACTTCGCCCTCGACGTCCGCCTGCCGGCCTCCGCGCTGGCCGCGATCCAGAAGCGACTGCCCGCCCCCCTCGCGGCGCTGGCCGGCGGCGGCGGCTCGGTCCCGATCCCGATCCGGATCGCGGGCCCCGCGCTCACTCCCCGGGTCTCCTTCGACGATCGCCGGGTCGCGGACGCCGCGGCCCAGGCCGCGCGCATCCGCCTCGCGACCGAGCAGGCAGAGCTCAAGGAGCGCGCCGAGCAAGAGGCAAGGGAGCTGAGCCGCGGACTGATCGAAGAGCTGGGTGATCCCGGGCAGGACGATTCCAGCTCGGTGGCGGAGCAGGTCACGCGGGAAGTAGAAGAGCTCAAAGAAAAGGGACTGGAGGGGCTCAAAGGGCTCTTTGGCGGGAAGAAGAAGAGGAAGAAGTAGTCCCGCCCCCTCTCCCAGGCGAGAAGCGAAGAGGCCTGTTTTTTCTGCTTGACATATATACTTCTCGCTATATCTTGATCTCACTATGAGTGAGCCACGAGACCTTCTTCCGATGGATCTGCTGCGGGCGGTCGCCCCGATGTTGCGGGCGATCTCGCATCCCGTTCGCCTGCGCATCATCGATCTCCTCAAGGATGGCTGCGAAGCAAGGGTGAGCGAGATCGCCGAATGCGCCGAGCTTCCGCAGGCGCAGACCAGCCAGCAGCTGGCGATCCTCAAAGGGCACGGCGTCGTTGCCGGGCGCCGCGAGGGACAGCATGTCTACTACAGCCTCGCCCAGCCTCGTGTGAGCCAGGTGCTGCGCTGCATCCACAGCGGTCCCACGGAATGCGCCGTGCCGCAGGACTAGGTCTCGACAACTGTGAGACGCAGATCGCTCGCCAATGCGCGAGCGGACAGGAATGACGATGAAGACACCATTGGTTGAACTTTCGGTCCGGCGCCCCAAGTTGGTGCTGGCGCTCTCGGTCGTGCTGACCCTCTTGCTCGCCTTGCAGATCCCCCGCATCGTCATCGATACCGATCCGGAAAATATGCTGCCTGCGGATGAGCCGGTTCGTCTCGCATCCGACCACATGAAGGAGGATTTCGGCCTGCACGATTTCATCGTGGTCGGAATCGTGAACAACGAGCAGGGCGTGTTCGATCCGGCCACCCTGGGCCGTGTCGCAACCCTCACCGACGCCATTCTCGAGATCGAAGGGGTGGTGGCAGAGGATGTGCTGGCTCCGACCGAGGTGGACGACATCATCACCACGCCCGAGGGAGTGCTGCGCGTCCAGCGCCTGATGGAGGAAGCGCCGGAAACGCAGCAAGAGAGTCGGCGGATCCTCGAGCAGATCAAGGCCAATCCGATGCTGCGCGGCAAGCTGGCGTCGGACGAGGGCAAGGCGATCGCCCTCTTCGTTCCGCTGGAGTCGAAAGATGTCGCCAGTCGAGTGGCCGCCGAGATCGAGCAGGTGGTCGACCACTCCGGCGCCGAGCAGTATCACATCGCCGGCATTCCGATCGCGGAAGACACCTTCGGCGGCGAGATGTTCATGCAGATGGCGGTGGCCGCTCCCGGCGCCTTTCTGGTCATCTTCCTCTTGATGCTCTACTTCTTCCGCAACGTGAAGGTGGTGCTGGCGCCGATGGCGCTGGCGATGCTCACGGTGACGGCGACCATGGGGCTCTTGGTGGCGACCGGCCACACGGTCCACATCATGAGCTCCATGATCCCCGTCTTCCTGGTGCCGATCGCGGTTCTGAGCTCGATCCACCTGCTCTCCGAGCTGGGAGTCCGCTACCGGCACAGCGGCAACGTCGCGACGGCCATCCGCCAGACCGCCGACGAGCTCTTCGTTCCGGTCACCTACACGACGCTCACCACCGCGATCGGATTCTTGTCGCTCTATCTGACGCCGATCCCTCCGGTCAAGGTCTTCGGGCTCTTCGTGGCGATCGGCGTGGCGCTGGCCTGGGCGCTCTCCTTCACTTTCCTGCCGGCGGTCGCCATGCTGCTCGGCCGCGACACCCTGGAGCGCTTCGCCGAGAGCTCCAAGCGCGACGCCGGAAGCTCGATCGGAGCCGCTCTGCACTTCATGCGCCGCCACGCTTGCGCGCGCGGCAAGCTCTTCACCACCGTCGGCGCTGTGGTATTCGCGATCTCGGTCTTCGGCCTCACCCGGATCGTGGTCAACGACAATCCGGTTCGTTGGTTCAAGGCCGACCACCCGATTCGAGTCGCCGACCAGGTTCTCAACGGCCACCTGGCCGGCACCTACCTGGCCCACCTGGTGGTCAAGGGAGAGCCCGGCGCGTTGACCGATCCCGAGCTTCTGCGCTACGTCGACCGGCTTCAACGGCACCTGCACGAGCACGACAATGTCGGTGCCACCTCTTCGGTCGCCGACGTGCTGCGCAAGATGCGCTTCCAGCTCAAGGGCGAGGACAGAAGCGAAGCGATCCTGCCCGCCACCCGCGAGGAGGCCTCCCAGTACCTCTTCCTCTACGAGATGAGCGGCGGAGATCCGGAGGATCTCTTCAAGTTCGTGAGCCCCGACTACTCACAGGCCAATATCTGGGTGCAGATGCGCGCCGGCGAGAACCAGGCGGTCTCCTCCGCGGTGGACGAAGCCAACGCCTGGGTGGCGACCCATCCCCTGCCGCCGGGAATCGAGCTGGAATGGACCGGCCTGCCCTATATCAACGTGGTCTGGCAAGAGAAGATGGTGGCCGGCATGGGCAAGGCCCTGGCGGGATCGATCGCGGTGGTGCTGCTGATGATGATCGCCCTCTTCCGCAGCGTTCGCCTGGGCCTGGTCTCGATGATCCCGCTGAGCGCGGCGATCGCGATGACCTATGCATTTCTGGGTTACTCCGGTCGCCCCTACGACATGCCGGTCGCGGTGCTCTCGAGTCTGTCGCTGGGACTTGCGGTCGACTTTGCGATCCACTTCCTGCAACGCAGCCGCGAGATCTACCGCGAAGAGGGCGCCGACTTCGAGCGCACCATGGTGCGCTTCTACGAGGGTCCGGCGCACGCCCTGGCCCGCAACATCGTGGTGATCGCCATCGGCTTCGTGCCGATGTTCTTCTCCAGCCTGGTCCCCTACATCACGGTCGGTGCCTTCTTCTTCGCCATCATGTTGATCAGTGGCATCACCACTCTGTTCTCGCTTCCCGCGATCTTGAGCCTGGCTCATCGCTCCTTCTTCTGCGACGCAAAATGTCGCGAGCAGCAGCCCCAGATCGCCGGCATCAGTTCCTGAAGGAGTATCAAGAAATGAAACGAAGAGCATTCACCACCGCACTGCTGACCGCCTGCGCGACACTGCTGTCGCCGTCGAGTGCTGCTGCCCAGCTGAGCGACGCGCGAGAGATCGCCGAGCGCTCGCACCTCGCCCAGTACTACGCCGGAGACTCGGGCCGCGCCGCGGTCGAGATGACGATCAAGGACAAGCGCGGCCGCACGCGCAAGCGCGAGTTCGTGATCGTGCGCAAGGACGCCCAGGACGGCGGAGAACAACGCTTTTTCGTCTACTTCCAGGCGCCCGGCGACGTGCGGCGCATGAGCTTTCTGGCCTGGAAGAGGCCGCATGGCGAGGACGCGCGGTGGATCTACGTGCCCGCCATCGACCTGGTGCGACAGATTTCCGCGCGCGACAAGTTCTCCAGCTTCGCCGGCAGCGACTTCAACTACGAGGACGTGAGCGGCAGGCACTGGGCCGAGGACCAGCACGTTCTGCTGCGCGAAGAGACGCTCGAGGAACACGCAGCCTATGTGATCGAATCGCGACCGTCCGAGGGTCGGAAGTCGTCCTACAGCCGCAAGCTGACCTGGGTCGACCAGGCGACGTGGTTGCCGATCAAGGCGGAGTACTACGGCAAGAAGGACGAGCTGGAGCGTGTGTTCCAGAGCAAGGCCACCGCCGAGATCGATGGCCACATGACGATCACCGCGCAGTCGATGACCAACGTGAAGAAGAGGAGCACGTCGACGGTGACCTTCTCCGGCATCGGCTACGACCTGGCCGTCGACGACGATGTGTTTACCGAGGGGCGGCTGCGCACGCCGCCGCGCGAGCTGATCGGAGGTTGATGTCATGAAGCTTTTGGACTCATCGATCGCGGCACTGATGCTCGGCGCCGCGCAGATCGTCGCGCGCCCGGCAGCGGCCCAGGTCGAATTGCACGGCTTCGTGGAGGCCGCCACCGGAATTCGCGCCACAGCCACGTCCGCCGACGACTTCTCCCTGGAGGAGGTGCGTGCGCAGATCCAGCTCTCGGACTATCACGACAAGGGGGAGTTCTTCTCCAGCATCGACCTGGTGCGCGACGCGGCCTCTTCGACCCCCGGCGCGCTCGAGATCCGCGAGGCCTGGCTCAAGCTGCAGGCCTTCGACGATCGCCTGGAGCTGAAGGCCGGGCGCCAGGCGCTGAACTGGGGAACCGGCGACCTGCTCTTCGCCAACGATCTCTTCGCCAAAGACTGGAACGCCTTCTTCATCGGCCGGGAGGATCCCTACCTGAAGGTGCCGACCGACGCCTTTCGACTCACGCTGCACCGCCTGCCGGTCGGGATCGACCTGGTCTACACGCCGCGCTTCAACGCCGACGTGCTGCCCGATCCGCGCCGCCTGCCGGTCGACTTCCCGGCACCGGAAGGGATGACGGTCCTGGCGCCCGAGGTGCCGGGCGGCTCTCTGGAAGAGGGCGAGCTGGCGCTGCGCCTGCACCGGCGCCTCGGCTCCGGCACACTCTCGCTCTATGCCTACCAGGGCTACACCAAGACACCCGACGCGCTGCGCATGGAGGCATCGACCCTCACCCCCTATCACGCCGAGCTGCGGGCCTTCGGTTCCAGCCTGCGCCGAGCCCTGGCGGGCGGCGTGTTCTGGCTGGAGGGGGCGCTGCGAGACATCTCGGACAACTCCAGCGGCGACGATCCCCTGCTTCCCGGCGGGCGGATCGACGCAATCGCCGGCTACCAGCGCTCCTTCGGCGGCGGTGCGTCGTGGGAGCTACAGGTCTACCATGCGTGGCAGCTCGACCACGACTCGCTCCTGGAGGCCGCCCGGACGCTCGGCACGCCGGAGCCCCCCGGCGACCGGCAGCTGGTAACGCTGCGGCTCGAAAAGCGTCTCTACTACGACTCCGTGCGCCTCTCGCTCTTCGGCCTGCACTCGCCGGCGGATGCCGACGGCCACTGGCGCCCCTTGGTGGCCTACGACCACACCGACGAGATCCAACTGGCGCTCGGAGCCAATCTCTTCTATGGCGATCCAGGCACGCTCTTCGGCGACCTGGACCGCGGCGACAATTTCTACCTGCGAGCTCGCTACCGGTTTTGAGAGATGAGGCCTACTCCTCTTCCGCTTCCACCGCCACCTCGTCACCACGATGGTTGGTGTTGTCGCGGGTCCGATCGATCTCCAATCCGGCCTTCTCGATCCTCGAGTAGAAGGTGTTGCGGTTGAGTCGCAGCGCCCTGGCGGCGGCGGAGACGTTGCCGTCATGGCGCTGCAGCGCGGCGGCGTAGACCACCGAAGCCACCTGGCGGAAGGGCAGAATCGGCAGATCGTCGAGGGTGGCGCGCAGCTGTCGCAGGGCGACCTCCTCGACGCCGCCGGTCACGGGCTCGGTGGTCTGGCCCTGGGTCTCGATCTCGGCCGCGGAGGCCGGCAGGGCATCGGCCTTGAGCTCCAGCTGATCGCGCGCCACGACCTTCCACAGCATCTGCTCCAGGGTCTCGACGAGCTGGCGAACGTTGCCCGGCCAGGAGCGCGCCGCCAGCGCCTCCAAGAGCGCCGGATCGAGCTCGAATCCCGCCCTCTCGATCATGCTGCGGGCGATCGCCTCCAGATCCTCCGGGCGGTTGCGCAGCGGAGGCACGACGTAGAGGCGCCCCCCGAGGGCCGCGAAAAGACCGCGGCTGAATCGGCCATCCTCGATCATCCGGGGGATCGAGCGCGATTCGGTGGCGATGATGACCACGTCGTTCTCTTCGCTCTCGAGCCGCGCCAGGAGCCGCGCTTGCAGGTCCGGCGTGAGAGCGTCGACCTGCTCCAGGATCAGCGCTCCCCGGTGCGCGACATCGATGGCGCTGCGACGACGGGTGGTGGTTCCCATGCCGGCCTGGACGCGGCCGAAGAGCCTCACGCTCACCTCTTCGCCGCGGCTGCAGTCGATGCGCACGCTGCGGATCTGGCTGCGCGGGCCGTGCTCCCGCAGCCAGTTGGCCAACAGGCTCTTGCCGGTTCCGGACTCGCCGCCGATCAGCACCGAGCGCCCGGCGTTGTGCTGCCTCCGCAGGGCGCGCACCACGCGACTGAAGGGCTTGCTGTGTCGGATCAGCTCGGGCGGCAGCGCCGGATAGGGTGCATCGAGCGCCAGAAATGCCGGCGCGCAGAGGTCGACGACATCTTCCAGGAACGCCAGATCCTCGACCCCGAAGGTGCCCGGCTCGCGACTGTCGTAGTAGATCACCGCGATCGCGCGGTTGCGCCGCGTCGGGTGTGGGACCGGCACGCAGAGAATCGACTGCAGGCCGAGCTGAGTGACGCTGGTCGAGCTCAGGAAATCGTCGCTCTGGGGCGACTCCGTGATCAGGATCGGCTCGCAGGTCTGCATCACCGTGTTGATCACCGTGCGGCTGACCTCGGAACGTACCGGGGCGTTCAGATTCGATGTCTGCACGGTCAAGGTGCCGGTCACCGTCTCGATCGCCGCCGCGCGTGGCGCCAGATCCCAGTCCAGGCCGCTTTCCTGCAGGGCGAAGAGCACCGCCTGGGTGAGCAGCTCGTCTCGCCGGCTCTCTGGGGAAGCCCCCAGTCTCCTCCCGAATTTCGAGGTCAACGACTCAACGAACCTCTCTTGCCTCTCCATTCGGCGATCCGCTTTGGGCATGTCACCTCCCTTCACCCCACCTTCGTGCGAGCCTTGCCGTACACTCGCTCGACCGCGGGGCGCCAATTGTTGCGGAAACGCTGCCGGTGCGCATCTATTCGCACCCGCACTGTCTGGAATAGCCGATCCGAGGGCGCGGCACAAGGGGGCAAGGGCGGAAAAAGAGGATGGAGCGACCGCGGACCCTATAGGCTCTAAAGGGTGCGACGACTGTCACTAATTTCACTTACTCTGTTGCTGGGCTGCCAGGTCCGGGACGTGGCTCCCGACCCGAGGCCCAACCTGCTCTTGATCCTGGTCGATACGCTGCGTCCGGATGTGCTCGGCAGCTACGGGGGCGATCCCGGCGTCGCTCCGACCCTCGATTCGCTGGCCCGCTGCGGACTGCGCTTCGAGGATCTGATCAGCCAGTCGCCATGGACCCGCCCGGCGGTAGGATCGCTCTTCAGCTCGCGCTACCCCACCGAGCTCGGGATCGACCACGGCGGGCACAACGGAGTGATGCAGGCGCTGCCCGAAGAGGTCGGCACCCTGCCCCAGGCCCTCGCCGACGCGGGCTATGCCGTCGCGGCGCTGCAGAGCAATCCGCACCTGAAAACCTGGACCCGCTTCGATCGGGGCTTCGAGTCCTACGAGTTCATCGCCGAGGAGCGGCGCGGCGAGCTGCGCGCGCGCGCGCTCGAGATGCTGCGCTCCCTGGCGCACGGGGACCGCCCCTTCTTCTTCTATCTGCACCTGATGGAGCCCCATCTTCCCTACCTGGCGCACGCCGATCTGCCGCCCCCGACGCCCGAGCCGCCCCCGCCGACCTCCTTCGCGCCGCCGATCGTACGCCGCCAGCTGCTCACCTCGCCCGATCTGCCGCAGCCGCTGCGGGCCCATATCCGCCATCTCTACGCGACCGATATCCGCTTCGCGGACGCCTGGCTGGCGGAGCTGATGCGGGCATTGCGCTCGACCGGGGAGGCGCGCCAGACGATGATCCTGGTGGTCTCCGATCACGGCGAGGAGCACTGGGATCACGGTGCCACCGAGCACGGTCACACGCTGCATCGAGAGCTGCTCTGGGTTCCGGGCATCCTGGTGCCGCCCTCCCACGGCGGCGGCGCCCAGATGACCGAGCTGCGCCGGGCGCGAGCGGCGCGCGACGATGGCACGATCCCCGGCGGCGCCCGGATCCTCGACCTGGCTCCGACTCTGCTGGAGCTGCTGGACGCGCCGCCCTTGCCCGGGGCCCGGGGGATCAGCCTGGTGGAGGGGATGATCTCGGGCCGCGCCCCCCCATGGCACCGACCATCGCCGAGGCCCTGCTCTACGGGGATCAGGACCGCGCGTTGATCACGCCGCGCTGGAAGCTGATTCGAGACGGCGCGACCGGCGCTTGCCGGCTCTACGACCGAGAGGCAGACCGCGGCGAGCGCCGCGACCTGAGCCGCGAGGTCGATGCCACGCTGCTGGCCTCGCTCGAGGGCCAGCTCGATTCACTCAGCGCCCTGTGCCCGAGGCCGCGGGAGTCGCTGGTGACCATCGACCAGGCGACGCGCAGCCAGCTCGAGAGTCTGGGGTACCTGGGCGGGGGCGGTTAGGGTCGGCGAAGAAATAACTCCCCGGGTTTGCGCCCAGATGTGCCGTGGATCCGGTCGATCGGTGAGGTCCGAAACCGGAGGAATAGCAGAGCTATTTCGAGGATTTCGGGGCTCGCCGATCGGCCGGAGACGCGGTGCAGATGGGATGCAAACACGGGAGTTGTTTCTTCGCCGACCCTTAGTTAGTTGTCCTTCTTTCCTTGCTCTTTGCGCCTTCGCGCCTCTGCGTGAGACTCCTCACTCCGGCTCGCAACCGAACTCGCCGACCGCCTGAATCGTCACCTCGCGGCTGCCGGCCGGCAGCGACACTTCGACGGTCTCGCCGCATCGGCGACGGTTGAGCGCCTTGCCCAGAGGGGAGCCGATCGAAACGAAGGCCCGGTCGGGATCGGCGAGCTCGTTCGGCACCAGGTGAATGACGCGGCGGGTCCGTTCCGGAAGCTCGACGATCCGCACCGAGCGCAGCACGGCGGCCTGGTCCCTCTTGCAGCGCACCCCGTCGGTCGCCGCCAGCGATTGGGCGCGCGGCGCGAGCTCCGTCAAGAGCCCCTCGACGGTCGCCTTGCGCTCCTTGGCTGCGTCGTACTCAGCGTTCTCGCTCAGATCGCCATGGGCCGCGGCGGTCCTGAGCCGCTCCGGCAGCTCGATGCGCAGCTCGCGCTCCAGGGCACTGATGCGCCCCTTCAGCCGCTGCGCCAACGCCATCGCCTCGGGAATGGCGGCGATGCGCAGCTCGAGCGAATCGAGATCGGGCTCACGCGCCTTCGCCTCGGGGCGCGGAATCGGCAGCACGCGCCGTTTCGGAGGCGCATTCTTGGCGGCTTTCTTGCGCGTCGCGCGAGCGGCCGGCTTCGGCTTGCCCAGAGTAAAGGCGCGGCTGCGGGCGGCGTAGCAGACCCCACCCTCGCCGCGCCCGATCGCCGCGCGCAGATCTTCGAACCACGCCTCCCATTGCGCGGGCCGAAGGAGCAACTGGGCGGTGAGCTCGGCCTTCAGCCCGAGGTCGGTCAGCTTGCCCGGATGGTCGCGCAGAAACTCCTCGACCACCGCCAGCGGCTCGGCACTGGCGCGCACGCGCAGGCTCTCGCGGAAGAAGGCCACCCGCACCGGCCACGAGTCGGCGTTCACGCGCTCGTGGAGCCGGGAATCGAGGGGTTCGCGGCGCTCCATTCCGGCCGGATTGGCGAGCGTCACTTGGACGCCGTCGCAGGCTACGACTCTCCAGTAAAGACCCGTTTCGGTGCATACGAAGGTGCCGGGGCGCCACTCGATGGCGCGCTCGATCACTTCGATCTCGGCGCGCGGATCGGCGCCGCGCGCGGCGCGCTCCAGGCGTGGCCCCAACGCCCCCAGCTCGGCGCCGTAGAGCGTGACAATCGCCTGGCCAGCGAGCTCGGCGGCCACGGCATCCAGCTCGCCGGTGGAGAGCGTCACGTCGCGGACCAGGCGCCAGAGCGCCTCGGGCGCGCCCGCGTCGTCGAGGGCCATGGCGAAGAGACCCGCGTAGCCGGCCACCCTCTGCCCGCGGCGCGCGATGCGCTCGCAGAGCTCGATCGCCGCGGGCACCTCCGGCGCCCCGCCGTGGTCGGCGAGGAGCTCGAAGAGGCGCTCGATCTCCGCCTCTCTCCCCTTCGAGCCGACGTATTCCACGGCACTGGCCAACACCCTTCGCGCCAGCTCTGGATCCGCGCCGCGCTCGAAGAGCGCCGCAGCGACGTCGAGCCGATAGCGCGGGGGAAGGTACTGGGGATCGCGCGCGGCGAGCTCGCCCCCGAGCCGCGCCAGCTCGGCATCGCGCCCGAGTCGGCTCCAGGCGCGCAGCAGCGCGCCGGCGTGCGGACTCTCGGCATCGCCTCCGCCGGCGGCGGCCGCCGCCTCCGCCAGAAGCTCCCACAGTCCGTGGCTGGCCAGCTCGTCCAGGGCCGCGCGCACCAGCCCCTCGCCTTCCGCCCCGGCGCGCAGGGCGCGGGCGAAGAGCGCGAGAAAGCCGTGCTCATCGGCGGGCGGTCCGACGCCGTCGGCCTCCGCTCCGATCGTCTCTCTGAAGAGGCTCAGGTCGGCCACACTGAGCCGATTGGCCGGCTCGCTCCACGGCAGCGTCAACTTCGATCCCTTGCTCGAATCGGTCATTTCGGTCACTTCGTCTCTCATTAGCGCACCAGCACCAGGCTGGCGGTCTCGACTCGCCCGCCGCAATGCAGCCACGCCAGGTAGCGGCCCGAGGGCAGAAGCCGGCCCGCGTCGTCGCGGCCGTCCCAGGTCGCGGCATGGCTCCCGGCAGCGGGCTCGCCCTCCACCAGCGTGCGCGCCCGCGCCCCGCGGGCATCGTAGATCGCCAGTCGCAGCGGTCCGCCGGGCGTGTCGAAGCGCAAGGTGGTGCTTGGGTTGAAGGGGTTGGGGTGGTTCTGATGCAGCGCCACGCGCAGGCCGGGCAGTCGCTCGCCGTCCTCGCGCACTTCGGTGGTCTCCCGTTCCTGCCACAGGGCGAGGGCTTCACTGCGGGCCATGAAGCGATCGCTGAAATCCTGTCCCACGCTCTCGCTGCCGGGCGGCAGCCAGACGTTCCAGATCTCGGTCGGGATCACGGCGCCAAAGGGCAGTCCCTTCACCCAGTTGCCCCACTGACCCCACTGCACGCCGTCGCCGGTCTCGGTCCAGCGGGTCTCCTCGCAACCGTCGCAGTAGTAGCTCAGGTGCTCGTCGCCCGGAATCTCCCAGGGATCCTGAATCGTCAGCGCCCCGCCGGCGCTGGGACTGCGCCACTCGTGAAATCGAGCCGGCTGATCGGTGCTGCGCAAACCGTCGCCGTCGACAGTGTCGATCAGCGCGATCCCCTGCTCGCCGGCATTGTTGTAGTAGATCAGGTCGCCGACCTCCGGATTGGCGTCGGCCAGCCAGACCATGTGCCGCACATCGGGCCAGATGATCTGGTACACGACGGTCTCCACGACCACCATCTGGCGGTAGAAAAAGACCGTACCGTCCATCATGTCGATGAATCCGGCCAGCGACACTTTGAAGCTGTTGAGCACCCGCACCGGTCCATCGATCGGCTCGCGGTCGCCGTAGTCGACCCAGCCGTCGTCCTCGGTCAACCAGGGAGTCAAAAAGCCCGGCTTGGCGCGGTACTTCACCCGGTCGAAGAGATCGACACCGTTGCCGCCAAAGCCTTCGGAGATGACCAGGTCGAGCAACACTCCCGGATTGCCGGCGGCAAAGCGCTCCAGATAGCGATCGGTCTCGATCTCGAAGGGATCGAAGGCCACCATCTCCACGTAGTCGTCCTCGGCGGGCGGCAAGGCCTCGCCCGCGAAGAGGTAGACCCAGCCCCGGCCCCCTCCCGGGCGCGGATCGACCACCTCGATCTGATAGCGATGATCGTCGGCGGCGTCGACCCAGGTGCCGGCATCGACTCGGCCTCCGACATCCTCCTGCATGAAGACGATCGAATCGTTGCCATCGAGGGTATCGGGCCGATCGTCGCTTTCGAAAAAGCTGTCGCTCGGCCCGCGTTCATCGAACTGGACCGGGATCGCCCGCCACCCGCCCTCGCCCCAGGCGAAGAGCCGCAGGCGAGCCAGCGGCTGGCCGTCGAGCTGCGCCAGATCGGCTCCGCGCAGCTCGAGCGGCTCCTCGGGTCGCGCCAGGGTCGCCTCTTCGAGCCCGAGGGCCCACAGCGGCGCCGCCGTGCCCAGCAGGCACCCGATCGCCGTCGCAAGGGTCCGCTCGAGTTCGTGCCTCATAGCCGACACCGCCTACTTCAGGAGCAGCATGCGGCGCGCCGCCGACCGCTCCGCGGTGGCGATCCGACAGCTGTAGATGCCGCTGGGCAACGTGCGTCCGTCATCGCCCCGGCCGTCCCAGACGACGCTGTGGGCACCGGCCGGCAGAGGCTCGCGAACCAGCACCCGCACCTTGCGCCCGGCCACGTCGAACACCTCGAGCCGCACCCCGCCGGCGTTCTCCGGAACGACGAAGGAGATCTTGGTCCGCGGATTGAAGGGGTTGGGCACGTTTTGCGCGAGGCTCAGTCCAGCGCCTGCCGGAGCCGGCGGGGCCTGGTCCTCGATCGCGGTCGGCGCCTGCCAGCGGGCGGTGATCTGGGTGCGGTGGTAGTAGCGGCTGGCAAAGTGGTGGCCGCGGCTGCCGTCGTCGTAGGGCCCGGTGCGCCAGTTCCAGGACTCCAGCTCGAAAGGCTCGTTCTGGAACTCGATACGCTTCAGCCAGGTGCCGCTCTCGCCCCACTTCTCTCCGTCGCCGGTCTCGGGCCACGCCTCCTCGCCACACTGGTCGCAGTAGTAGGCAAGGGTCTCGTCGGCGGGAATCGGGTCGTTGTCCTGGACGCTGATCGACGCGCCGTGCGTCGGGCTGACGATCTCCTGGAAGGAGAAGGACTCATCTTCGTCGCGCATCCCGTCCCCATCGACCAGATCGGTGAATGTCGCCGGCGATTCCTTGTCGCCGCCACGGTTGTCGTAGTAGACGAAGTCGTCGATCTGGGGATTCAGGTCGGTCAGCCACAACATCCGCTTGGCCTCCGGCCAATAGAGCTGGAAAATCTTGTTGCGAGTGATCGACATCTGCCGGTGATAGATGACCTGGGTGTTGGAGAGCGCGAACTCCAGGATCGGAATCGTAACATTGTAGGCGAGGATCACCCGCACCGAGCCGTCCTTGTAGTTAGTGTTTTCCGCGACACCGTCTTCTTCGGTCTGCCAATCCCAGAGCGGTCCCAGCTTGAGGCGGAACTTCATGCGATCGTAGAGATCGGTGCCGCTGCCGCCGATCGCGGGCAGGATGGTGAGATCGTCGAGCGCCCCGGGAATGCCGGGCAGGTACTCCTCCCCGTAGCGGTCGGAAGCAACGTGGAAGGGATCGTCGGCGAGCACGTCGACGTAGTCGGCGGAAGAGCGCGGCAGATCGGCGCCGAGGAAGAGGTAGACCCAACCCTTGGCGCCGGGATTCAGCGGATCCTCGAGCTCGATCTCGTAACGATGATCGGGTTCGACGTTGGCATGATCGAGCCATTCGCCGGTGCCCGCCCGGTCCCCGCCGTCCTCGACCATGAAGACGATCTGATCGTTGTCGTCGATGAAGCCGGTCTCGGCCTCTTCGCTGAAGTAGCCCCCTCCCGGTCCGCGCTCGTCGACCTGGAAGTTGAGAGGCTGGAACTGATCGTCGACCCACACGTAGAGGGCGAAGCCGTCGACGGCGGTGTCGATCAGCTGCGCCACGTCGCCGCCGACCATTTCGATCGGGTCCTCGGGGCGGTCGATCGTGGCCTGTTCGCGCGAGGCGGAAGACGCGGGCGCAGCCGCGGCGAGCAGGACGGTGCCGATGCGGGCTGTTCTGGACACGGATACTCCTTCGGAGACGGTATGCAGGCGTCGCGCCTGAGCGATTCCGAAGAGCCAGGGCGGAACCGGCGCGACACTCAGGATAGCGCCATCCGACCGAGAGGCAAAAGCGGGTAGACTCCCGCGACCCGGCGCACCCATCCAAAGAGATCCGACTCACGTGAACGCCCTTCGCTCCAAGGCCCTGATCGCCATTCTGCTGCTGGCGCTGGTCGGCGCCGGTGCGGTCTCGATCCGGCGCTCGCGGGGCGGCGCCGGCGGCCAGCTGCCGACCGCGCGGGTCGCGCGCGGGCCCTTCGTGGTCAGCATCACCGAGTCGGGAGAGGTGGAGGCGACCCGCTCGATGACCATCTCCTCACCGCGGGTCGGCGACTGGGGATCTCGGCCGCAGATCACCTGGCTGGCCGACGAGGGATCGCGCGCCGAGCAGGGCGACGTGATCGCCCGCTTCGACCCCTCCGGTCTCGAGAAGCACATGATCCATACCGAGGCGGAGCTGGAGATCAAGAAGGCGAGCCTGACCCGGGCGCAAGCCTCGCAGGCCGCGACCGCCGCCGAGCTGGAGGCGGCGCTGCGCAACACCGAGGCCTCCCACGAGCTGGCCAAGCTGGCGCTCGAGCAGCTGCAGTTCGAGCCCGATGTGCGCCGCCGCGAGGGGGAGCTGCGCTTCGCCCAGGCGGAGAACGACCTGGCGCGCTCCCGCGCCAAGATCGGGTCGCAACGCATCATCGACGCCGAGGAGCGGCGGAGGCTCGAGCTGGAGCTGGACCAGGCCCGGGCGGAGCTCGAGAAGGCGCGCCAGGACCGGGCCGCGCTGGACGTCAAGGCGGCCGCCGGCGGGCTCATCGTCTACGAACGCAACTGGAACACCGGCAACAAGTTCCAGGTGGGTGACACGCCCTGGCCGGGGCAGGCGATCATCGGCCTGCCCGATCTCAGCGAGGTGCGCGTCAAGACCCAGGTCAACGAGGTCGACATCTCCAAGCTGGCGGTCGGCCAGGAGGTGCGAATCCGGCTCGATGCCTTCGAAGGGCCGGTGTTTCCCGGCACCGTCTCCGACGTGGCCACGTTGGGGCGCCGCAAGAGCGAAGGGTCCGACGTCAAGGTGTTCGAGGTGAACGTGCTGATCGACACCACGGCGACGATCCTGAAGCCGGGGATGACGGCATCCTGCGAGATCGTGGTCTCGGAGCTCGAGGACACGTTGACCTTGCCGATCGACGCGGTGTTCAGGGAGGGGGAAGAGACCCTGGTGCACCGTGCCAAGGGCTCGGGTTGGGACGCAATCCCGGTGGAGCTCGGCGCCCGCAGCGAGAACCACGCGGTGGTGGTCTCGGGCGTCGAGGAGGGCGACGCGCTGGCGCTGATCGATCCGCGGGCGGCGCAGGATATGGACAGCGCGACGCTCGAGGAGCTGGCCGGGTCGGCCGAATCCCCGGCGCAGTCCGGCCAAAGCAGCCGCGGCCGGCGCCGGCACCGCCGGAGGTAGCGCCGGATGCCGCTCTGGGAGATCATGCGCGTCAGCCTGGAGGGGCTGCGCTCGCACAAGATGCGCAGCTCACTGACCGCGATGGGGATCATCTTCGGCGTGGCGGCGGTGATCGCCATGCTCTCGATCGGCGCCGGGGCGCGCGACGAGGCGCTGCGCAAGTACGCCTCGCTCGGGGTCAACAACATCCTCGTGCGCGCACCCGAGCGCAGCAGCGCGCAGCTCGACGAAGATCGCGCCGCCTTCTCGCGCGGTCTCTCGCGGCGCGACGTGGCGGCGCTGCGGGAGCTGATTCCCGAGCGGGTGGTGGTCAGCGCGCAGAGCGAACGCCGGCTCGACGTGAGTCGCCACGACCGGACCCGACGCGGCGCCGTGGTGGGAGTGGACGTGGGCTACTTCGAGGCCTTCGGGCTGCGCGCGGCGCAGGGATCGACGCTCGGGGTTTCCCACATGGAGGGGGGCGCGCGGGTGTGCGTGCTGGGCCACGGTATCAAGCGCAAGCTCTTCGACTTCGAGGCGGCGGTGGGCGAGCGGCTGAAGCTGGGATCGGACTGGTATCGGGTGGTGGGAGTGATGGGCGATCGTTCGGGACGCGCGCAGGCCGCCAATCGTCTCGCGGCGCGCGACGTCGATCTCGATGTCTACATTCCGCTGCCGACGGCGTTGATCCGTGCTCCGCGCGCCTTTCCGCAGCCGGAGCTGGATCAGATCACCATCACGGTGCCGGAGAGTGGGCTGCTGCGCCCGGTGGCGCTGCTCACCCGGCGCCTGCTCGAGCGGCGCCATCATGGCGTGGAGGACTTCGCCCTGGTGCTGCCCGAGCAGCTCCTGCAGGAAGAGCAGAAGGAGCAGCGGATGTTCAACGCGGTGCTCGCCGCCATCGCCGGGATATCACTCCTGGTGGGTGGGATCGGCATCATGAACATCATGCTGGCGACGGTGCAGGAGCGGGTGCGGGAGATCGGCGTGCGGCGCGCGGTGGGCGCCACCGCCCGCGACGTGGTGGCCCAGTTCGTGGCCGAGGCGGGGCTGCTCTCGGTGGCCGGCGGGATCGCCGGAACGGTGCTCGGCGTGCTGATGGCCCACTCCATCGATCTCTTCGCCGACTTCTCGGCGGTGGTGTCGCCGATCAGTGTGGCGCTTGCTTTCGGCGTCGCCCTGGCGGTGGGGCTGGTGTTCGGCATCTACCCGGCGCGGCGCGCCGCCGCGCTCGATCCGATCGAGGCCCTGCGCCATGACTGATCCACGCTGCGTTGGCTGCGTCGCCCTGTTACTGGTTGCCCCGCTGGCCCGCGAAGCCCGCGCCGCCGAACCCGCGCCGCTCGGCCTGGAGCAGGCGCAGGCGATCGCGCTCGAGGCCAACTTCGGCCTGCGCCAGTCGCGCATCGAGATCGCCCAGGCCCGTTCGGCGCGGATGCGATCGTCGGCCCAGCGGCGACTGCCGGAGCTGGAGCTGAGCGTCGGCGCCGAGAGCGGGCTGAGCGCCTTCAGCGTGTTCGACACCACCGGCGCCCGCCACCTGCTCGACCAGGAATCGACCGCGGCCGACGGCGCTCTGCTGCTGACCCAGCCGCTGCCCTTCCAGGCCCGGCTCGAGCTCGAGGGGTCGGGGGTGCACCGCCAGCGCGCGCAAGAGCAGGCCGACCTGCCGATCGAGGTCGACGGGATCGCGGAAGCTCGCCTGGCCGTGCCGCTGCTGGATCGCAGCGGCTCGCTCGACGACGCCGATCGGCAGGCGGCGCTCGACCTGGAGCAGGCGCGGCTGGACCACGATGCGGCGCTGGCCGACCTGCGCGTGCAGGTGGTCGAGTCGTACTACGGTCTGGTGCGGGCCCAGGGGCTGCTGGGGATCCGTGCGCGCAGCCACGAGGCCAGCCGCACCCAGGCCGAACGCGCCCAGGAGAAGTTCGCCGCCGGGCTGATCGCCGAGGGCGACTTGCTGCAGCTTGAGGTGGCGCGCGACCTGAGCGAGGCCTCTCTGATCACCTCCCGCGGCGGCGTGGCGCGGACCCGAGAGGCGCTCAACGACGTGCTCGGCCGAGCGGCCAGCGCGCCGCTCGCGGTGCGTGCCGAGGTGCCCCCGCCGCCGCCGGTCGAGCTGGAACCCGAGCGGTTGCTGGAGCGGGCCCTGGAGCGGCGCGAGGAGATCCGCGGCGCCCGGCTTGCCACCGAGAGTGCGCGCCTGACGGCCCGCGGGGCGAGCTCGGCGCGGGGCATCAACGGCGAGCTGGAGCTGGGCGCGGGGCTGCGTGGCAACGGCCACGACCTGCGCTCGGCTTATCAGGGCCGTCAGGCCGAGCGCTCGGCGCGCCTGAGCTTCGATTGGGCCCTCTGGGACGGTGCCCGCGGCCGGCGCCTGGTCGACGAGGCGCGGGCGGAGGTGGAGCGCAGCAGCCTGGCCGAGGAGCAGGCCCGGCGCCGGGTGACCCTCGATCTGCGCGCCCAGATCCGGCGCTACCGGGAGGCTCGGGTGCGGGCACGGGTGCTGGAACGCGCCGAAAGCGCCGCCACCCGAGCCTACGAGATCGCCCTGATCCGCTTCGAGGCCGGCAGCATCGACTCGCAACGGCTGCTGCAAGAAGAGGATGCACGGCGGCGCGCCGAGAGCGACCGCCTCAACGCGGTGATCGACGTGCACCTGGCCCTGGCCGCGCTGGAACGCGCGGTGATGGGGCCGATCGAGGAGCTGGGCGGGGCCTGAGCCCACCTGGGTCGCTCGAGGTTCGCGCGAGGGCGCCAAAACGCGGGCGGGAAATTCCGCGTCTGAGGCTTCGACATAACGGCGCTCTACGCGGCGAGCGCCCGGCACGCCTCCCATCGAGCCCCTGCCCATGCCCGATTCCCGCCACCGGACCAGGCAGGGGCGGGGGCGGGGGCATGGGCGTGGGAAGATGCGTGCCGACAGAGAATCTCGGAAGCGCCTCATGCGCGCCCAAGAACCCGCGGATTCCGGCGAGGTCCGCGCTTCTGCGCGGAGTGCATCGACGGCAAAGCGTATGGTCGAAACGCCAGTCCACATGACCCGAGGAAAGAACCGAATTCGGCCGGGCCGGGTGTGTTCTCCGGGCAGCCCCAGGTCTCATACCCGCGCCACCGGCAGCAGATCGCGCGGCCGATACACCGGAGAGGCCCCGATGTCGGAGCGCGAGCCGTCTGGATCGAGGCGCGCGGGATCGCCGGCGTCGATCGCGGGTGAGTTGGGGCGCAGGCGGTAGTCGTCCTTTCCCGGGCGCAGGTAGCGTGGGTTGGTGAAGATCTCGCCTTTTTGGGGATCGCCGTAGAAGTCGAGATCGTTGTGGAAGTAGAGGTTGTACTCGCGGCGCTCGGGGCCGATGACGGCGCTGTACCACTTGTGGTCGGTGACGATGTTGTTGACGAAGGTGCCGCCCCACATCGCCACGGCGAGGCCCTCCGGGGCGACCCCCAGGCGGCCCACGGCGAAGTTGTCGACGAAGGTACAGTTCGTGACGTGCAGATCAGGCACGCCCCAGGCGAGGATGGCACCGCCATAGCGCGGGCCGGGGTAGCGATCGCCGGAGGATGTGGCGTGGTTGCGGACGAAGAGGCAGTTATCTACGTAGAAGGGGCCGCCTCGAACGAACTCCACGGCACCGCCATCGTTGGCTACGTTCTCAGCGAAGGTCGAGTTGCGGATCGTGATGTTGGTGCCACCGATCTGGATGGCGCCTCCCGAGCCATCATGATAGGGTTCATCGTTGCTACCATCGCAGTTTCTGATGCTGAGGGAATCGCGAAGGACGTCGCTCACTCCCCCCGCGTCGATACCGCCGCCGCCGTACAACCCTCCTTCGCAATCGGTAATGGTCAGGCCGACTAGCTCGAGACCGGTGCAAGCTGTAGCGAATATACCGCCTCCCCCTCAGGCGGCGACGCCTCCTCGACGAAGATACCGCCGCCCCCCATGAACCCTGAGCGGTCCGGGAAGATCCGAACCGTCCCGGTCCCACGAACGATCGACATCCGCTCTACGACGCAAGCCCGGCTCTCGCCCGACTCGATCACGATGCCCGAGCCGTTGCGGTCGGCATCCAGCACCGTGGCGCCGACGCCGGCTCCTCGCAGCACGATGTCGCGGCCCTGGAAGACCAGGTTCTCGGTGTAGGTACCGGCCGCCACCAGAACGGTGTCGCCTTCGGCCGCCAGTTCGATCGCCGCCTGGATGGTGGCGATCGCGCCCGGGACGTGGATGGTGCGGCCGCGTTGGTTGTCGGCCTGGGCGGGGCCGCATGCGATGAACAACGGGATCAGGAGTATGAGTTGTCGCATCAGTTCCCTGCCGGTTCACAGTCCATCTGAGTCGGATCGATCCGTGACGCTCGACCACGGTCTCGAGAATCGAAATCGGCTCGTGGTGCGCGTGTGGTGGCGGGGGCGCGAAGAGGAAGCCGTGGCTCCCCCGAGCCGCAACGCTGAGACGCCACGGGCGGCGACCCTCCGGACGGCCGCGTCACCCTTCGCGGGCGCCGCCGCGGTCCGCGGGACGATCTGCGCCGCTGGCGTCGGCACCATCGGTCCCCCCCCCATCCATCCCATCATGCAACAAGGAGAATCGGCTGCATCAGGGAATGTCACCGAGGAAGGCGGTCAGTGGCCTGAGAAAGCCCCTCAGTACGACTTCGGCAACCCGAGCTGATGCTCGGCGACGAAGTTCAGGATCATCTCCTTGGAGATCGGCGCGGTGCGCAGCAGGCGGGCGCTCTCCCAAAAGTGTATCACCCCGTACTCCTCGCTGAAGCCGTAGCCGCCCAGGGTCTGGATGGCCCGGTCGGCGGCCTTGATCGCCAGCTCTGCCCCCAGGTACTTCGCCGAGTTCGCCAGCATCCCCACTTCGGTCGCCGGCAGGTCGTGGTCGAAGGCCCAGGCCGCCTTGAGCGCCATCATTCGCACCGCCTCTTCCTCGATGTGGATCTCGGCGAGCGGGTGGGCGATCCCCTGGTAGGCGCCGATCGGAGTGTCTCGAAACACTTTGCGCTCGCGCGCGTAGTCGCAGGCCGCCCGCACCAGGTAGGCGCTCATGCCGGCGGCCGAGGCCGCGGCCAGGATCCGCTCGGGATTGAGCGAGGTAAAGAGGGCCTGGGCGCCCATGTGCTCCTCGCCGATCAGGTCGTCGGCCGGAACACGCACCGAATCGAAATGGACCGAGAACTGGCCCGCTCCCTCGATGCCGCGGGTGGGGATCGGCGACAGCGACAGACCGGGCGCCTTGGTCGAGACCATGAACACCGACAGTCCGTAGAAGCGCGGCAGGCCCTGCGCCTTGGCGTCGGTTTCCGACATGGTGCGCGCCACCATCATCATGTAGTCCGCTTCGTCGGCCCCGGTGATGAACACCTTTTCACCGTCGAGCACGTAGTCCGCACCCTCGAGGCGGGCGGTGGTCTCGACCCGGGCGGTGTTGGAGCCGGCGTTGGGCTCGGTGAGGGCGAAGCAGAGCTTGGTGTTGCCGGCGGCCACGTCGGGAAGATACTTGCGTTTGAGCTCCTCGGAGCCGTTGCGCAGGATGCAGGCCGAGTCCATCGCGCCGAGGATCAGGTAGATGTTGGCGTAGCCGTGCGACACCATTTCGTCGGTGGCGATGGTCAGCGCCGTCAATCCCATGCCGTTGCCGCCGTACTCGGGCGGGATCAGCGCCCCCTGCATGCCGAGCTCGGTGCAGGCGTCCCAGAGCTCGGCGGGTACCTTCTGGTCCTTGAGGATCGACTCGATGAACTCCTGGCGGCGGGGCGCGAAACGCCGCATGGCGTCCGATACGGCGGTGCGGATCAGCGCTTGCTCTTCGGAAGGGGCGAAGTCGAGGGCCATGGGGCAGCTCCTGGGCGGGTGGATCGGCGAGAGGTGGAGGACCCCGATGGTGCGCCCGTGAACGGCTGGTGGCAAGACCCGGATCGAGGTCTTCGTCTAGGCCGACCGACGCCAGCGGGCGGCGCTTCCGAGCTCCGGCGTCGAAGGGGCCACGCAGGCGGGCGCCGGGCGGCCGATCCAATGGCCTTGCAGGTGGTCGCAGCCGAGCTCGATCAGAGCCCGGGCCTCGGCCTTGGTCTCCACCCCCTCGGCCACCACCTGGGTGCCGACGTTGCGGGCGAAGGTAGAGAGGGCCGAGAGCAGATCGCGGGTGTGCGAGGAGCGCACGACGCGCCGCACCAGACCCATGTCGAGCTTGATGAACTCCGGCTCCAGCGCCACCAGCGAGGTCAGGCCGGCATAGCCGGAGCCGAGATCGTCGACGGCGACCCGATAGCCGTGCCCGCGCAGCAGCGTGATCCGCCGGCAGACCTCTTCCAGGCTGTCGATGGCGGTGCGCTCGCTGACCTCGAGCACCACCCGGTCGGCGATCCGCGCCAACGGTCCGCGCAGTGCGTCGCGCTCGACGAAGCCGGGATCGAAGAGATCGAGCGGGTGCAGGTTCAAGAAGAGCAGGGCCTCCCCTTCGGCGGCGTCGATCCCGCGTGCCGCGCAGACCCGGATGCGCGCCGAGAGATCGGCCATCCGGTCGGCCACCAGTGCGGTCTGCAAGATCTCGCGCGCTCCGCGGAGCGCGCCGCGCGACCCTCGCACCAACGCCTCGTAGCCGGTCAATGCTCCGCCCTCGGCACGCACGATCGGTTGGAAGACGGTGGTGATCCACCCTTCGCGGAGCGCGTCGTCGATGGCCCGCAAGGGATCGTCGGCCACCTTGGGCGAACCGTTCCAGGCCGCCAGTCGGGCGCGGTGCAAGGCCGCCTGGAAGGCCGCTGCGGAGCGGGTGGCTTCTTGCAGCTCGATCCGCGCCAGTCCGTGGGAGGGTGACCGCTCGGCGACCGCGGCGACCAGTTGCGCGAAGACTTCCGCCGGCGCGGAGCCCGGCAGCACGATCACCAGGGCGCCGTCATCGACCGTGCCGGCGCCGCCCCCGTACTCGCCGGCGGCCTGCACCCATTCGAGCGCGGCATCGACCGGGGCGCCGGCCACGTAGAGCAGCCGGTAGCTGGGCTCGCTCTCGATCAAGGAGCACCAGCGCTGGTCCACCTGCAGCACGCCGGGGATGTTCGGAATCGGTGTCATCGCACGATCTGCCTCTCCCCGCACCCTGAGCGGGACGTGGCGCCCCTACCCATTCATCGGAGCATCGTCCCCGGGGCTGGAGCGGAGGGGAGGGTCAGGGGCTGAGACGGTGGGTCGGGAATCGACCCGGATCGGCGGCGGCGGAGCAGACCGGACTGCCGCCGGGGGCTCGCGGCGGCGCCACAAGTCGGTCTCTCTTGGGGGCTTTCGCCGGTGGGACGAGGTCGGGGCGAGCGTCGATGGCGTTGGCATCCTCTCTGCAAGCGGTCGCGGCGGCGCGACATTGGGCGCCGCGTACTAGGAGAAAGCATGCGCAGATCGATCATCCTCGGGGCCATCGCGGTGGCGTGGCTGGGGACGGCGACCGAGGCCAGCGGCTGCGGCGCGGAGCTGACGCCGCGCACTTCGCTGTGGTCGGAGTTCGAGCTGGAGCCGGAGGATCTACCCTGGCTCTCCGACGACGAGGCCGCGGTGCTGGTGCTCGAAGAGACCAACCGGCGGCGCTCGCACCGCTTCGCGATCGCGCGCAGCGTGCTCTGGGATCCACTGCTGCGCTTCCGCGTGGAGGATCCGCCCCAGGGCGCGGAGATTCCGGTGAGCCGCGGGCGCTGGCGCTTCGGCCCGGTGCGCCACCCGCGCAGCGGGCGGCGCTACGAGGTCGTGCACTGGGCCGACGTCGAGGGTCCCAGTGCAACCCTGTACTTCCGCGCCGGGACGACGGTGCTGTGTCAGCTGGCCTTCGAGGATCCTTACTCGAGCCGCACCAGCATCCGGCCGCCGCCCAGGAAGCCGCTGCGTCCCCCCTGCCAGCAGTAGAGATAGCCATCGGCGAAGGCCAGGCGGTTGCCGTTGTAGTAGCCGATCTCGCAAGGCAGATCGGCCAGCGGCGACCATTGGTCGAGCGCGATCGAGTAGCGATGCGCGAGCACTCCGGCGGTCTCGTCGACCGATCCGCCGCTGAGGGCGTAGAGGGTGTCTTCCAGCCGCGGATCGAAGCCGCCGGCCCAGAGCAGCGATGCGCCGTCGCCCACGCCGCCGGGATCGGGGACATCGGCCAGGGCGCTCCACTCGTCGCCGAGGAGGTCGTACTCCCAGAAGTCGAAATGCTCGACGGTCTCGCTGTACTCGCCGGCCAGGGCGTAGAGCTTGGTGCCGCCGCCCCAGGCCAGGCTGGCGCCGTCGTCGGTTCTCTCCGGCGGCGCGGTCAGCTCGCTCCAGCTCTGCTGGGCGAGGTCGTAGCGGGCGAAGGTGGTTCCGTGGCTGCGGCTGCCGAGGATGGCGTAGAGGCTGGCGTCCAGATCGCAGTAGACGAGGGCGTCGCCGGCGCCCTGCGGCCCGGGGGTCGGCTCGATCTGGGTCCAGGTGTCGCCGACCAGTTCGTAGCGCCAGAAATCGGTGCGATCGGAGTCCTCGTAACGCGCGCCGGCCAGGGCGTAGAGCCGGTCGCCGCCGTCCCAGGCCAGCGCGGTGCCGTTGCGAAAGACGCCGTCGGGCAGGGTCGAGACGTCGCGCTCCTCCCATAGATCGACGCCCGGATCGTAGCGCCAGAAGTAGGGCGTGGAGGCCGCGGTGGCGTCGCGCACCGCCCACAGGGCGTCGCCGGTCGAGGTGATGGCCTCGCCGTAGGCACCGGTCTTGGGGCAGGGCGCGCGGCTCACCCACTGGGCGATGGGAAGCGGTGCTTCGGTGCTCCGAAAGGAGATCCAGGGGGCCGCGTCGGCGGCTCCCAGCAGCGATGTCTGAAATGCGAAGAGGGCCGTGATCAACGGCATCTGGGTCGTTCTCCTGGTTCTTCTGATTCTTCAGTGAGCCTCCGGCGCAATGGTAACCGTCGATTGCGCCGGGGGCGGATCGAGTCGGCCCTCGGAGTCAGAGCAGCCAGGACTCGAGCGCGATGGTGACGATCGCGGCCGCGCAGGCGCCGATGGCGAAGCCGCCCAGCACATCGAGCACGGAATGGCGCCGCAGCACCACGCGCGTGGCGCCGGTGGCGAGCGCTCCGAGGAGGACCACGAGGCCGAACGGGGAGCGGCCCGGGTAGGCGGAGAGAAGGATCCAGGCGATGGCGGCGGCGCGCGCCGAGTGGGCGCTGGGGAAGGACGAGGCATCGACCTTCTCGAGCACATTGTCGTGCACCAGGCCTTCGACATGGTCGGGGCGCGGTTTGAACCACAGCGCCTTGATGGCGTAGCTGATCCCCATGAGCAGCGCGAAAGCGGCGAAGAGCTCGACGCTAACGCGCGGATCGAGCGCCAGGAAAAGCAGCCAGAGGTAGCCGTAGAAAGGCGAGGAGCCGAGCGCGGTGACATCGCGCGCCAGTCCCTGGATCAGGTTTTCGTAGCGGTCGAGGAGCATGGCGCGGGGAGGATAGTCGCTGCGGAGCCCACGGCGGTCAGCGAATGAGGGCGGGAGTGGATCGCTTGCCGCGGGATCTCGGGGATTCCCTCGGTCGAACGCAAACTCGTATCCCGGCAGCTCAAGGCTCCGTCTTCGCGACCCCCAATCCATCGCGCAGCTTGCGGATGTCGAGCGCGACCTCTTC
>CAZBBK010000028.1:0-66593 GCA_964490075.1 uncultured Gemmatimonadota bacterium | reverse complement strand
CAGCTAAGCGTGGGCTTCGAGGGCTTCACCGATCGCGCCGAGCTGCGCGACACCGCGGGGGAGGTCGGCGCGGAGCACTTCGTGGAGGCGGGCGAAGAGCGCTACCACAACGCCGCCGCCTTCGCCGAGCTGCTCCTCGATCATCCACTCGCCAACCTGACGGCGGGGCTGCGCCACGAGGTCAACAGCCAGGCCGGCTCCTCCCTGGTGCCGCGCATCGGTCTCACGCGCTCGATCGAGAGACTGCACCTGAAGGCGTTCTACAACCGCGCCTTCCGCGCCCCGGGTGTCGAGAACATCCTGTCGGGGGTGGAGATCGAGCCGGAGCGGACCAGCGTCTTCGAGTTGGCGGTGACCTACGAGCTGGGTCGCGAGATGATGTTCACCGCCACCGGCTTCGACATCAGCATCGACAACCCGATCATCTACTTCTACGACGAGCTGAACGACGCCGACACCTACCGCAACTTCGCGCGTACCGGGTCGCGCGGCTTCGAGCTGGACTGGCGGATTCAGGCGCCTTGGCTGCGCGCGGACCTCGGCTACTCGTTCTACAGCGCGCGCGGCGCGAACCGCGCCGAGATCTACACGGTCGCGGGCCATCCCGAGCTACTGCTCGGCTTCCCGGCCCACAAGCTCGCGCTGCGCGCCCAGCTCCGGCTCGAGGGCGTCAATATGACGCTCGATCCCAGCGCGGTCTGGCTCAGCGAGCGCTACGGCTTCCTGCACGGCGACGGTCAGGGCGGCGCGGCGCTCGAAGCACAGCCCTCGCTGCTGCTGCTCGACCTCTTCGTCAATCGTCGCGATCTCTTCGCGCCGGGCCTCGACCTCGGCCTGGGCGTTCACGACCTCCTCGACTCCGGCCACACCTTTATCCAGCCCTACGACAGCGGCCACGCCCCCATCCCCGGCCCCTCACGGGAGCTGAGCCTGCGGCTCGCGTATCGGTTGTAGCTCGATCCAACCGCCCGCGATCAGCTCGTCCGCCAGCCACTCCGCCAACAGGCCGTAGCCCCGCGGCGAGAGGTGGACCTCGTCGTTCATGCAGCGCTCCAATGCGTCGCGCGGGAAGAGCCCGATGGGCCAGAGCGTCTCCACCTCGGGGCCATGGGAATCGGCCACCCGCAGGAAGATCGGGCGATAGTCGTGGCCGTCGCCGGAGCCGGTCTGACTGCTCCAGGTGATCTCGGGAACCAGCACCAGCGGCACGCCGGCGAGCAGGCAATGCTCGGCGATCTCGTCGGCGCTCTTGTGGGGCTTGGCCCGGTCCCCACCCAGGAAGGCCTCGACGGCCGCGCGCGCCCGAGGATCGCCCCGCCCTTGCTGGCCGCGATCGAGCGCGGCGTTGACCAGCAGCCGCAGGCCGTAGACCACCCGCCAGCGCAGCCCGGCCATGTAGGCGTGCAGCAGCGAGGGGGAGAGGAAACGCAGCTCCATCGCGGCGGCCAGCTCCTCCCCCGACTCGATCCACGGGTGGCGCTGGAGGAGCTCCCGCATCCGCCAGTAGAAGAGGCGGTTCTCCGGCAGCTCGCGGTTGGCGCCGAAGTAGAGCACCACCAGGTCGGGCCGGAAGCGCAGCAGCACCTCCTCGAGGTAGACACGGATCATGTAGAGGCCGGCACCGGGAATCCCGCCGTTCAGCACCTCGACCTCACGCCCCAGCCGCGCCCGCAGCCGAGCCTCGAGCTGGGCCGGGTAGGCGTCGGGCGAGGCCGGCGGAAGCCCCGAGGCGGCGGTGGACGAGCTGCCCAGGCAGACGATGCGCGGCACCTCGGGATCGGGCTCGAGAGGGTGGCAGCGGCCGCGGAGCTGTGCGCTGGGGACGCCGTCCCAAGATCCCAGCAGATTGGTGTGCTCGCGGATTCGCCACGACTTGGCGACCGCGAAGGCATCGTATTCCAGCTCCTCGAAGCGCTTGAAGGGCTGCCTGAGGCAGAGCTCGAACGCCACCAGCGCCACCGCCATGGGAACCAGCGCCACCAGCAGCATCAACAGACGCGGCCGGCGCGGCCGGGCCGCGATGCGCAGCGCGCTGAAGGCGATCCAGGGCAGCAGCGCGACCGCGAGGAAGATCGTCGCGTTGGGATCGGGATGCAGGCGCGTGAGCCACAGCCAGTGCAGACCCTGTGGCGCGAAGAACGCGAAGGTCCCGAGCGGATAGGACCGGCTGCCGAGCAACCCGGCGCAGGCGACCAGCGCCAGCGCCGGAGTCCACCATGGGCTGGTCGTGGTGGGGATCGCCGGCTCGTACCAGACCGAGCTCGAGCCCTGGGCCATCAGCCAGAGGGTGGCGGCCGCCAGCGCCAATCCTCCGCCGAGCGCGGCCGCGGGCCCCCCGAGCGACCGGGCACCGCGCGCGAAGGTGAGATCGACGGCCCGTAGCAGATGGGCGACGCCGATCACGGCACCATGGACCAGCGCCATGTTGCGCGGCAGCGCCAGGAGCTCGGCGAAGGCGTAGAGCAGCGCCCAGAACGTCGGCAGCAGGAGGAAGCGCAGCGCCCGGCGGCGATCGCGGCGCGCTCCAGCGACCCGGTCCAGAGCCGACTCGAGGAGCGCCGCCCAGACCGCCAGGAGCGCGAGGGCGACGAGCCACTGGGTCGGCCGCTGCCAGCTTCCGCAGGGACCGAAACGCAGGTCGATCAGCGGGGCGAATCCGGCCGCCACGCGCAGCTCCTGCCGCCCGTCGCCGAGGGTCGCGGAGGCGAAGTGGAACCCGCTGTAGTGGGGGTCGCGGGGCGCCTCGATCTCGAGGATCCCGCGCTCGATCGGCAGCGGCGCCGGCGCCGATCCGGCCGGCCGGCCGTCGACCGAGGCTCGCACGACCCCGTCCTCGGAGACCTCCACGACCAGCTGGCGAAACCGGAGCGCGCGCTTGCCGGTGCCACCCGGATCGCGCATCGAGTCGAAGCGAAAGGGTCCCAGCAGACGCTCGTCGCCGGCGAACACGCCGCCTTGTTCGGGATCGGCGTGCAGGACACAGGCGTAGCGGGTTGCCGCCCCGGCGGCGAACTCGACGCGCAGCTGACCGGCCCCGCGGCCCCGCTCCAAGCGCAGGCGCAGGCCTCCCGGCGCCTCGATTCCGCCCTGGTGCACCAGGCTGTTGGAGGCGTTCAGCTCGAAGAGGCCCTTGCGCCAGCCGACCTCGCCACGCACCTCGATCTCCGGGTCGACCACGTCGCCGGCCCGGGTCCGGGGCGCGAGCGCGTCGCCCCAGCCGACCAGATCGGGTGCCGCCAGCACCAGGAGCGCCGAGAGCAGAAAGAACGTGGCGTGCGCGAGGATTCGGGAGGCCCCGGGATGCAACCTCATGGACTCGGACCGGCCCCGAGCGAGCGCTCGAAGAGGTCTCGGACCTCGGTTTCGTCGTTCCTGCGCAGGAGCGCCCGCGCCACCGCGATCCTGAGGTGCAAGCCGCCTTCCGGCAGCACGGCCGGCAAGTCGGAGAGCCAGGCGCGGTCGCCGATGCGCCCCAGGGCGGTCGCCGCCGGCTCCTGGATGTCGACCGTCACCCGGGAGTCGCGCAGGATGCGGCGCAACACCTGGGCGTGTGATTCAGCGCCGCAGATCCCCAACGCCTCGATCTGCCAGGCCGTCTCGGGCCGATGGGAGCCGACCGGTGCGGCTCCGGGCGTCGTCTGCTCCCGCAGATCGCGGTGGATCCGCTCGAGCGCATCGCGATCGCCGGCGCGGGCCCTGGACACGGTGACGCTCCACTCGTTCCAGACCGCCTCGGTGCCGCCCAGGGCGAGCGCGGCCTCTGGATCGACCAGCGCCAACAGGGGCAAGAAGTGGGCCGGCGCGGTGCGCGCAAGGCGCCGCAGTGCATCCGCATCGGCCGGACCGACCAGATCGGCGAGCTCGGCCAGGTAGAGCTCGACGACCCCTTCCCGGGACGCGAGCTCGGGATGGCGCAGCAGCGCCTCCAGACCGGCCCGCCGCGGCAGCCGTGCCAGGAGCGACACCGCGGCGCTGGCGATCGGCGGCCAGGGGTTGGCGACCAGCCCTGCGACGCGGGTCGCGAGCTGAGGGTGCCAGTTCGCTTCGAGCCTCGCCCGACGCGGGGGAGCGTTGCAGTTCTGCGGCGCGGCGGCGCTCAGCACCCCGGGGACCACGCGGAGCCCGTCCCCGGCGAGCACCGCCAGTGCCCAGAGGGCGTTGGTGACCACCGAGGGGTGGGGATGATCGAGCATCGCTTCCAGCAACACCGCCGCGTCTTCGCATGCGATGCGGCCCAGGGCGAAGCAGGCCGCGGCGGCCACCTGGGCGTCGCAGCCTCGATCGAGATGGGCGCGGCAGAAGTCCCGCAGCGGGGCGGGATCGGGCGCGCTGCCGATCCTCCCCAGTGCCCAGAGCAGCTCGGCCTGCTCGGCCGCGCTGGCATCCGGAGCGACGAGCCGGGCGTGAAGCTCGGGGGCCAGCTCTTCGAGCCGGGCCAGTCCTGCGGCCCGGATCGCCGCCAGGTGTAGGGCTTCGACATCCGATTCGAGGGCGTCGAGCACCAGAGCCGCGGCCGCGGGGTGGGCGCGCACCGCCGCGCTGGTGAGCAGGGCGATCCGCACTCCGGGATCGGCCTCGGCAGCCGCGAGCCGGCTGAGAACGCGGTCGCCGCAGGCGCAGAGCGGGGAGC
Source organism: uncultured Gemmatimonadota bacterium (assembly GCA_964490075.1). Taxonomy (GTDB): domain Bacteria; genus CAZBBK01. The sequence goes on along the minus strand of CAZBBK010000028.1, from coordinate 61,963 downwards.
CGGCTCCCCAGGCGGCGGCCTCGCGGATCAGCGGATCGGGATCGGCGAACCAGCTCTCGGATTCCGCGCAGGGGTCGATCGCCGCGGCCAGCGCGGCCCGCAGCCGTCGGTCTCGCTCCGGGCCGGGGCGGAAGCCGGAGCCGGCGGCCGGCATGGTGCCGCCCCTTGCCCACCAGGCCTCGATGTCGCGAGCGGCCGCCTCCCCCATGGTCGCGTAGCCGCTGAAGGCCGGGTGCACACTGTCTCCCCAGAGAAACTCGTGCAGTGGATCGCCCATCGCCTCTCCGGCGCGGCGCATTCCGCGCACCACATCGATCACCGGCGCGCCGCCGAGGCGTGCGGCGATTCGGATGGCGATGTTCTGGAGGCTGCGATCGCCGGCGGGAGTGGTCCGGCGCAGCGCTTCGAAGCGCGCGGCCCAGGCCCGGTCGCCGCGCCCGAGCGAATCGAGGCATTCCGCCCGCCACACCGGCACCATCGGATGCCGCGCCAGGTCGTCGGGCAGCGCGTCGATCCGGGACAGGGCCGGCGCGGCGCGGCCCTCGGCCAGCAGGTTCAGAGCCACCGCCACGTCGACCTCGTGGCCGATCGCGTTGCGGTCCCCCGCCCAGGGGGTCTCGATCGGAGGCCGCGAGGGATCGGGCCAGTAGGGACGCAGAAACCCGGAATTGACCGCCAGGTGGGTCGGCAGGGTGGCCAGCACCAGCGCCACGCCGCGCTCGCGGGCCATTTCGACCATGGCCAGCAGATTGCGTGTGTAGTTGAGCAGCACCGGATCGCAGAAAGAAGCGTCCGCCGTGGGCCGCGGATCCACGAAGGGGCGGTTCTCCATGTCGAGATAGAGGGGCGAGACCGACTCGTGCTCGAAGCCGCCGTAGGTGTCGCGCAGGGCGCGCAGCGCGACCCGCGCCAGGCGCGCGGCGGTGCTGCGATAGAAGAGAGCCTGCAGGCGCAGAAGCCAGGGGCTGCGCTCCAGCAGGGGACGGTAGAAGTTGCGTTCGAGAAACTCGTTGTGGCCCGAGGAGAGGACGATCAGATCGGGGTCGTAGCCCAGGATCTCGCGCATCAGGAGCATCACCCGGGTCGATCCCATGCCGCCGAAGCCGGAGTTGATGAGCTCGATCGAGTCGAAGGGAGGCGGGGGATCGACTCCCGGGTGGCCCACCTCACCGCCGAGATAGTCGGCCATGTAGAAGGGGTACTCGGCGCGGGTCACCGAGCCGCCCAGGCAGACGATGCGCATGCGCTCCTTGGGCGCCCGACGCGCGAAGCGCAGGTCGCGCATCATCGAATCGTCGACATGGCCGGGCGAGTGCGCAGGCTGTCAGCGGCGGAGGGCAGCGCCTCGAAGAAGGTCTGGAAGCCGAAGAAGCCGAAGAAGGGATCGGCGTCGAGACCGGCGATGGGGATCCGCCGCGCGACCAGCCGCGCCCCGCCTTCGAGTGCCGCGAGGCTCGAGAGCATCGCGAGCAGAGCGAAGAGCAGGCGTCGGGGTCGGCTGGTCCGCGTTCCGGGCATCGGCCCCAGTATGCAGAATCAGTCCATTTGGCGGCGGATGAAGGTGGGAACCTCGAGGTCGTCGGAGGAAGCGTCTTTGCGAGCCAGCCCGCGGCCGGGGGCGGCCGCGCCGGCACGAATGAAAGCCGGAGTGTCTACCGATTCGGATTGTCGGGTCTCTGCCGCCGCGGCTCCGGGCACGATCGCCAGGTCGTGGGAGCGCGGCTCGCGCGATGCACCGTTCACGGCGCACGCCGCCGGCCGCGGCGCCGTGTAGGTCGGTATCTCGCAGACCTGCGGAACGGGAATCGAGGCCGCCGCCAGCCGCTCGGCGATCAGGTCCTGCTCCTCGTCGCGGCCGACGTCGGCGCTGTCGTTGAACCCGGTGGCGATCACCGTCACTCGGATCGCATCTTCCATGGTCGGCTGCACCACGGCGCCGAGAATGATGTTGGCATCGTCGCCCGCGGCGTCGTGCACCACGCGCAGCGCCTCGGCGGTCTCGGCCAGGGTCATGGTCTCCGATCCGGTCACGTTGACCAGCACGCCGCGCGCCCCGGTGATCGATACATCCTCCAGGAGCGGGCTGGAGATCGCCTCTTCCGCCGCACGCCGGGCCCGGTTTTCGCCCGACTGCGCCCCGGTGCCCATCAGCGCATCGCCGCGCTCGTGCATCACCGAGCGCACGTCGGCGAAGTCGACGTTGATCACGCCGTGGATGGTGATCAGGTCGGCGATCCCTTTGGTCGCCTGGTGCAGGACCGAGTCGGCCATCTTGAGGGCCTGGAGGAATGTCACATCCTCCGGGACCAGCGCCAGCAGCCGCTCGTTGGGAATCACGATCAGGGTGTCTACGTGCTGTCGCAGATAGGCGATGCCCTTGGCCGCCTGAGCGCCGCGTCGCCCACCTTCCATCCGGAAAGGTGTGGTCACCACGCCGACGGTCAGGGCACCGAGCTCGCGCGAGATCTTGGCCACCACCGGCGCCGCGCCGGTTCCGGTGCCGCCACCTTCGCCGCAGGTCACGAACACCATGTCGGCACCGTCCATCGCGGTCCGCAACGACTCCTCATTCTCTTCCGCGGAGAGCAACCCTCGATTGGGATTGCCGCCCGCGCCCAGGCCCCGGGTCAGATCGACGCCGATCTGAATCCGGTTGTCGGCCCGCGAGTTTATCAGGGCCTGAGCATCGGTGTTCACAGCGATGAACTCCACTCCCGAGAGTCCGTCCTCGATCATCCGGTCGACGGCGTTGCATCCCGCTCCGCCGACTCCGACGACCTTGATGACGGCTCCCAAGGGCTTGTCTTCGTCCTCGAAGTGGAACAGCATCTGTTCCTGCGCTGCCTCAAACATGGTGCTTTCCTCGCATGGCATGCATCCGCCCCGAAGCGCCTGCTCCCGGTGCGGGGATGCATGGGTTCAAAACCAATTCTCCACGACGCGCTTCGTCCAGTGGAAGAGCGCCTTGAGAAGTCCGTCGTCATCGTCTGCGGCGGCCAAGTGGTGATCGCGGTGCCTCACGCCGTATTGCAGGAGCCCGATGCCGGTGGCGTTGGCCGGATCGAGCAAGCCGTCGGTCAATCCGATCACGCCGCGCGGCACTCCGCGCCGCACCGGGACCCCGAAGATCTGCTCGGCCAGCTCCGGCGTGCCGTGCAGCTGCGATGCGCCGCCGGTGAGAACCATGCCGCCGGCCGCCAGCTCGAAGTGCTCCGAGCGCAGCAGCTCGCGGCGCACCATCGTCAAGATCTCGTCCATGCGCGGTGTGATGATCTCCACCAGGAGCTGCTGGCGGATCATCCGTTCGAGCCCCACCGCGCGCTCGGAAGTACCGTTGCGCAGCTGCTCGCCACCGCCGACGCCGAGCTTGGGTACCAGTACGGTCTCCTCCGGATCGATCGCGTCGACCAGGCAGGAGCCGACCTTGCGTTTCAGCGCCTCGGCATTGGCGTGCGAGGTGCGCAGGCCGTAGGCCAGGTCGCGGGTGACGTAGTCGCCGCCCACGGCAACCACGCCGGAGTGGCGCACCGCGCCCTGGTAGAAGAGCGAAAAATCGGTGGTTCCTCCGCCGATGTCGAGCAGGATCACTCCCAGCTCCTGCTCGTCGGGCGCCAGCACCGAGTAGGACGAAGCGATCGGCTCCAGCACCAGGTCGGCCACTTCATAGCCGGCGCGGCGCACACATTTCACGATGTTGGCGACCGATGTGACGGAACCGGTGACGATGTGCACGATCGCTTCCAGGCGCACTCCGGAGAGGCCCACCGGCTCGCGAATCCCGCTCTGATCGTCGATGATGAACTCCTGGGGGATCGCATGGATGATCTGCTGCTCTCTCGGCAGACCGATCTGACGCGCTGCCGCGACCACGCGATCGACATCGGGGCGCAAGATCTCGTTGTCTTCGTTCGACACCGCGATCACGCCCCGGGAGTTTGAGCTGCGAATATGGTCGCCGGCGATTCCCGCGAAGAGCCGGTCGACGCGCATATCGGCCTTTACCTCCGCCTCCTCGACCGCCGCGCGGATCGACGCCACGGTGTGCTCGAAATTCACCACCACGCCCTGTTTCAGGCCCTTGGACGGTGATCGTCCGACACCGATGATCTTGACCTGGCCATCGGCCATCAGCTCACCGATCAAAGCACAGATCTTGGTCGTTCCGATGTCCAGGCCAACGATGACGTTCTCTGTTCGGGGCACGATCTTCACCCCCTCTCCTGGCGCGCGGGCGGGGGCCCGTCCGCCTGATTCTTCGGGATGACCTCGACCAGACCCGGGAAACGCAAATCGATTCGCTCGGGGATCAGGTTCTTCTCTCCGATCGTCTGCAGCACCACCGCCAGGTGCTCGGCCTGGCGCGCGGCGGGGTAGCGATCGGAAAACTCGACCCGGGTACCGGTCGCGACTTCGACACCGACCGGGAAGGCCGGATCGGAGACGTCGAGCTCACTCAGCAACACTTCGAGTCCCCGCACGCGCAGCGCCTGGATCACCGCCAAACCGGCCTCGATTCCGGCGACACCACCTTCCGCGGTGCCGACGAGGAACACCAGATCTCGTTCTACTCGGTCGGGATCGATCGGCAAAAAAACTCCGGTGGCGTCGATTTCCTGCGGGCGTCCCGCGGCATCGAGCGCCAATGCTACCGCGGTCCGTTCCTCGACGCAAACATCGATTCTACGAAGCAGCAGATTGCGAGTCACGCGTGCACTGAGCACGCGCTCGATTCCTTCCACCCGCTCCGCGAGACTGTCGCAGTTGGCGACGAAGATATGGGTGCCGGTCACGCCGGGCAGGGCGGCCCGCACTTGCTCCGGGTTCAGAGTGCAGGTTCCGCGCACCGCGATTCCGCGCACCCTCAGCCAGGCTGCGTCGTGCAGCTCCGCCCGCAGAGGCTCGGAGGCGGCATCGGCCGCGGCTCCCAGAGCAGCCGCCAGCAGCACGAGCGCGCACGCCGCCGCCGCCGCCCTGCGCAGCGCTGGGGGCAGGCGCGCGGGGAGTCGCGCGAGGCGCCGCAGGGGATTCGCCGGCGCAGAGATCCGGCGCCGCGCGGGGCGCCGCGGCCGCGCCATCGTTTGCATCTGCATGGTTCGCCGCGCTTTCTTGACGCGTCTCATCGCCCGCTCCAGGTCGGGGGCAGCTCGCCGGCGGCGAAGCCCAGGGGTCGGATCTCCAGCTCCAAGGCGATGCCGTGCTGCTTCCAGACCGCGCGCCGGCAGCGTTCGATCAGGCGCGCCATGTGTCGCGAGGAGCAGCCCGTCTCGGCCACCAGGAAGTTGGCATGGACCGGCGATACCCGCGCCCCGCCGAGGGTCGAGCTCTTGAGTCCACAGGAATCGATCAACCTGCCGGCGGCGTCGCCGGGCGGATTCTTGAACACCGAGCCGGCGGAGCGCACTTTGTGCGGCTGGGTGGCGTTGCGATAATCGCGCAGCTCGCGGGCTCGCTCCAGTGCCGCCGCCGAATCTCCCTCCTCCAGTGCCAGCTCCACTTCGAGCAGGGTGAGACCGAGCTCGGCCACGGCGGAGCGACGATAGCCGAAGGCGAGATCATTTCCGGCCACCTCGACCAGGCGACCGGCGGCATCGACACCGCGCACCGCCACCACCAGATCGCCGATCTCTCCGTCGCGCGTTCCGGCGTTCATGACCAGCGCCCCTCCCAGCGAACCGGGTACTCCGGCCAGTGGCTCCATGCCCACCAGTCCGGCGCGCAGAGTGTCGCGCATGACCTTCGCCAGCGGCGCCGCGGCGCCACATAGCACCCGGGCCTCGCTTTCGATCGAGATGCCGCGGAATGCCCCACCCAGCGACAGAACCAGGCCGCGCACGCCGCGCTCGGCGATCAGCAGATTGGTGCCGCCTCCGATCGTCGTCACCGGCAGCTCGGCGGCCAGTGCGCGGCTGATCGCCTCGGCGGCGGCAGCGGCGGATGCCGGCACGAAGAGCACTTCGGCGGGTCCCCCGAGGCGCAGCGAGGTGCACCGTTCCAGAGAATGCTCTGGCAGCGCCTCTCCCTCGAGATCGGCCACCAGGGCGCGTGCGTCGGCCGAAGGGGCATGCACCGCGGGTGCCGCGGCGCTTCCCTCGCCGCCGGAAGCGACGCTCGCCGCCGGCTGGCGCGCGAGCAGCTCCAGGAGCGTCGACCCGACCCGCCACACCGATCCGGCCCCCAAGGTGATCACCAGGTCGCCGGCCGCAGCGCTGGCCGCCAAGGTCGCCGCGGCGGCCTCGAGATCGTCGGCCAGGTGCACGTCTTTGTGGCCATAAGCGCGACACTTGCCGGCCAACATCGAGGCGTCGATCCCCTCTCGCGGCTCTTCGCCGGCGGGGTAGATCGGCACCACGATCAGGCTGTCGGCGCCGTAGAAGGAGCGACCGAAGTCGTCCGCCAGGGCTTCCGCCCGGCTGTAACGGTGCGGCTGAAACACCGCCACCACGCGTCCGGGCCACTGCTCGCGAAGGGCCCGCAGCGTCGCTTCGATTTCGCGCGGGTGGTGCGCATAGTCGTCGTAGACCACCACCCCTCGGCTCTCTCCGCGACGCTCCAGGCGGCGCGCCACTCCGGAGAAGCTCTCCAGCCCGCGAAAGATGTCGGCGGCGTCGAGGCCCAGCTCGAGCCCCACGGTGGCGGCGGCCAGCGCGTTGGCGATATTGTGTCTTCCGGGAACCGCCAGATCGCAGCTTCCCAGGGTGTCGCCCTGCCACACCAGCTCGAAACGCGAGCCGCCCTCGATGGCGCGCACCTTGGTCGCCACCAGGTCGGCGCCCGGCTCCAGCCCGTAGGTCAGGATGCGGCGCGTGATGCGTGGAATCGCCAGCCGCGCGTTGGGATCGTCCAGGCAAAGGACCACGGCGCCGTAGAAGGGAACACCGTTGGCGAAGTGGACGAAGGCGTCCAGGGTCTGGTCGAGGTCGGCGTAGTAGTCGACGTGCTCCCAGTCGATGTTGGTGACGATCGCGATCGTCGGCTGTAGGTGCAGAAAAGTACCGTCCGACTCGTCGGCCTCCACCACCATGGTGTCGCCGGCGCCGACCCGCGCGTTCGACCCCAGGCGCTTGACCCGCCCCCCCACCACCACGGTCGGATCGAGCCCACCTTCGATCAGCACCCCGCCGGCCATGGAGCTGACGGTGGTCTTGCCGTGCGAACCACCGACGGCGATGCCGCGCTTCATACGCATCAGCTCCGCCAGCATCTCGGCACGGCGAATCACCGGCAGCGCGCGCTCGCGCGCGGCCCGCAGCTCCGGGTTGTCCGGCCCAATCGCCGTCGAGACCACCACAACGTCGGCGTCGAGCACCAGGGGACTGTGGTGGTCGTGGGCGATGCGAGCACCCAGCGCCTCGAGACGATTCGTCACCTCGGTGGAGCCGAGGTCGGTGCCGGTCACGGTGAAGCCGAGGTTCAGCAACACTTCGGCGATGCCGCACATGCCGGTGCCGCCGATCCCCACCAGGTGGATGCGGCGCACGCTGCCGAAGAGCGAGTGCTCGGCGCGGGTGCGCTGCGAGCGCGGCGAGGTCCGCGGCCTTGCCCTGGTCATGATCGCGCTCCTCCGGCCAGCGCCCGCAGCCGCTCCGAGATGGTGCGTGCGGCATCGGGGCGTGCCAGGGCGCGTGCGGCGCCCGCCATCCTCTCCAACGCGGCACGGTCGGCCATCAGCTCGCCGATCATCCGCCCCAGCTCGCGGCCTCCGGCGGCGCCCTCGCGCAGCCGGCGCTCTTCCAGCATCCGTGCCGCCCCGGCCCCGGCGAGGGCGGCTGCGTTGTGGCCCTGGTGGTCGCCGGCCGCCGACGCCAGCGGCACCAGCAGCGCCGGCCGGCCGACCAGGGCCAGCTCCGCGCAGGTGATCGCCCCTGCCCGACAAACCACCAGGTCGGCCGCGGCATAGGCCACCGAGATCTCCTCCAGGTAGGGACGCACTTGCACGGGCAGCGCCGGCTCGGCCGGAAGCTGACGCTCCAGTACCTCCTGGTGGAGCTTGCGCCCGGTGGCCCAGAGGATCTGGAACGGGATCGTCACGGCATCCGGACCCGCCTCCAGGAAGGCCGCCAGCGCGGTATTGAGCAGGCGCGAGCCCTGGCTGCCGCCGAACACCAGAACCACCGGCAGGTCGGCATCGAGCCCCTCGATTCGTGCCCGCGCGGCGCGCCGCTCCGCCGCTCCCTGCGCGCGGGAGCCGGCAGCGCCAAGGCGCTCGACCAGCGAGCCGCGCACCGGATTGCCGGTCAGCCGGGTGCGTGCTTCGGCGCTGCGCGGCAACCGTGCCGCCGCCTCCTGGAAGGCGATGTGCACCTCGCATGCGCGCCGCGCCAGCAGCCGCGTGGTCACTCCGGGATAGGCATTCTGTTCCTGGAGCAGCGTCGGCACCCCGCGCAGCTGCGCCGCCAGCACCGGCGGAGCGCTGGCGAATCCGCCGGTCCCCAGCACCACCTGCGGCCGAAAAGCACGCACCAGGGCCCAGGCCGCCGCCAGGGCCGTCGCCAGGCGCACCGGAAACAACAGATTTTCGGCCGTCAGGCGCCGGTGCAGCCCCTCGATCGGCAGACCCCGATACTCCAGACCGGCACCGCGCACGATCCCCTCCTCGATTCCGCGCTGCGAGCCGACGAAGAGCATCTCGGCGCCGGCCATGAACTCGGCGACCGCCAGGGCCGGGTAGACATGTCCTCCGGTACCGCCGCCGGCGAAGAGCACCCGCATCACCCGCTCCTCGCTTTGCCGGGGACCGGAACGACCTTGCCCCGCGCCGCGACACTCATCACCATGCCGAGCGAGATCATCGTCGCGATCAGCGAGGAGCCACCGTAGGAGAGCAGCGGCATCGGCACTCCGGTGGGCGGGATCAGAGCCGAGACCACCGCGGCGTGAAGCAGGGTATTGAGAACCAGCGACACCCCGGCGCCCAGCGCCAGATAGCGACCGAAATCGTCGTTTGCGCGGCGTGCGGCCTGCAGGCAGAGCCAGGCCAGCCAGCCGTAGAGGACCAGCACACCGGTCGCGCCGAAGAAACCGATCTCCTCGCCGACGATCGCGAACACGAAATCGGTGTGGGCCTCCGGCAGGAAAAAATGCTTCTGCCACGACTGACCGATCCCCTCGCCGAACCAGCCCCCTCCGGCCAGGCCGATCAGCGACTGGTGGGCGTGGTAGCCGGCACCCAGGGGGTCGGCATCGCCCGTGATATGGGCGGTCCAGCGCAGACGCCGGTAGGGCGAGAGATAGATCGCGCAGGCCGCCGCCGCCAGGCCGACCGCGCCGGCCGCCAGCATGTGCCGGTGGCGCGCGCCGCCGAGCCAGATCATGCTCCAGACCAGCGCGCCGAGGGTGATCGCGGTGCCCAGATCGCGTCCCGCCAGCACCACCGCGGCGACCATCGTTCCGGCCACCATCGCCGGCAGCACGCCGTTCCAGAAGTCCCGCACCGAATCGCCCTTGCGCGACAGGAACTCCGCCAGGTAGAGCAGAATCGCCAACCGCGCGAACTCCGAGGGCTGCAGGCGCGGCACGATCTGCAGGTCGAGCCAACGCCGCGCGCCGTTGATCTCCGGCACCACCGAGGTGGGCAGCATCAACATCGCCACCAGGACCACCAGCGACAATGCGCACGCCGCCTTGCCGGCGCGCTTCAGATGGTGATAGTCGATCGCCGAGATCGCGAGGCAGAACCCGAGCGCCGCGATCACGCGCCAGAAATGCTCGCGCACGAAGAAGTAGGAGTCCCCATAGTCGCGCACCGCGCGGGCGGAGGAGGCACTGAAGACGAAGCCCGTACCGAGCAGCAGGAGCACCACGCTGACGAAGAAGATGCGTCCCACCAGCGGGTCGCTCAGCTGATCCCGGGTGCGGGCGAGCCACGAGTGCAATCCCCTCATGAGCCCTCTCCCGCGGCGCCGATCAACGTGCGCATGGCCTCGCCGCGTTGCTCGAAGTCGGCGAACTGGTCGTAGGATGAGCAGGCGGGCGAAAGCAGCACCACATTTCCCGGCCGGGCGATGGCGCGGGCGCGGGTGATCGCGGCGTCGAGCGTGCCGACTTGCTCGACCTCGATCGCTTCCTCCAGGGCCCCAGCCAGGCGCCGCGCCGCCTCACCGATCAGCAGTGCGCGCAGCACCCGACCGCGCGCCGCTTCCACCAGAGGCCGCAGGTCGGATCCCTTGTCGCGGCCGCCAGCGATCCAGATCACGCCCTTGGCGTAAGTGCGTAGCGCCATGCAGGTCGAGTCGACATTGGTCGCCTTGGAGTCGTTGACGTAGAGCACCCGCTGGCGCTCGCCCAGCGTCTCCTGGCGGTGCGGCAGGGCGCGGAAAGAGGCGCAGGCGGCCTCGAGCGTCGGAGTCGCGGCGGCCGGAACCAGGCAGCGCACGATGGCCAGCGCCGCCGCGGCGTTGGCACGGTTGTGGGTCCCCGGCAGGGCCAGGGCGTCGAGCGCCGGATCGGGTGGGAACTCGGCCCCGACCAGGCGAATCCGCACCCCCGGTGGAACTCTCCGGGCCAGCGCCCGGGTGGCCGGATCGACCGCCGAGAGCACCACGTGGTCGCCCAGCCGAGCGCGCCGGAAGATGGCGGTCTTGGCCTCGACGTAGCCGGTGAAGCCGCCGTGGCGCTCCAGGTGATCGGGGCTCAGGTTCAGCAGCGCCGAGACCCGTGGCCGGAAGTCGACCACGCCTTCGAGCTGAAAGCTCGAGAGCTCCGCCACCAGAATGCGCTCGGCCGGTGCGTCCAGTGCCAGATCGCAGAGCGGGCGGCCGATGTTGCCGCAGGCCTCGGCGTCGCGGCCCAGAGCCCGCAGCAGATGGGCGGCCAGCGCGGTGGTGGTCGACTTGCCGTTCGATCCGGTGATGCCGACCAGTGTGGCGCGGGTCAGGCGCCAGGCCAGCTCGACCTCGGCGATCACCTCGATGGCGCGCGCCCGGGCCCGCTCCAGCAGCGGGGCCGACCAGGGCACGCCGGGGCTGACCACCACCAGACCGACGCCGCGCAGCGCCGCCGCCGTATGCCCGCCGAGCTCGAACTCGAAGCCGGAGCGCGTGAGCTCCCGCTCCCCGCCGCGCGCCGAGTCGGTCACGAAAGGCACGCCCCCGCACGCCGCCACCGCGCGCGCCGCCGCCAGCCCGCTGCGGGCCGCGCCGACGATGCAGACCCGCCGGCCATCGAACCTGGGGGGGAAAGTGTCGGTCATTGCACCTTGAGGGTCGAGAGAGCCACCAGGAGCAGCAACACGCCGGCCAGCCAGAAGCGCACCACGACGCGATTCTCGGCCCAGCCGAGCTGTTCGAAGTGATGGTGGATCGGCGCCATCCGAAAGAAACGCTTGCCCCCTGTGCGGCGGAAGTACCAGACCTGGATGATCACGCTCAGGGTCTCGACGAAGAACACACCGCCGATCACCGCCCAGACCAGCTCCCGCTTGAGCAGCACCGCCATCGCCCCCAGCGCCCCACCGATCGGCAAGGAGCCGGTGTCGCCCATGAAGACGTCGGCGGGATGGCAGTTGTAGTAGAGAAAGCCGAGCGACGCCCCCGCCAGCGCCGAACAGAACACCGTCAGCTCGCCGGCGCTGGGGATGTGATGCAGGCCGAGGTAGTCGGCGAAGTCCTGGTGACCAGTGAGGTAGGCGAAGATCCCGAGGCCGGTGGCGGCGATCGCCACCAGGCCGATCGCCAGGCCGTCCAGTCCGTCGGTGAGGTTGACGGCGTTGGACGAGCCGGTGATCACGAAGGTGACGAAGGGGATATAGAGAAGGGAGAGGTGCAGGGTCAGGGTCTGGACCTTGAAGAAGGGGACGGTGGTCGCGTCGTGCAGCGCGGGGTTCTCGGGCCAGAAGTAGAGCGCGGCGCCGACGATCAGCCCCAGGGCGACCTGCGCCACCAGCTTGTAGCGAGCGATCAGTCCCTCCGGCAGACGGCGCACGTTCTTGAGATGGTCGTCGAGGAAGCCGACGCCGCCGAGCACGGATGTGACCAGCAGCACCAGCAGCACCGAGCGATTGGTGAGGTCGGCCCAGAGCAGGGTCGAGCCGAGCACCGCCATCAGGATCAGCACGCCGCCCATGGTCGGCGTCCCGGCCTTGCTGCGGTGCGACTCCGGCCCCTCGCTGCGGATCGACTCGCGATAGCTCGAGCGGCGCAGGCGCTCGATCACCCAGGGCCCCAGCAGCAGACTGACCACCAGCGCGGTGACGGCCGCGTAGGTGGCGCGGAAGGTGATATAGCGAAAGACGTTGAACAACGCGAAATGCGGCGCCAGCGGTGCCAGCAGGTGGTAGAGCATCAGTCGTCCCCCTCGCGGGCGCCCAGAATCAGCGCCAGCTCGTCGATCAGCCCCTCCAGGGCCATGCCGCGCGAGGCCTTGATCAGCACCAGGTCGCCGGCCGCGCCGGCTCCGGCCAGAAACTCGGCGGCCGCGCCTATTGCTGCGAAATGATGGGCCTGTCCGGCGCCGCTCAGACGGCTCGCCGCGGCGCTGATCTCGGCCGCCCGCTCTCCCACCGTCAGCAGCAGATCGATGCCGGCGGAATCGGCGGCCAGGCCGACGCTGCGATGGTGCTCAGCGGCGCGCGGCCCGAGCTCCAACATGTCGCCGAGCACCAGCACTCGCCGCCCCTGGGCCGGCGTGGCGGCCAGGGACTTGATCGCCGCGACCATCGAGGCGGGGTTGGCGTTGTAGGCGTCGTTGATCAGACGCAGGGCGCCGATCCGCCTCCACTCCGAGCGCATCGGCGCCGGCGAGGCCGCCGCCAGGGCGGCGCGGATCTCGTCCCAGGCGCGCCCCATGCGCTCCGCGACGGCGATCGCCGCCAGAGCGTTCAACACGTTGTGGACGCCGAAGATCGGCAGCTCGACCGGCCCCTTGCCGTTGACCAGGAAGCGCGTGCCCCCGGCGCCCGTCGCCTCGATGTCGGTGGCCCGGTAGTCGGCCTCGGGCTGGGTGCCGAAGGTGCGCAGGCTCTGTCCCGCGGCGAGCCGCTCGCGGGCCGGTTCCAGCAGCCGCGGCGCGCCACAGGGCAGCAGCGCGAGCGCCGGAGCGCGGTTCAGGATCTCCAGCTTGGCGCGGGCGATCGCCTCGATGCTTCCCAGGCTCTCCAGGTGGGCCGGCCCCACGTTGGTGATCACCGCCACCTCCGGCGGGGCGATCTCGACCAGGCGCGCGATCTCGCCGGGAGTCGACATCCCCATCTCCAGCACCGCGATCCGCACCTCGGGCCCCATGGCCAGGATCGAGAGCGGCAGGCCGATCTGGTTGTTGTAGTTGCCGAGGGTGGCACCGATCCGCGCCCCGCCCCCGAGAGCGACGCGCGCCAGGTCCTTGGTGGTGGTCTTGCCGTTGCTGCCGGTCACACCGACGGTGCGCGCTGTCAGGCTCAGCAGGTGGGCCTCGGCCCAGCTCTGCAGCGCCGCCAGCGGGTCGGAGACACCGAGCAGCGTCCCCTCCACGGCGTGCGGAGACGTCCAGGAATGACGCACGCACGCCGCGACCGCGCCGGCGGCCAGAGCCGCGTCGACGTGGTCGTGGCCGTCGCTCTGTTCCCCCGGCAAAGCCACGAAGAGATCACCGGGGGTCACGCGCCGGCTGTCGATGCTGACACCGGTGAGGGTCGCGGACGCGTCCCCGCGCAGCACCACGCCCCTGGCGATGGCGGCGATCTCGGCGACGGTCCAGGCCACGATCGCGACCTCCTCAGGCCACCCGGCTCTCGACCGGGATCAGGATCGGCACTCGGGCCGGTTGCGTCACGAGCCCTTCATCGAGCCAGCGGCCGTGGGCCGAGGCGCAGATCGCTCGCGTGACGTAGGTGGCGGCGCGCTGCGCGTCAGCCGCGAAGCAGAGCCCGCAGGCGCTCCGGTCCACCAGTCCATTGCGGTCGCAGTAGAATCGTTCGGCGGTCATACCAGCTCTTCCTCCAGGGCGACCCAGGGACGGATCGCCTCTTTCATCGCGCGGTATCCAAAGGGCTTGGAGAGCCAACCGGCGGCCCCGCGCGCGCGGGCCAGCCGGCGATCGACATCCCAGCCGCTCATCAGCACCACCGGCACACCGGGATGCACGCCGCGCAGGCGGTCGATCAGTCCCCAGCCGTCGATGCCGGGCATCGCCAGGTCGGAGATGACCAGGTCGACCGGCTGGCTCGCCAGCCGCCTCAGGGCCTCGCCGGCGCTCGCCGCCACGGTGGCCCGCATGCCCATCATCTCCACGCATTCACCCATGAAGGCGCGGATCTCCGGGCTGTCGTCAACGATCAAGATCTCGATCATGATTGCGATTCCCCCGCGCGGGCCTCGAGCAGCGCCGCGGCGACCTGGCGGTCGTCGAAGGCGCGCCGCTCGCTGCCCACGATCTGGTAGTCCTCGTGCCCCTTGCCGAGCAGCACGACGACGTCCTCCCGGCTCGCCGCGTCGATCGCCCGGGCGATCGCCTCGCGACGGTCCAGGATCAGCTCGCAACTTCCCTCCACCCCCGCCAGCACATCGTCTGCAATGCGCCGCGGATCCTCGCTGCGCGGATTGTCGTTGGTGAGAATGGCGAGGTCGGCGATGGTGGTCGCCGCGCGCCCCATCTCCGGCCGCTTGCCGCGGTCGCGGTCTCCCCCGCAGCCGAATACCGCGATCAGCCGACCCGGCACCAAGGGCCGCAGCTCGCGCAACACGCGGGCGACGGCGTCCGGGGTGTGGGCGTAGTCGACCAGCACCCTCGGCGTGCCGGCGCCCCCGGCCACCGGCTCCAGCCGGCCCGGCACGCCGCCGAACTCGGCCAGGCCCGCGACCAACGCCGCGGGATCGAGTCCGCAGGCGACGCAGGCGCTCAGGGCGGCCAGCGCATTGGCCAGATTGTGGCGGCCCGGAAGCGGCAGACGGCCCTCGAGCCCGGCCGCCGGCAGATCGGGCCCGTGCAGCGCGAAGGTCGATCCCCGCAGGTCGGCGCCCCGAGCGCAGACCGAGTAGGCCCCTTCGCAGCATTCCCCGGCGCTCGAGTCGTAGACCACCAGGGGCAGCCGATCGGCACGCTCGGGGATTGTTCTCCAGGCGGCGACGCCGCGATCGTAGACCACCGCCCGGTCCCAGGGACCGGTGGAATGACGCACCTGGTCGATCAGTCGCAGCTTCACCTCGCGGTAGCGCTCCATGGAGCCGTGGTAGTCCAGGTGATCGCGACTCAGGTTGGTATAGACCCCGACGTGCACGTCGCAGCCTTCCAGCCGGTGCAGATCGAGCCCGTGCGACGAGGCCTCCAGGACCGCCGCGTCACAGCCGGCCTCCACCATCTCGGCCAGCAAGCTCTGCAGCTCCAGGGCATCGGGTGTTGTCAGGGGTGCGGCCCTGCGGCGCTTGCCGGTGTCGTAGAGCAGAGTGCCCAGCAGCCCCACGCGCAGCCCCATGTGCCGCAGCAGGTCGCGCACCATCCAGGCCACGGTGCTCTTGCCGTTGGTCCCGGTGACGGCGATGACGCGCAGCGCTCGGGACGGCGCTCCCGCCCAGAAGCGCGCCGCCCGGCCCAGCGCCCGGCGCGCGCTGCGCACCCGGATCAGCGGCGCGTCGAGGCCGGGATCCTCTTCCGCCACCAGCGCCACCGCCCCCGCGGCGAGCGCCTCCCGGGCATGTGTCAGCCCCTCGTGACGCGCCCCGCTGATCGCCACGAACACGTCGCCCGGCGCGACCCGCCGGGAGTCGTGCGCCACTCCGCTCCAGCTCGGCTGCCGGGCGCGCGGTGGCTCGCTGACCAGATTGGCGTCGGGACCGCGAATGGCGTCCAGCAGCGGCCACAGCGGACGGGGATCGACGGCGGCGCTCACGACGCGTCTTCCGGACGCGGCCGGGCGCGCAGCGCGCACACCGAGCGCGGCGCCACCGTACGCCCCGCCGCCGGCAGCTGACCCACCACGTGGCCGTGGCCGTCCAGCGTCATGGCGAGCCCCGCGTCGAGCAGCGCCCGGTGCGCCTGGCGGATCGTCAGGCCGACCAGCCGCGGCACCACCACCGCGGCATCTTCCGCGCCCTCTTGCGCCGTCGTCGGCTGCGCCAGGAGCAGCACCGACGCCCCGCGCGTGAGTGCGGTTCCCGGCGCCGGATCCTGCTGTGCGACGCGCCCCGAGCGATCGGCGCCTTCGATCCGCGCCCGCAGGTCCAGGCGCTCCAGCGCGGCCCGCGCCTCGCGCGCCCTGAGTCCGACCAGTGCCGGGACCCGGATCCGCTCCAGGGCCGACGCCGACTCGATCCTGGGCCCGCGCACCGCGTCGCGGCTCACCACCACGTCGGCGATCTCGCGGAAGATCGGCGCCGCCACCTCGCCGCCGAAGTACTCCTCTTGGGGATCGACCACCGCCACCGCGATCACCAGGGGCGGGGTGCGCTCGGCGAGGAAGCCGACGAAGGTGCTGTTGTAGCCGCCTCCCTCGTAGCCGCCCGCCGGATTGGCCCGCTGCGCGGTGCCGGTCTTGCCGGCGATCGGCACGTCCTCGATCGCCGCAGCCCCTCCCGTCCCCTGCTCCACGGCGCGCGTCAAGATCCGCGTCATGCGGTCTGCCGTCGCGGCGCTCACCACGCGCCGGATCGGGCGCCGCGTCGCCTGCGCCCGCAGCGCGCCCTCCGGTCCCAGGATCCGCAGCACCAGGTGCGGCTCGACCAGGATACCGTCGGCCGCGAACACCCCCATCGCGCAGGCCATCTGCAAGGTGGTCACCGAGACCTCCTGGCCGATCGCCAGGCAGGCGCGCGAGAGCCCCGACCAGGTGGCGCTCCCGGGACCGTTCAGAATCCCTCGGGCCTCGCCGGGCAGGTCGACCCCGGTCGGCTCTCCGAACCCGAAATCCTTCGCGTAGCGATAGAGCATTTCCGAGCCGACCCGCTCAGCAACCCGAATGGTGCCGACGTTGCTCGACTGAACCAACACCTCCTCGAAAGGCAGCGCGCGGTAGCGGTGCACGTCGCGGATGGTGTGCCGGCCGATGCGAATGCGACCCTTGCCGCAGTCGATCTCGCTCCCTGCCGCGATCAGGCCCTCTTCGATCGCCGCCGCGAAGGCCACCATCTTGAACACCGACCCGGGCTCCAGGGCGTCGGTGATGGCCCGATTGCGCCGCGCGTCGAGCCGCGATCGGCCGGGCGCGCCCGGGTCGTAGCTGGGGAAGTTGGCCAGCGCCAACAGCTCGCCGGAGATCGGATCGAGCACCACCGCGGAGCCCGACTGCGCGCGCTGCTCGGTGACACCCCTCCGCAGCGCGCGATGGGCGGCCTGCTGCAGCTCCAGGTCGAGGCTGGTGATCACGTGCCCGCCGTCGACCGGATCACGGCGCTCCAGCTCGATGGTGCGCTGGTCGGCGAAGCGCCCCAAGAGAGCGCGCCCCGCGACCCCGGTCAGCGCCGAGTCGCGCTCCAGCTCGATCCCCTCTAGCCCGGTCCCATCCTTGCCGATGAAGCCGATCACGTGGGCCGCCGCCCGGCGCCCCTCGTAGACCCGGCCGCCGCGACTGGAGAGCGGCACCGCGCTGCTCCCGCGCGCCGGCGACGAGTCGGCGACGGTGTGCGCCATGGGCCGCAGATCGCGGTCGTAGATCGATCCCCGACGCGGCTCGAGCGCCGTGCTGCGCTCGTGCTGCCCGCGGCCCGCCTGGCGCAGCTCCTCGCCGGCGATGACCTGCACCAACAGCAGGCGCAGCACCAGGACCACCCCGGCGGCGAGCACGATCCACGCCGCCACGCGTCCGCGATCCTCGACTGTCATCGCTCGGTCTCCCGGGGCCCGATCCGCTCTTGCTTCCTACACGCCTCCGCGCTGAGAAACCCGGTCGCAGCTCCTATCGTTGATCCAGTGCATACGCCTCGCGGGTCCCGATCAGACCGTCGACGACCCCTTGAGTTGTATGCCACAGCGCCGCCAGCAGGCCGTCGCCGCGCGCCGGCGCCGGCGCCACCGCGTAGACCCGTCGCGCGTTCCATTGGTCGGTCAGCCCCATGTCGCGCGCCAGAGGCCCGATCCGCTCCGGCGCCTGCAACGCCCGCAGCGACAGGCCGAGCTCCTCCTCGCGGTTCTCCAGGGCCGCCAGCTCGCCGTCCAGCTTGGCGAGCTCGATCGCCCGCACCATGCTCAGGTTGCGGGCGCAGCTGGTGGCCGCTATCAATCCGATCGTGGTCAGGGCCGGAACCAGGAGCCGCAACCTGCCGCCGAAGCGCAAGCGATCGATTCTCATCGTTTCCCCTTGTCTCTCGGCCCCGGACGATCGCTCCCCGGTCACGCCGTCGAGGCCGCTCAGTCATGTCGTTTCTGCTCTCCTTTTCAGGCGGCCCTCCGGTCCGGGATGCGGGCCGCCACTCGTAGCCGCGCCGATCGGCTTCGTGGGTTGCGCTCGATCTCCTCCCGCGATGCACGAACCACGCGCCGCGTCACCAGGCGCAGAGTCGCGCGGTGCTCGCAACGGCATTCGGGCAGCGCCGGAGGACAGATGCAGTCGGTGGCCGAGAGCACCATGAAGCGCTTGACGATTCGATCTTCGAGGCTGTGGAATGAGATCACTCCCAGGCGGCCGTCTGGTGCCAGTAGACGGACGGCTGCCGGAAGCGCCTCCTCCAGCGCCTCGAGTTCGCGGTTGACCCGAATCCTCAGCGCCTGGAAGACCCGTGCCAGGGTCTTGGTGCGGAAACGGGTCGGTGCCACCGATGAGATCGCCGCCGCGAGCTCCCCGGTGGTGTAGATCGGTGTGCGGCGCCTCGCCGCGTCGATCGCGCCTGCGATCTTGCGCGCCTGCCGCTCCTCGCCGAAGCTGCGGATCAGGTCGGCCAGGTCGCCGACCTCGAGCGAGTTGACCAGGTGGCTCGCGGGGGGACCGATGGAGGGCGTGAGACGCATGTCGAGCGGGCCGTCGAGCGAGTAGCTCAGGCCGCGCGCCGGATCGTCGAGCTGAGCGCTCGAGTAGCCCAGGTCGAGCAGCACCGCGTCGAAGCTGCCCCGCGCGCCGGCCAGCACGGAGTCGATCCAGGCGAAGGAGGAGCGCAGCAGAAAGCAACGCCCCGGAGCGTCGCGCAGCGTCTCGCGGGCGCGGGCGAGGGCGCCTGCGTCGAGGTCGACACCGACCAGCAGTGCGTCATCGCCGGCCCGCCGCAGCAGCCCGCGGCCGTGTCCCCCGAGCCCCAGGGTGGCGTCCAGGAAGCGCCCGCCGGAGTCGCGCCCCAGCAGCTCGACGCACTGCGTCAAGAGCACCGGATGGTGCGTCAAAGGCTGCGGCGGACTCACGGCTCGATCCCCGTGATCCAGTCCGAGTCGGGCGGTGAGGCTGCGGGCGCGGTGTCGAACTCGTCCTCCAGCTCCTGCAGCGTGCCCAGGCCCTCGTCCTCCATGTGATCGCGGTAGAGCTTCCCGTCCCAGATCTCGACCTTGTCGAGGCAGCCGACCACCATCGCGTCGCTCTCGAGCCCGGCGCGCAACCGCAGGTGGTCGGGAATCAGTGCGCGGCCCTGGCGATCGATCACGATCGTCTCCTTGGCCCCGACCAGCATGCGCACGAAGCGGCGCAGCCGCCGATTGCGCGGCTGGGCGCGCAGCATCTCCTCGAGCTCGGCGCGCTTGGCCTTCCACTCGTCGGGGCTGTAAACGACCAGGCAACCCTCGGAGGCGATGGTGACCACGATCGCCCCGCCGTGATCTTCGTCGAGGCGGTTGCGAAAGCTCGCCGGAAAGGCCATGCGGCCCTTCGCGTCGAACTTGGAGGTCTTGGAGCCTTCGAAGACGGGCGCCATCGGGAGAGCCCTGGGTGGTGGAGTGGAGAGGCGGATGCAGGGACGGAAGTGCACCGTCTCCCACATTGAAGCCGATTTGCTAGGCGAGAGACTAATCTCGCCGTGAACAAAAGGAAAGAGAGCGAGGTAGATTCTTCATAACCAGTCTATTCGGCGGTACGCACGGGATCTTCAGCTCCGTGGGGAACGGTGGGGAAGAACTTCAAACCGAAGGGACATGCGGCGCGGGTGGACCGACCTTGGGGAGGATTCGCAGGGTGCGGCCCGGGGGCGCCACGCATCCCCCCGGTTGTAGGAGATTCCGACGCGAAGCGGCATCGAGCGTCAGCGATTCCGACGGCTTCCCCCTTCTCTGGTCGCGTACTCCCGATCCCGCTGCCTGGCATGGCGCTTGCGGTCGACGGATCTCGTCGACGCCCCCACATCCAGGAGTCCCCTCATGCTCTCAGCCTTGCTCACCGTCGCTTGCGCCGCCTTCGCCGCGGCCGAGTACCAGAACTTCCAAGATCCCCTCGTGGTTGCGCCGGTCGAGGAACAGGTCCAGGACCTGCACGATCTCGCCCGCGCTTCGGACGCCACCATCTTCATCGCCTATACCGCCAGTGCCGGCGCCGGAGGGCTCTTCGTGCGCCGCTCCCACGACGAGGGAGCGACCTGGTCGAGGCCCGGACGGGTGTTCCGGAGGCTCAACTGGTCCCAGAGCATCGCGGACGGGCAATTGGCGGTGGACGTGAACGGTCCCAACACACTCTGCTGCGTGTTCGCATGCGCCTATGAAGGAATCGTGAGCTCGCGCTCCGACGATGGCGGCGAGATCTGGAGCGACATTCGGATCATCACCGAGGAGTCCAGCGCCAAATACCCCGAGCTGGCGCGCAATCCGCAAGACGGTACACTCGTGGTGATCTACACCGACAGATTCGGCCAACACGTCAACCAGCAATACGTCTCGCGCAGCACCGACCGAGGAGAGACCTGGTCCGCTCCGGGGTCGATCCCGAAGATCATCCCCGATAGCGACAGCTGGATCGATGACATGGAGATCGACGCTGGCGGCACGCTTCGTCTCATCACCGTCAGCGACGGCAATCCCTACCTGACTCAGTCTTCGGACAACGGAGTCACCTGGTCCTCGCCTTCTAGAATCGGCCCCCCCGACGGCGAGCCAGGGATCTCCGACGCCTCCCTCCTGGTGGCCGACGGCTCGCTACACGTGGTCTACGCTCCAAGCAAGTCCCTGAACTATGTCTACTCCGACGACGACGGTCTCACCTGGAGCAACCCACTGGTGGTCGATCGATTCACCAGATTCCAGGACATCCGGGACCTCACCCTCATGGCGCTGCCCGACGGTAGCGGCATGATGATCGGCTATCTTTGCCCTTCGAAGAAGTACAGCTACGCCGACAACATCCACTATCAGGTGCTCCGCCCCGGCACGATCGGGCCACGCCGCCGCATCAACAACACCATCCGCGCCGCAACAGAATTCTGCGGGTTCCTTCCCTTCCAGGACGGATCGCTGATGGCGGTCTACGGCGACGAAACCTGGACTTCGCAGTTCTTCACCACCGCGGTCGTGGCCTGGTCCATCCCCGACGATCCTCATGACTTCGGAGTCACCATCGACGAGGATACGGCTCTGAAGGCGGTCGACCCCGGCATCAGCTACACTTTGTCCTTCGATGTCGGAAACTGGACCGACGCGGCAGGACCGTTCTCGGCCTTCATCACCGCCCAAGATCGAGATACCGGCCACCTCACTCTGCTCGATCAGCAGCGACACGCGGACCTGCAGCCGGGCGAGCAGAAGCGTCTCGACGCTACCCTGAGGGTGCCGGACTGGATCGGCGAGGGCGATTGGGATCTGCGCGTGAGCGTGGGACCGGAGCTCGGGGTCAGCTACGATTCGGACGGCTTCCGAACCGGCGTCTACAGCGACTGAACCACCCCTCGCAACGCCCGATCCACGCGCCCCTGACAGCGCTCGAACTCCCCGTGGCGCACCACCCGCGCGCGCGCGGCGCGGGCGACGCGCTCGCGGGTGAAGCGGTCCTGGGCGTAGGCCGTGATCGCCGCGGCGACCGCCTCGGGCGCGCGCGCCGGCACCAGCGTGCCGGTCGCGTCGCTGCCCGGGAGCGGAACCACCCACTCGCGGTTGCTCGGCAGATCGGAGGCGACCAGGGCACAGCCGGAGGCCATCGCCTCGAGCAGCGCGACGCTGGTCGCGTCGTGGGTCGGCACGCTGACGTAGATGTCGGCCAGCGCCATGAGCGACACCATTCGCCGTCGCTCGACCTGCCCCAACCAACGGATTCGGGCGGCGCCGGGATGGTCGCGAACCGCTGCCCGCAGCGGCTCCAGCAACTCCCCTCCTCCGGCCACCACCAGAAACAGGTCGTCGCTGGATTGCATCGCTTGCAGAGTCCCCCGAACCACGTCCTCGACCCGGTAGAAGGGCTCGGTGAGGCTGCGCGCCGAGAGCACCACCAGGGCCGAGTCGGGAAGCTCCAGGGCGCGCAGCAGCTGGCGCCGCTCATCGTGGGTCGCCGGCGGGCGGAAGCGGTCGACCTCGACCCCCCAGGGAATCGCCAGGGAGCGATCGGGGCGCGCGCCGAGGCGCTGCGCCGCCCGCAGCGCGTCGCGCGAGTCGGCGATCACCAGGTCGGCGGAGCGCAGCGCCGCTCGCGACAGCCATCGATCGGCGCGAGAACGCTGGGGATTCTGGAGGATGTCGGTTCCCCAGAGGGTCAGCGCCCAGGGATGGAAGCCGAGCCAGGGCGCCAGGTAGCCGTAGCCGGTCAGAAAATGTGCATGCACCAGATCGGGTGCGAGGCGCGAGATCAGCCGCCGGATGTCGCCCAGGGCGCGGGCGTAGCGCCGCGCCTTGCCGGCGTGGCGGATCAGCGGGTGCAGGGTGGCGCCCTCGACGGGCGCCGGCTCGAAGCTGGCGAGGTGCGCCTCGTGACCGCGCGCCGCCGCGGCCCCGACCCAGCGCCTGAGATGTTCGCTTTCGGCGATGCCGAGGTAGAGGATGCGCACGCTCTCAGAGCCTTCCCCGCGCCTGCTGCAGCCAGCGCCAGGGCGGGCGCAGGCGCCGCCAGGCGTGCAGCCGCACCGCGCTTGCGCCGAGCGAGGCCTTGAATGCGTCGACTCCCGGCAGGGCGTCGGTGCAGCCGAGATCGAAGAGCCTCCGGCTCTCGGCGACCGCCTGCTCCATGGCGCTCCAGTGCAGCAGGTTGTGAGCCGCCAGGGAACGCCCTTCGGCGGTCGAGAGCGCCAGGAAGTTCTGCACCCGCGCGCCGTGCACCAGGTTCAGCGCGGCGGCCAGGGGCGGACCGCCCTCGCCGCCGCGGCTCCGCGGCGCGTGCGCCAGCCAGAGATCGATGCCCTCGCCGCCGCGGCTCCGCGGCGCGCGCGCCAGCGCGTCGACCACCGCCGCCGGGATATTCGGCCGAAACCCTCGCGCCTCCTCGGTGGCGTCGATCAGGCGCCGCAGCTCGGACCCGCGCCGCTCGGGGTCGGAGACCCGCTCGGTCCTCAGGCCGGCCTTGCGCGCCTTGCGGATCTTGTTGCGGCAGCGCGCATCCATCCGCTTCCAGAGCTCACCGGCGTCGCCCCAATCCAGGTCGACCAGGCGCCGGACCGGAAAGTGGCACTCGGTCCCCGGCAGATAGGCCAGATCCTCCCCGGCCGCTCCCGACGCATCGACCAGGTGGATCTCGGCGATGCCCGGAATCTGGAAGAGCGCCCGAGCCAGTTGCCCCCCCAACGGGGTGCCATCCATCCAGTCGTCGCCCCTGTCGTCGTGCCAGGCCGCGTGGCCCGGCGCACCCGGATGACGCGTCCAGCCGCCGGGCGCGCCGCGCGCGATCAAGGGTCCGCCGTGGGTGCCGAGGGGCAGTGCGAAGATCCGGCGCAGCGGCCCCAGCCGCTCTTCGACCGCCGCGATCCCGCCGACCAGGGTCTCTCCATGACGCGCGCTCACCGCCACCACGCGGCCGCACCGCGCGGCCCCCACGCAGACCCGCCACCAGGCCACGGTGTGGAAGTAGTCGGCCGCCGGATCGGCCGCCACCAGCCGGTCCCAGTCGGCCGGGATCCGGTCGTGATCGACGCGGATCGAGAGCGCGTCATGGCCCGGGCGCGCAAGCGTCGCGTGCGCGTCATCCAAGGCTGTGCCGCTCCCCTGGGTCCTCCTCGCCGTGCTCCGGAAGCTCCGGGATCAGCCGCCGCAGCGCGCCCCGGATCGCCGCCGCGTCACCGTCCCGGGCGCCGCGCTCCAGCTCGGCCAGCGCTGCGTCGAAGAGCGGGTCCCCGGGGCAGGGCGGCTGCGCCAGGAACACCTTCGGCACCGCCGTGGGCGCGAACTCGCCGGTCCAGATCTGCTCCACCAGCTTCTCGCCGGAGCGCAGGCCGATGATCTCGATCGGCACCTTGCGCCCCGACATCGCCACCATCTCCTCGGCCAGCTCCAGGATCGAGAGCTGCTGGCCCATGTCGAGCACGAAGACTTCCCCGCCACGCGCATGCGCCCCGGCGAGCACGACCAGGAGCGCGGCCTCCTTGACCGTCATGAAGTAGCGCGTGGCGTCGGGGTGCGAGACCGTCAGCGGCCCGCCGCGCTCGATCTGGCGCTGGAATCTCGGCACCACGCTGCCGCGGCTGCCGAGCACGTTGCCGAAGCGCACCATCGCCAGACACGTGCCGGCCCCATCCCCCAGCTCGGCCGCGCGAAGTTGCAGCAAGATCTCGGCGACCCGCTTGGTCGCCCCCATGATGCCGGCCGGCCGCACCGCCTTGTCGGTCGACAGCATCACCAGCCGTTCCACGCCGGCCTCGATCGCCGCATCGACCACGTTTCGAGTGCCGAGCACGTTGGTCTTGACCGCCTCGTCGGGATGCGCCTCCATCAGCGGCACGTGTTTGTGAGCGGCGGCATGGAAGACGATCTCCGGGCGCGCGGCTGCGATCACCCGCCTGGTGCGGTCGCGGTCGCGGATGTCGGCCACGTGGATGGCGCGCGGCACGGCGCCGTGGTCGGCTGCCAGCTCCTCGTCGAGCTCGAAGAGCTCGTTCTCGGCGTGACCGAAGAGCGTCACCGAGGCCGCGCCGGAACGGCAGGCCCAGCGGCAGAGCTCCGAGCCGATCGAGCCGCCGGCACCGGTCACCAGCACCCGCCGTCCCCCCAACCGGGCGCGCGCCGCGGCCGGCTCGATCTCCACCGACTCGCGGCCCAGCAGGTCCTCGGGACGCAGCCGGCGCACCTGACTCCAGTGCACGTCGCCGAGTACGATCTCGCGGATCCCGGGCACGATCCTCAGCCCGGCGTCGACGCCGCGGCAGGTGCGCAACAGGTCGCGGACCACGTCCCCGGTCGCCGAGGGGACGGCGAGCAGCACGATCTCCACCGCGTGGCGGCGCGCCAGCTCCGCGACCCGACCGCGGTCGCCGAGCACCTCGATGCCACGGTGGCGGGTGCCGAGCAGCGCGGGATCGTCGTCGATGAAACCGACCGGGTCGAGCCCCAGCTCGTCGTGGGCGGCGATCTGATCGGCCACCATCCGCCCGGCCACGCCGGCGCCGATGATCAGCACGGGGCGTCGGGTCACTGGGACCTCCTTTCGGCACCGGCACCGGCACCGCCCGCGCCGCGCCGGTCGGCCGTGATGCGGGCGATCACCCGCAGCACCGCGGTGCAGGTGGCGATCAGGGCGGCGAACACCAAGAGCGTGAGACGTCGGCTGGGATGGACCAGCGCCACCGCGACCAACCCGCCGCAGGCCGCGAAGGAGTAGAGCACCGTGACCGTCTGCGGGGTCGACAGGCCGAGGTCGAGCAGCCGGTGATGGAAATGACGGCGGTCGGCCTCGAAGAGCGGGCGGCGGCGCGCGGCGCGGCGCAACGTGGTGATGACGATCTCGGCCAGGGGCACGATCAGCACCACCATCGGGATGATCAGAGCGATGGCGGCGGCGCTCTTGAAGTTGGCGACGATGGTGATCAGCGCCAGGGCGGTTCCCAGGAAGAGCGAGCCGGCGTCGCCCATGAAGACGCTGGCCGGGTGCAGGTTGAGCTTCAGAAAGCCGAGCAGCGCACCGCTCAGGCCGGCCAAGAGGAGCGCGATCTCCAGGTTGCCGCGCAGCACCGAGATGGCGAAGAGCGAGAGCGCCGCGATCAGCGCCATGCCGCCCGCCAGGCCGTCGACGCCGTCGACCAGGTTCATGGCGTTCATCAGGGTCAGGATCCAGGCGATGGTGACCGGAGCGCTCCAGATCCCGAGCACCAGGGCGCCGCCGAGGGGGTTGCTGAGCACCTCGATGCGGAAGCCGAGGGCCAGGGCCAGGCAGGCGATTGCCACCTGCGCGACGATCTTGGTGGTGCCGCGCAGATTCCACAGATCGTCGGCCAGACCGAGCAGCAGAGCGGCGGCGCTGACGATCAGAATGCGCCGCAGGTTGGCGTGGCCCGGGTAGAGGATGTGCGGGCGCAACCCCTCGACCGCCGGCCAGACCCAGCGCATCCGCACCGCCAGCCAGGCCGCCGCCTCGCCGGCGAAATAGGCGCCGAAGATCGCGACGCCCCCCATGCGCGGCACCGCCCCGAGGTGGATCCGCCGACCGCCGGGATGATCGACCACGCCGAGCCGCCGCGCGGCGCGCCGGATCAGCGGCGTGCCGGTCAGCGAGATCGCCAGCGCGATGCCGAAGGCCAGGAGGAAGGGAACCAGCACCGCGCTCAGCCCTCCGTCGCGGGATCGGCGGCGGCGCGCCGCTCTCCGGTGCGTCCCAGGAGCGAGGCGAAGCGCAGCCGCCAGACCATCCAGATCGCCTCGCGGATGATCGTCTTGCTCATCTTGGAGGAGCCCTCGGTGCGATCGGTGAAGATGATCGGAATCTCGCGCAGCCGCCAGCCGCTGAGCCAGCTCTTGAAGTTCATCTCGATCTGGAAGGCGTAGCCGTCCGAGCCGACCCGGTCGAGATCAATCGACTCGAGCACCTCTCTGCGAAAGCACTTGAAGCCGCCGGTGGCGTCGAAGACCGGCATGCCGGTCACGAAGCGGGCGTAGATATTGGCGAAGTAGGAGAGCAAGAGGCGGGGCATCGGCCAGTTGACGACACAGACCCCTTGCACGTAGCGCGATCCGATCACCAGGTCGGCGTCGCGCGCCGCCTCGATGAAGCGCGGCAGGTAGCCGGGATCGTGGCTCAGGTCGGCGTCCATCTCCAGAATCAGGCCCCAGCTCCCCTCCAGCGCGACCCGGAAGCCGTCGCGGTATGCCGAGCCCAGGCCGAGCTTGGCGGCGCGGTGCAGGACCCGCACCCGCGGCTCGGTGGCGGCGATGGAATCGGCGATGCGGCCGGTGCCGTCGGGCGAGTTGTCGTCGACGATGAGCAGATCGAGAGGAACGCCGGGGTCGACCGCAAGCACACGACTCACGAAGGTCTCGAGGTTCTCGGCCTCGTTGTAGGTGGGGACGACGACCAGGGCGCGCATTTGCTCATCCATCCGGCGGGTTCAGGGTGCAGTCTACGCTACGGGACCCGCCGAGCCTGCGTTCCGCCGCCGGCCCAAAGCGATCGCCGCCGCCACCGCGATCGCGGTCAGCAGGCTGATCCCGGCGCCGATGCGGTTCTCGATCGGGTCGAAGTCGAACACCACGCGGTGCTTGCCGGGCGGCAACACGACTCCGCGCAGGTGATGATCGGCGCGCAGGATCGGCTCGCCGACGCCGTCCACGGTGGCGGTCCAGCCGGGGTAGTAGGCGTCGGAGAGGACCAGCAGGCCGCGAGCGCTCGCCTCGGTTTCGACCACCACGCGCGCGGTGCCATACTCGGTGATGCGTGCCTGGCCCTGACCTTCGCCGGCCAGGGGTGGGACGAGCGGCCGGTCGAGGATCGCTTTGGATCGGGGATCGTGGCCCGGAGCGGCGAGTCGCCTGAGCACTTGCTCGCCCTCCTCGACGACCTCGGCGTGGAACACCATGCGCGCGCGGGGCAAGGCGCTCAGGTTCTCGATCAGGAAGGGGCCCGTCGCGCGCCCCTCGGCGGAGAGGTTGGCCACCGGTCGATAGCGGCCGGGCACCTCCAGCGCCTGGGGATAGAGCAGATAGCGGGCGCCCATCAGCGCCAGGTAGCTCTCGGCGAAGCCCGGAATATCGCTGTGCAGGGCGTCCCAGGCGGCCCCCATCGGAGCGCCGTGATAGCCGCTTGTTAGATGCAGGTCGTGCACCACCGGATCGTTGGGGCGGATCCGATTGCCTTCGAGGTTGGCGACGCGGACGGGGCTGCCGGCGGCCGCCGCGGCCTGCGCTTTCTCCGCCACGTGGCGCAGCAGCGGATTGGCCTCGATCCCGGCGAAGGACTCCGACTCGAGCACCGGGCGCACGTAGTCGCGGCCGACCACGCCGAGCTCGACGAAGGTGATCAGGCCGAAGGCGATGACGCAGCCGCGCGGCGTCAATCGGCCCCGGAGCGTGGCCACGACCAAGGCCGTCGCGCCCCCCCAGAGCAGGCAGGCGATCGCCAGAGAGCCGAGAGCGCCGCCGAAGAGCACCCCGACCACCGCCGTGCTGCCGGCGGCCGAGGCACGCCCGCCGGCCATCGCGGCGATGCGCGCGGCGCTGTCCTCCGAGAGGTGGCCGGCGATGGCGCCCGCCAGGGGTTGGCGCAGCACCAGGCCGACCAGAAGCAGAGTAGCCAGCAGCGCGAGCACCGCCAGCGGCGGCGCGGCGATCGGCGAGCGAACCAGCTCTTGCAGCGCCGCGTCGGAGGGGCGGCCCTTGCCTTTCTTGGGAGCCGCACCGTCACCCGAGGGAGCGCGCAACAGTCGATCGAGCCCGAGCCCGGCGAGCATGGCGACCGCGAAGGCGACCAGCACCACCAGGGTATGGGGAGCGCGGAAGCGGTCGAAGCCCGGCAGCGCCGCGAAGAGTCGGTAGCTGGGCAGGTGATCGCCGACCATCAGGAAGGCGGCCCAGGCGGCGATCAGCAGAAAGAGCCCGGCGGCCTCGGCGCGCCGATCGCCGCCCCCGGGGTCACGGGCCCGGACGCGCTCGAACCAGTTCCAGTGGGCGACGACGAGGGCGGCGAGAATCAGGCAGGTCGCGACCAGGTCGAGGCCGAGGGCCGGACGCAGCGCGTCGGGCAGTGGCAGCAGACCGGCCGCGAGCAAGAACGCCAGCAGGCCGCCCGCGCCGGCACCGATCCGCCTCAGCACCCGCGGCCCGGCGGCGCCCACGCCGAGCAGGGCCAGGAGCAGCACCGCGACCCCCATGTACTCGGTGCTGCCGCGGATCACCAGCGAGCCCCAGTAGCGCGCCATGCCGCTGTCGGGGTCGAAGCCGTAGAAGGCCGGCGCCGCGAAGGTGACGATCTCGCCCGGCGGGAACGAAAACGAGGCCAGGTAGTCGAGATCAGGCTCGGCGCGGTTCGACCAGGGCGCGTACTTGGCGGCCGGCACGAACTGGGCGGCGGCGATCGCCACCGCGATCACCGGCACGACGCTCCAGAGCAGCAGGCGTCGCCCGATCGACGCCCCCGCCGCGCCCCGAGCATCGGTGGCGCGGGCCGCCCCGCTCAGATGCCAGAGCAGCTGCAACCCGGCCGCCAGCCAGGTGTAGAAGACGATCTGGTAATGCCCGGCGAGCATCTGCACGCCGGCGCTCAGCCCCGCCGCCGCGGCGTGCGCCACGCTCGGCTCGCGCAGCAATCGGCGCTGGGTGAAGATCACCAGGGGCAGGTAGGCGCAGGTCCAGATCTTGCCGCCGTGGCCGCTCATGGTGAGCGTGACCAGGTAGCCGGTGAGCGCGAATGCCAACGCCGGCAGCACGGCGCTGCGCCGCCCCAACCCCAGGTCGAGCGCCAGCAGGTAGGCCAGCATGCCGCCGATCACCAGGTGCAGCGGAATGTGGTGGAAGATCTCGCGCATCCGGGGAAAGAGGCTGTAGAGGGCGTGCAGGGGGTAGAAGAGCGGGTAGCTCAAGGAATCGACGGTCGGCATGCCGCCGAAGATGTGGGGGTTCCAGAGGGGGACGGTTTGGGTTTGGGAGATCGCGTCGGAAAGCTGTCTCTCGAAGATCCGCCCGGTGATCGCATCTTCCCCCCCGAAAGGAACCGACGCATTTCCGAGCACCGACGAGAAGATCAGGCCCACCGCCAGCAGCAGCAAACCTCCGACCAGCAGATCTTCACGTCGTGTTCGCACGCAACAACTCCAGCAATCCCCGAGGCCCGCGACGGGACGAGAAGAGCAGCAAACTGACCACGTAGACCGCCCCGAGCGCCAGGCTGCACGCACTCAAAGCGGCGGCTCGAGCCGCGAAGGGGGCGTCGAGCCCGGGCAGCAGAGCTGCCGCAACGAAGCCCAGAGATCCTACAGCGAGAGCGCCGATCAGGGCGGCCTGGATGTCTCTTCGCCCAGCCGCACTCAGTAGCGGCGCCCGCCGCGAACGGCGCATTCTGCGCCACATGACGAGGGCCGTGGCGACCGTGATGATCACGCCCGTGGAAGGGATGCCGAGCAGGCCCAGCCACCAGGTCATGGGCCACACCAAGAGCAGATGAAAGGGCCAGATGAACAGAACCACCCGCAGGGGAGTCGTGGGTTCCCGGCGCGCGAAATACGGTGCCGCGAGGAGGGCAAAGATGGTATCCGGCAACAGCGTCTGAGCCATGATCGCCAGCACGTGACCGGTCGCGGTCGCCCCGGCCACGCCGAATGCTCCGCGCATGAGAAGAAGACCCACGACTTGCGGACCGAGAACGGCGAGATACGCGCAGATCGGAGCCAGGATGACAACAGTCGCGCGTACGCTGCGCTCTACATGGCCGTCCGCCTCCCGCTCGCGACCGCGAGCATGCAGCGTAGCGAGGAAGGGGATGCTGACTGTGAACGCCGTGCCCGTGATCAGCACCCGCACGCCGACCGTCAGCCGGTAGGCGTAGTTCAGGCAGGCCAGAGCCCCCGGATCCAGAAACGAGGCGCAGGCACGGTCGACCACCGGGCCGAGATTCCGGATGACGACGAGCAATGCCGGGGCCGCCGCGAGCACGAGCAGCCCTTTGCTGAACTCGGTCGGGGCACGCAGACGCGGCCAGGCGGCGAGTCCCGCGCCCCGCAAGGCCAGCCACAGAGCGATCGCCTGCAGCAGACTGCCGAGCGAAAACGCCCAGCCGAGGGCGAGCACGCCACGGTGCTGCATCCAGATGGCCGCGGCGGCAACCATGAGATTCGGCAAGACCGCCGCGAAAGCCGCGGCCTTGAAATGGCGATCCGCTTGCAGCAGAGCCATCAGGTAGCCACAGATGATCCCCAGAGACAGATGCGGAGCCAGGGCGCGCAGAGCCTGAACGGCCAGATGACGGTGAACAGAATCGAGTCCGGGCAATGCAACCGGCACGAGCAGAGGGGCAAGAGCCGCGACCAACAGTCCGAGCGCGGCCGCCGCCGCCATGACCCAGCCAGAGGTCTGCGCGAGATCCGCTGTCAGCGAGCCGCGGGACTCGTGCAAGCGGGCGGCGACCGCGGGCACCACCGCCAGCTTGCCCAGGTAGATGCCGGTGCCGATCACCACCGCGGGAATGATCCAGACTCCGAAGAACGCGTCGAGCTCTCGGCTGGTGCCGAAGACCGCCGCGATCGCGCCTTCCCGGGTCAGCTCCGATATCGCGACGGCGATGCTGCCGCTCGCGACGATCAGTGATGCGACGCGGGCCGAGACTCTGCCGCGGCGGGCTTCGCTACGGTCTGACACGAGGGCTCCTGCCCAAGGCGATGTCGAGAAGCGCTCGGTAGAGTCCCCCCACGCCTTGGCGATTGCCGCGACGAAGCTCGAAAACCGTGAAAGCCAGGGTCCCGGCTGAGACGAAGAGAAGCAGCGAAGGCCAATGCCACCAGCGGCCGTGCTTGCGGAAAAACCTCCAGGTGGAGAACACGCGATGGTAGGCCTTGAAGCGGGTCAACCCACCGCCGGACGACGCCGAGACCCTGTGATACACGCGCGCGCTCGGCACCAGCATCGAGACCCACCCGGCCTCCCTGGCCCGCGTGCACCAATCGGTATCTTCGGTGTAGATCACGTAGTCCGCGTCGAACCCTCCGATCGCCTCGACCACCTCCCTTCTTGCGGCCAGACAACATCCCGGCAGGGCATCTACCTGGCGGAGGGTGTCGAAAGCGCCGTCGTCCTCCTTGCGAATCCCCAAGTGGTGAATCCATCCGAGCGGCCATACGATGCTGGTCCCGGCCGACCAGATCCGGGTCCGTCGATCGTGGTAGAGGATCTTCGGCCCGACGATCCCGACTTTGTTGGCGGAGATCGCCCCCAGCAGCTCATCCAAGAAATCGGCCGCGACTTCGGTGTCGTTGTCGAGGAAGACGATCAGATCGGCACCGCCCTCCATCGCCAGGCCGAGTCCGACGTTTCTACCGGTTGCCACCAACAGATTGGCGTAGAGCCGGACCACCGTGACAGCCGGAAACTCGGCTTCGACGGCCTCGGCGGACCCATCCGTCGAGCCGTTGTCGAGGACCAGGATGTGCAGATCCGGGTAGTCCACCGCCTCCAGAGAGCGCAGGCACGCCTGCGTGTTGGCGAACCCGTTCCATTGCAGGATGATCAGCCACACTGAGGGTTTCCCGGCCGTGTCCGCGGGTTCGGGTGGCGCGCTGGCGTTGCTCACGAGGGTGGATCCGGCTCCTGTGCCGCCTGCTGGCGGGAGCGCTCGCGACGCACTCGATCGACCTCACCGGCGAACGCAGCCACCACATTCTGCGCCGAGATCTCGTCCATGCACGACGGAGAAAGATCGCACTCTCGTCGATAGCAGGGCGAGCAATCGAGGCCTGTCACGACCTTCTCGCCGCGCCCGAAGAGATCGATCTCCTGGGAGCAGGTGGGACCGAAAAGAGCCACCACGAAGCAGCCCCGGGCGATGGCGAGGTGCATCGCCAACGTATCCCCGGCGACCACCACGTCCATCGCATCAATGATGGCGGAGAAGGTCACCAGATCGTGACCGGTGCCGCTATCCACGACCTCCACTCCCGCCGTGCCGGCCACCGCCTCGTTGAGCTCGGCTTCGCGCGGCCCGCCGAGCAGCACCGGCCGGGCTCCCAGCTGCGCGACCGTGGCCCGGATCGCTGCGGCCATCCCGGTCAGGGTCCAAGCCTTGTTCGCGAATACCCCCCCCGCGCCAGTCTGAAACCCCACCAGGACATCTCGCCCCGGCTCCAAACCCAGTCCCTTCAGATGCTCGCGCGCGGCGTGTCGGTCCCGTTCGGCGATCTCTAGGACGTAACCCTCTCCGTGATAGGGGACATCGATCGCTTCATGCATGAGATCCGGGTAGCTACGGTCGTTTTCGACGAATTTCAGGCGGTCGTCCAGCCCCAGCCGCCAAAAGTGCTGCGCCGAATCCGTGGCCGGCATCACCGACCCGTTCGAGGCGAGCACGAAGCCGCGCTTGTCGGTCGATTGGACAGTGGCCAGCAGCGCACAGGCCCGCGGCTCCTTGTCCAGGCAGATCGCGATGTCGAACGACTCCGATGCGACGATGAAGGGCAGGGCCGGATCTTCGAACGCGATCGCGCGATCGAGATCTCGCGCACCCTTCAGCAGGGGCAACGCCTGGCTCTCGGTGACCCAGGTGATCTGGCAATCGCCCAGATGCGTCCGTAGCGTCCGCAGCAAGGGAGTGGTGCGGAGCACATCGCCCAAGGCGGCCAACTTCACGATCAGCACCCGAGTGCCGATCGGCGCGAAGCGGTCGCACGCTTCAGTGCAACGGTAGTCCTTGAAGCATGGGCGGTCCCCGCGGTAGTGACGGCAGTCGGTACGGACTCTGTGTGCTTCGCTGGCTTTCATCCGCTAACGCTATCGAAGCAGCGCCGCGTGCTCAAGGGACCGTCCCCCGTGTTACCCTGATCGTGCTGCCAACGGAGGCATGTTCGCGAAATACCCATCCAGCGAAGGGAATGCGCCATGAAGGGCACTCGCTCGATCCTGCTCGCCATCTGCTCCCTCGCCCTGGCGGTCTGGACACCAGCGGCCGAGATCCATGTTCCGGCGGACTTCGAGTCGATCCAGGACGCCATCGACGCCGCCGAAGACGGTGATCAGGTGATCATCGCTCCAGGGGCCTATTCCGAGTGGGGGATGAACTTCCACGGAAAGCAAATCGCCGTGCGCAGCGTCGATCCGCACAATCCTGAGATCGTGGAGCGCACGATCATCGACGCAGCGGAAAGGGACCGCCATTTCCTCTTCGAGTCCAGGGAGTCGGAACATTGCGTCCTGGCGGGTCTGACCCTCACCGGAGGCAATGCCCACACCGGTGCCGCGATCTACGTGACGGCCTCCTCACCGACCATTCATCATTGCCGCATCGTCGGCAATTTGGCGGACCATCGCGCCGGAGGTGTCTATGTCGCCCTCGGTGATCCCAGATTCGAGTCCTGTCACTTCGAGAGGAACATGGCGGCAACGATGGGGGGCGGTGGACTCTATCTCTACCATTCGGCCGCGCACGTGGTCGACTGCGTGTTCGTAGGCAACATCTCCAGCCACAACGGCGGCGGCCTGACCTCGGAGGGCAGCTCGCCAGTAATCCACCGCTGCCACTTCGAGGCCAACGAAGCCGACTACGAATCTGGCGGGCTGCACTTGTACAACTCCAACGGCATCGTCACCAATTGCACCTTCATCGCCAACCGGGCGGAGCGCGGTGGAGCACTGATGGCGATCCGTGGATCGCATCATTTCGAGAACGTGCTCTGCGCCCTCAATCACGCATCGCACGAAGGCGGTGCATTGATCAGCACTCGCTGCGACAGAGTTGCGCTGCTGAACTGCACGCTGGTGGAAAACGAAGCCCAGATCGGCGGCGGCATTCAAAATCTGTACTCGTCCAACACCTTGGTCGAGAACTCGATCCTGTGGAGCAACCGGCCGCAGCAGATCAACATCGAGACCGGAGAGGTGCGGATCAGCTATTCGGATGTGCAGGGAATCTGGGACGGCATCGGCAACATCAGCGGAGATCCAAGATTCGGTGAGCGGGAGGGATTTCGCTATCTGCTCAAGACCAGCTCGCCCTGCATCGACTCCGGAAACCCGGAGATCCCGGACGGTCACCCGTGGCCGGACTGGTACTACAACAGCCCCCAGCTGTCGGACATGGGGGCCTATGGCGGCCCCGGCGGTAGGCTATGGCTCGGTCCCCTGAGCACTGACGAGGCCGACGAATCGACCGCAACGCCACAGCTGTAGCCATCAAGGGGTGCCTGGTGGCGCAGCCCGCGCGATGACCATGATATGCGTCGTCCAGCGCCGGAACAGGCGTGAGAGTAGGGGATCGAGGCGGGCGGCCAGGCGGATGGTCCAGGCGCCCGAGATCAGGCCCAGGCCACGAACCAGTCGATAGACGGCGAGCTGAGCAGCGGAGTACTTGCGACGCTGGCGATCGGTCACCTCGCGCCGCGAGGCCAGCACGCTCAGGTAGTAGAGGGGGACGAAGCCCACTCCCCTGAGCTCGAGCGCGTGCCCTGGTAGCATGCGCCGATAGTCGTCCGGAGAAAAGAAATGTAGGTGTCGATGGCGCGTCTCAGGGGACGGATCACAGAAGCGATCCTTGCTCCTCTTGGTCCAACGTCCCGGAGTGATCACGACCACGCTCCGAGCAGCGATCCGGGCCATCTCAGCGAGCGCTTCCTGCGGCCGAGAAACATGCTCCAGGGAGTTCGACGAGAACGCCATCTCGAAGGACCCGTCACGCAGCGGCAACGCATGAACGTCCGCCACGCACCCCGGGCGGCCGAAGAGCCTCATTCCTTTGCGAACCGCGGTCCAGGACAAGTCCAGGTTGGCGGTGAACGACGCGCACGCCTTGCGCACATGGAATGCGTAGCTTCCTTCCGCGCCTCCGAGATCGACGAAGGAACGAAAGCGAAAACGCCGCAGGT
The DNA here is from genome assembly GCA_964490075.1 of uncultured Gemmatimonadota bacterium. Classification (GTDB taxonomy): domain Bacteria; genus CAZBBK01. Next base: position 26,267 of record CAZBBK010000028.1, on the reverse strand, counting down.
GGCTCATCTGAACGAGGTTGTAGAAGTAGTGCTCGGCTTGGCTGCGATCGAAGCGCTTCAGATCGAAGTAATCGTTGTAGCAAGCGTCCCCATACGCCTGAAACTCGTCCTCGAGCCAGCTCTTGGTGGTCTTGGTGTACTCATCCATGGCTGCGGTCAATTCACATAGCCAAGCGACTTGAGCTTCTCCAGAATCGCGTCATCCACGGCACTGGGCGCAAGTGCGGGTGCCTCAGGTCTCAGTCCCTTGCGCTCCCAGGTCGGAACTGTTCTGGGGTGGTGAGCGACGCGAAACGACTCAGAGAAGGCGCTGGCCAGGATCTTCCCGGGCATGTCGGCTCCGGTGGCGGTGTCCATGCGATAGAGAATCGTGGGCGCAACATCGTAGATGGATGCGTCCGGCAACTCTTCCCCGGCAGCGAAACCGGGCCCTGCAGCCAAGAAAATCCCGCCTACATCGTGCCAGAAAGGATAGCCACCCTGGCCGCCGCCGTGCTCGATCGTCTCGCCTCGCTCCCAGCGCTCCTTGAGATCGGGGAAGGTCGTGAACCCGTGATCGGAAACGACGACAATCGAGGCTCCCTTTCCGGCAGCCTCCTGCAGAGCAGCAATCACACCGTCGCAGTAGACATAGTACCGATTCACGACCTCTCCGAAAAGCTCGCGCTTTGCCTGGTCGATCTCGAAGCCCTCGGAGTCTCGGTAATGCCAGTAGTAGTGCGACATCACGTCCGGCCCCTCCAGGTAAAACACGAAGACACGCGGAGAGCGCGCGTTCAGGAAATGCACTCCTGCACGGAAAAATGTGTGGTCTTTGGCGAACGCCCAGTATGCGTTCCACATCTCCTTGGACGGCTTGGCGTCTACTCCGAAGATCGCCTTGGTGTAGCGGGGGTTGACGACCGACTCCTCGGTGAGGATGAAAGGCCGGAACTCCTCGAACAGATCCGGCGGCCAGGTGCGCCCCGCCATGTCCCACTCGGCCAGCTGCCCTTGGGAGTCTCTCCGGGCTCCGTAGGGGACCGCGTTTGGACTGAATTGGATGGGCCAGGCGCGATCGGCCACGATGAAGCCGTTGGCGAGCGAATCTGCGGGCCAACTCGGCCACCATCCGACGATGCCGGTGGACACACCTTTCTCCGCCAAGATCTCCCAGAAAGTCCGGCTCTTGCGCATGCGGCTGGTAACCGGGATCTTCCTGCCATCGTCGGTCTCCACGAAGAACGACTCGATGCCGTGGTCCTCGCGGGTCCTCCCGGTCGCAATGGTGGTCCAGATCGGTGGCGAGCGCAGCGGGCGCTCCGAATTGAGCACGGCACGCGCACCGGTGGCGATCAGTCGCTCGAAGTTCGGGAGGCGGCCGGCGGCGATCAGCTCGTCGATGACGTGAAAGGTCGCGCCGTCGAGGCCGAGGACGATCAACTCGGTCGAGTCGGAGACCTGCGCTGCGGAGGAACCGAGCTGCGGCGGATCGGTGGCTCCGGCCGATGGCGACCGGCTCTGCGGAGAATCTGCTTCGCACCCCGTTCCCAGGAGAGCAGCAACGCACAAGAGGAGCGCTCCGCAACGGATCATCGTTGGATGCATCATTCCGGTCTTTCTCATCTCGCCCCCAAAAACCCAGCCACCACCCCCGCGATCTCATCTTCCGCCCGCTCCCCACTCCCCCGCGCCTCCTCCATCCGCCGCCGCAACCCCACCCCCTGCTCCTCCTCGAAGAAGCGCACCAGCGCGTCGCCCAGAGCTTGGGCGTCGTCGGGCGGCACCAGCACTCCGTTCACGCCCGGCCGGACCACCTCCGGAAGCCCGCCCACGGCCGTAGCGATCATCGGAACTCCCATCCCCAGAGCGACTTGCGTGATTCCACTCTGGGTCGCCGAGCGGTAGGGCAGCACCACGCAATCGGCCGCTCCGAAGTAGCGGGCCACCCGCTCATCCGGCACGTAGTCGGCGACCACCGTGGTGCTCTGCGCGATCCCGAGCTCTTCGATCTGCTCGCGCCGCTCCCGCTCCCCCTCGTAGAACTCCCCCACCACCAGGAGGCGCATCCCGGCCACCCGCGGCGCCGCGCGCGCGAAGGCGTCGATCAAGAGATCCAGCCCCTTGTAGGCCCGCACCAGGCCGAAGAAGAGCACCACCTTGTCCTCGGCGATGCCGAGCTGCGCGCGCGCCTCCGCCCGCCCCGGCGGCGCGCCGTAGCAGTCGTAGACCGGCAGCCGCGAGCGATGCAGCGGCGCGTCGGGCCGGTAGCGGCGCAATTGCTCGCGCACCGCCTCCGAAAGCACGATGAACTCCGCCGGCTCGGCCAGGCCGATGCGCGTCAGCAGCCCGTCGATGACACGCCCCTCGTGCGACACCACGTTCTCGCAGATCATCAGGGTCGGCGCCCCGAAGCGCCGCCGCGCGCCGCGGGCGATGGCGCGGAACATCGGCCCGAAGAAGGGGTTCCACCAGGTCATCAGCAGCATCCGCGGGGCCCCGCCAGGCCCATCCTCGAGGGCGCGCAGCGCCCGCCGCCAGGTCCGGGGGTCGGTGGGCGTGAGCAGCGCTTCGGAGGGGATCGCCTTCACCGGCCGCGCGCTGGCGTTGTCCTCGCGCTTGCCCGGGAAGAGCAGCCGCGGATAGAGCCGCGCGAAGGTGATCACGCGTGTCTCGAGCCCGCGCCGCTCCAGCGCCTCGTGCACGTGCCCGAGCAAGAGCGCCTGCCCGCCGCGCAGGGGATAGGTCGGCCCGACGATCCCCACGTCGGCCCCGCCTCCTCGCTGCGCGTTCGCCTCAACCACGCCGCGCCGCTGCCTCGTCTCCGGTCCGCGCCTCGGCCGCGGCCTCGAGCCCCAGGGTGCGCCGGATCGGCGCCCGCGTCGAGGCGTGGTGCGCCGAGACCAGCTCCGCCAGGAGCCCGAAGAGCAGGAACTGCAGCCCGGTCAGCGTCACCAGGATCGACAGCGGCAGCAGGGGTCGATCGCCGATCCAGACGCCCAGGAACCAGCCGGCGACCAGGTAGCTCAGCGCCCCGCCCCCCAGCGCCAGGAGCAGCGCGCCGATCCCGCCGAAGAGATGCAGGGGCTTGTGGTCGTAGCGGGTCAGCAAGATCACCGTCAACAGATCGAGAAAGCCGTTGAGAAAGCGGCTCAGCCCGTACTTGGTGCGGCCGCGGGTGCGCGGCCGGTGGCGCACCTCGACCTCGCCCACCGCGAAGCCCTGCCAGTTGGCCAGCACCGGCAGGTAGCGGTGCAGCTCTCCGTAGACCGGAATCGCCTCCGTCACCTCGCGCCGGTAGGCCTTCAAACCGCAGTTGAAGTCGTGGATGTCGATGCCGGTGGTCTTGGCCGTCACGAAGTTGAAGAGCCGCGAGGGGATCGTCTTGGAGAGCGGATCGCGGCGTTTTCGCTTCCATCCCGAGACCAGGTCGAGCCCGTCCTCGAGCGCCCCCAGCAGGCGGGGGATCTCCGCCGGCACGTCCTGCAGGTCGGCGTCGAGGGTCACGATGCGGCGGCCGCGGGCGTGGGCGAAGCCCTCGGCCAGCGCGTGGGCCTTGCCGCTGTTCTTGCGAAACGAGATCACCCGCACCCGCCCGGGATCGCCCTCGTGCAGCCCGCGCAGCACCTCGAAGCCGCCGTCGGTCGACCCGTCGTCGACGAAGATCAGCTCCCAGTCCAGCCCCTCCGGCTCCAGCGCCGCGCGGATCTCGGCGTAGAGATCCTCCAGGCTCTCTTCTTCGTCGAAGAGCGGAACGACAACGCTGAGGTCCATCGAGATCGGCCGGATTGGGAGTGGATCAGGGGCGAAAGCGTTCCGGACAGTAGCAGATTCGCCCCGGCTGCCCGCCGCGCCGCGCGGCCCTCGCGCCGCCGACACATTATCCTGTCCTGGGCCCCGTCCCCATCCATCCAAAATCCCTCCACCGAGAGCCCCTCCATGCCCTCCCACCCCCGCCGCTCCCGCGCCGCGCTGCTGCTCTTCGGCCTCCTCCATGCCCCGCTCGCCCAGGCCGCCGCCGATTCTCCGCCGGCCGCGCTGGCGATCGACGGGCTCGCCGCCTCCGCCGCCTTGTGGTGGGACGACCACGGCGTCGCCCACATCGAGGCCCAGAGCCTGGAGGACGCCTTCGCGATCCAGGGCTACGCCGCCGCCAGCGCGCGCCTCTTCCAGCTCGACCACCAGCGCCACGTCGCCTCGGGGCGCACGGCGGAGCTCTTCGGCCCCGGCAACCTGTCGGCAGACCTGCTGCTGCGCCGCCTGCAGCTGATCCGCGCCGCCGACGCCTTCATCCAGGGCGCCAGCCCCGACAACATCGCCCTCTACGAGGCCTTCGCGCGCGGCATCAACACCTTCCTGGCCCGGGTTCGGGCCGGCCGCGTCGAGCTGCCTTCGGAGTACGCCGCGCTCGGGCTCGACGCCGGCGACATCGCCGACTGGACCATCCACGACTCCGCGCTCGCCGGCTCTCTGGTGCTCTTCGGCCTCTCCTCGCCCTTCCTGCCCGAGCTCCTCACCGGTCTGCCCCGGGAGCTGCTGCCTCCCGCCACCGCCCGCGACCTGACCCGCGTCGCTCCGGCCACCGACACTCCGGCGATCTACCCCGATGATCCGGCTCCGCGGCGCGCGTCCCGCGGCATTCCCGCCGATCCGGCCGACGGCGCGGCGCTTGCCGCCCTCGCCGAACGGGACCGCTACCTCGACCCGGACCGGCTGCACGAGCTCGCCGCCACCCTGCGCGCCACCCTCGACGCCGCCGGAATCGCCGAGAGCGCTCGCCTCGGCGCCTCCAACTCCTGGGTCGTCGGCCCCGAGCTCAGCGCCTCCGGCCACGCCCTGGTCTGCAACGACCCCCACCTCGACCCCCAGGCCTACGCCCAAGTCTTCCTGGTGCGCATGATCACCCCCGACGCGACCTACACCGGCGCCAACTTCGCCCCTCTGCCCGGCATCCTCTTCGGCCACAACGATCACCACGCGGTCGGCTTCACCGCCCTGAACGCCGACAACCTCGACCTCTTCCACGAGATCGTGCCCCTCCCCGGTTTCGTGCAGCACGCCGGCACCCTGGTGCCGATCCAGAAGACCCGCGAGACCTACCTCGCCAATCTCGAGGGCGAGCTGGTCGACTTCACTTTCAACTTCCCCGATCCCGACACCTACTGGGTGCCCCACCACGGTCCGATCCTCGCGTGGGGTCCGCTGCGCCTCGACGCGATCAGCTTCAAGTGGACCGGCCACCGTCCCGGCGGCGAGGTCAACGCCATGCTCGAGGCCCTGACCACCACCAGCTTCGACGACTTCCTGGCCGCCGAGGCGAGCCGCCAGGTGACCGCCGCCAACGCCATCTACGGCGACGTCGAGGGGCGCATCCACTACGCCGCGCCGCTGCGTTATCCGCGCCGCAGCTTCCCGCGCATCTCGCCGCCCTGGTGGATCCTGCCGGGCGGCGGCCTCTTCGACTGGCAGGGCTCGCTGCCGCCCGAGGACCAGCCCTTCCTCAGCGACCCGCCACGGGGCTGGATCGCCACCGCCAACAACGATCCCCTCGGCCTCTGCTTCGACAACAAGCCGCTGAACGAGGGCAGCTACCACGGCACCTCCTACGCCCCCGGCTTCCGTGCCCAGCGCATCGCCACCCTGATCGATTCGCTGGCCGCCGCCGGGCCGCTGGGCCCGCTGCACATGGCGCGCATCCAGGCCGACGGCCACTGGAGCATGGCCGAGCGCTTCACCGCGCACCTGGTCGCCGCCGCCGACGCCCGTCCCGACCTGGTTTCCGGCCCCAGCGAGGAAGCGATCGACCGACTGCGGGACTGGGGCTTCGAGACCGGCACCGATGCGGTCGAGCCTTCGATCTTCCAGTCCTGGTTCGGCCACCTTTGCGACACGGTTTTGGGCGACGACATGGGGCCCACCTACCCCCTCTTCATGGACACCGGACTGGCATCCAAGGGCCTGCTCTACGTGCTCGAGCACCCCGCCGAGTCGGCGACCGGCGAGAGCCTCTTCGACGATCTGGCGACACTTTTCACACGCGAGACTCGGGAAGAGGCGATCCTTGCCGCCATGGACGCGGCGATCGTCACTTTGGCCGACATCTTCGGCGGCGCCGACCAGGACCAGTGGCGTTGGGGCGATGCCCACGGCGTCACTCTGTTGCATCCGCTGCGCGGCGACTACAATCTGCCGCCGGAGGGCGAGGAGCCACTGCCCGGCTACGGCCGGCGTGGCGCCGCCTACACCGTCGACGTGGCCTCGACCGGCGTCGATCCGGCCGACCTGAGCTGCCGGCACCAGGCGGCGATGCGCTTCATCGCCGAGCTCGATCCGACCGGGATTCGCTCCTGGTGGATGCTGCCGACCGGCAACGGCGGACCCGACAGCGGCCACTGGGGCGACCTGACCGAAGACTACCTGGAAAACCGTTACTTCCGGATCAGCGACGACGCGGGTGACCGGGAGGGGGGGCTTCGGATTTTTGTGCCTGGTTGAGGACCGAGTACTATTCGCCGCCAGTAAAGCGCTCGCGCGCCAGTGTCACTCTAGCCAGCGGCGCGAACCCGAGGTGTCGCTGGATGCGGTTGATCTGCTCGAGCGGATCGGCGATCAGGTTGGCGAAGGCGATCTCGAGAACCCTGTCGCGCACGCGCCAGCCGTCGCGAAAGGCGGCCAGCTCCGCCTCGAGACGGGTCAGCTCGGGCCGCGGCCAGGAGAGGGTGGCGGCGCGCTGCTCCTGGCGCTCGATGCGGGCGTAGGCGGCGACGATCTCGGCGGGGGCGCGTGCCAGCAGCACGATGGGGCGCGAGTCGAGGGCGGCGATGTTGGGCGCGGTGGGGGGAAGATGCTGCTTGTAGAGGTCGCGGTCGAGATGGCGGAAGATACGCCGAAAGCGCTCGGCTGGTGGGGCGCAGACGTCGGAGTGGAGGCGGGCGAGCATCTCGAAGCCGAGCGCCGGGTAGCGGTCGCGCAGGCGCGGCGGATCGGCGCCGAAAGGGCGTTGCAGCAGACGCCCGAGGCGGCTGCCGGAGAGGGGCGGCGGATCGCGAAAAATCTGTCGCGCGCGCAGCCGATTGGCATCCCCGAGGGTCCTCAGCAGCGAGGTCGAGGCGCTCTTTGGCATCGCCACGATCATCGGCATGGTCGGGGGCGCCTCGGCGTGGGTGTGGCGGGTGGGTGCGCGCTCATCGCCGCGCTCGTTCCAACGACAGAAAGGCGAGGCGCAGCAAGGGAAGTCCGAGCACGATGCCGCCCCAGAGCGCCGCCGGGTGCAGGCAGAGCACGAAGTGCAGCCCGCCGGTCAGTGCGGCGGCCAGCAGCGCTCCGATCCAGGTGAGGACCGAGCGGGCGCTGGCATCGGCCGATCGCGAGGGCGCGGTAAAGGGCTGCGCCGAGGCGGCGGCGGCGGCGAACAAGAGCGCCGCGGCCCACACCAGCTCCAGGCCGAGCAGGGCATGGGGCACGACCTCGATCCCGCCTCTCGCCACGACGAAGAGGGCGGCCGCGATGGTCGCCGGACCCAGCACGGCGCAGAGCAGTCCCTTGATGGCTCCGCGCAGCAGCCGGTCGCGGTCCTCGGCGCGGGCCAGGTCGAGCAGCCAGGCGGCCTCGGCGTCGACGCTGGTGCGCGCCCGGTCGAGAATCGGCGCCAGGTGGAAGACCAGCACCACGCAGAACACGGCGACGCTCTGGGGCGCGGTGATGCGAAAGCTGAGCACGGCGCACATGACGAGGGTGCCGACCAGGGCCGGCAGCACGTTGCGGAGGTAGTCGGACTCGGAGCGCGCGACCGCCGCCGTGAGGGCGAAGGCGGCACGCTCGGCGCTTGATGCCGTCAGGTCCGCCCCCAGCCGCTCGATCGGTCCGGAGGGCCAGCCGCGCGTGCGGGCGGTGCGGGGCGGAAGCTCGCCTTCGAGGGCGGCGACGAAACGCCGCGCCGCCAGGCGCAGGGCCAGCGCCAGGAGCCCCAGGGGCAGGGCGATCGCGAGCAGCGTGTGGATCAGGTTGTCGGTGGTCCCGCGCCCGGTCGCGAGGGCGAAGGCGCCGGCATAGTTCAGGGGAGGAAACGCGAAGGCGAGCCGGGGATGGTGCTCGAAGAGGTCGGCCAGGCGCTCGGCGGAGACGACCGGCGTCAGCTGGTAGGCGGCCCCCAGCAGCGCGACCACCAGCACCTGAAAAAGCAGTGTCGCGCGCTGAAAGGACCGCGGCCCGAATATCCACACCGCTGCGGCGAAGCCGAGGGCGATCCCGCCCAGCGTCAGCAGGGCGCAGAGCATGGTCAGCAAGGGGTAGATGGTCAGCATCGCCCACGCCGGATAGGCGAAGCTCGCCAAGAACGCCGATCCGCAGGTGAAGGCCGCCGAGAGGGCGGCGGTCAGGAGCAGGACGTGGAGCAGACGAGCGGCGAAGAGCTCGCGGCCCGGCACCGGCCGCGAAACGATGACGGCGATGTCGATCGGATCGGCCAGGATGGCGGCGTACTGCATCAGCATCACCATGGCCAGGAGCCCGAGCTGCATGCCCGAAGCGAGGGCGATCCAGGCGCCGGGCTCGAGGCCCAGCAAGGCGGCGATGCCGGTCGTCAGCCCGAGCAGCCAGAAGAAGCCGAGCGTCAGGAAGAGCACCAGGCCCCCTTGCGGCAGCCCGCCCAGGCCGAGCGGCGCGGCGCGCAGGATCACAATCGCGTTGACGCGCACGATCTCCGCGAAGAGCCCGGGATCGATCCCGAGCCAACGCAAGGGCACCGCGAGTGCCGCGATCAGCCGTAGCAAAGGCCGAATCAGCGCCGATCGATCCTCGGGAGCCGACCAGGGATCAGCCGCCGCCGGCATCGCCTCGATCCTCGGTGATGGATAGGGAGCGCACGATGCGCTCGACGCCCTGCTCCTGGGAGGGAGCGTGGGTGAGGCGCGCGAATACCTGCTCCAGCGAGCCTCCTCCGGCGGTGCTCGCGATCTCCGCCGGAGTGCCACGTGCCACGATCTCTCCGCCGTCGATGATCGCCACGGAATCGCAGACCTGCTCCACCACGTCCATCATGTGCGAGCAGTAGAAGATGGTGCGCCCGGTATCGGCGAGCTGCCGCAGCAGCTCTTTCACGAGCAGCGACGCGTGCACGTCGAGCCCGGAGAGCGGTTCGTCCAGGAAGATCAGCTTGGGATCGTGCAGCAGCGCGGCGGTGATCAGGAGCTTCTGACGCATCCCCTTGGACAGCGTCGAGATGCGCGTGCCGAGCTCGGCGCCGAGCCCGAACACCTCCAGCAGCTCGCCGGCCCGGGCGCGGATGGTGGGGTCGTCGAGGCGGTGCAGGCGACCGACGAAGAGCAAGAGCTGGGCAATCGTGAGCGCGCCGTAGAGCGCGCCATGCTCCGGCACGTAGCCGATCATCGCCTTCACGGCACAGGAATCGTCGCGCGGGTCGAGATCGGCCACCCGCGCCTCGCCTTCGAACGAGGCGAGCTGCCCGGTCAGGATCTTGACGGTGGTGGTCTTGCCGGCGCCGTTGGGACCGATGGTGCCGAAGATGGTGCCGGCCTCGACCTCGAGATCGATGCCGCTCAGCACCTCCTTGGAGTCGAAGCTCTTGCGCAGACCCGTGGCGCGGATCGCCGATCGACTCATCGCGGGAAGGCTCTCATGATGGCGCGCATCGTAGCCGCTGGATCCCAGGCGACCAAGCGTCAAGGATCGCGCCTACATGTAACCGAGCGCGTGCAGCCGGCGTCGGGTTTCCGCGTCGATCTCCACCTCCGCTCCGTCCCCCCGGTCCAGAGCGCGCAATGCCGCCAGGCGCTCGCGGGCCTCGGCCAGCGCGTGCGCCGCGGTCTCGTCGAGGTCCGCGCCGATCAGGCTCGCCATCTCCCGCGGGTCGGCGGAGCGGTCGAAGAACCCTTCGGCTCGACCCGCCGCGTCCCGCCAGTAGGTCCAGCGCGCCGTGCGCAGCGCGAAGCGGTGTCGGGCCGGATCCCGTGCCTCCAGGCTCTCCGAGTAGACCCAGCGCTGCTCCAGGCCGGCGGCGAAGAGGTCGCGCCCGTCCATCTCGGCCGCATCCAGCGCCGCCGGCGGCAATCCCGCCGCCGCGAGCAGGGTCGGCGCCACGTCGACCAGCTCGGCCAGATCTTCGCGAGCCCGTCCAGCGCCCACTGCGCCGGGCCGCCGCACCACCAGCGGCACCGCCATGCAGCACTCGATCACCTGGGCCGCATGGCCGTAGTAACCGTGCTCCGCCAGCGCTTCCCCGTGGTCGGCCGTGAGCAGCACCCACGCCGAGTCGAGCCTTCCAAGCGCCTCCAGCCCGTCCAGCAGGCGCCCCACCTGGGCGTCCGCGAAGGCCACCTCGTCGCGATAGAGCCCCGGATCGAGCCGCGCGACCGGCCGCCCGTGGGTGTCCAGCAGGGTGCCGGCGGCCACGTGGCGCGCCACCCGCGCACGCTCTTCGGCCGTCGCCTGGTGGCGGCCCCGGAACTCCGAGGGCGGCGTCAGCGGCATGTGGGGATCGTAGAGATGCACCCAGACGAAGAGCGGGTGGCCGGGATTGCGCTCCATCCACTGCAGCGCCCGGGTGACCGGCACGTCGGCCGGGAGCTCGGAAAGCGCGCTCATCTTGCCGAAACGCCGCGCGGCGAGGGCCAACCAGCCGACATGAGGCTTCACCGTGGTTGGGTGGGGACCGAGGCTCGTGGCCGGATCGAGGTAGTGGTCGAAGCCCCGGTCGAGCCCGAAACGGCGCGCCAGGGGAAAGGCCGCGGTGAAGGCACCGGTCGCCCAGCCTTCCTCGATGAGCCGCTGCGCGAGCAGACGCGCCGTTGCCGCGCCGATCGGAGCGCCGTTGCGTCGTACGCCGTGGCGGAAGGGGTAGCGGCCGCTCATCATCGAGGTGTGGGAGGGCAGCGTGATCGGCACCTGGGCGAAAGCGTTGGCGAATCGGACGCCGTCCGCCGCCAGGCGGTCGATGCGCGGCGAGGGCGAGGGGGCCGGCGCCCCGTAGCAACCGAGCACGTCGGAACGCAGCGTGTCGAGGGTGATCAGCAGCAGCGTCGGCGCGTCGTCGCTGCGCTGCGCCGGAAGCCCGGCGCTTCCACCGCCGCCTTTCAGCCGCAGCCCCAGCACCAGCACCGTGACCCCCGCCGCGAGCAATCCGAGCGCGGCGCCCTTCCGCTCCCAACACGGACCCACCCCGCGCATCCGGCGCCGCACCAGGAGCCAGACCGCGGCCGCGACCGGCAGCAAGGCGGCGCTGACCACCACCACCCGCGGGTTGCCGATCGGCACCGCGCGGAAGAGTTGCGTGTGGACCACCATCTCGCCGGTGATCAGGACGTAGAGCGAGGCGATCCACGCCGCCCCCGAGCCGCCGCGCGCGCCGCGCCGCGCCACCGAGAGCGAAGCGCCGCCTCCGACCACCAGCGCCGCCAAGAGCGCATTGATCCCGATCGAGGCGAAGGCGACGAAGGCGCCGAGCGAACCGCTCGGAAATTGGCTCGAGTAGGCTACCAGTGGGGTCATCAACAGCGCCTCGAGCGCCCCCCAGGCGGCGCCGACAGAGGCGCCCACCAGCCCCATGGCGATGGCACACCGAGCGCGCGCTCGCGTGCCTCAGGCTCCTTCATTTGTGTCCCCTCTTCTCTATTCCCACTTCGCTTGGCCCTGCTCTAGCGCTCGATGCTCCTCACTCGCGCCAGGAAGTCGTGGAACATCATCATCCCGCGCGAGGCCTGCGACCAGGAGAAGTTTTCGTCGTCGCCATGGTAGTTGTGCTCGGGAAGCGAGAGCCCCATGAGCACGATCGGCGCGTCGAACTTGCGTTGCATCAGCACCACCGCCCCGATCGAGCCGCCCTCGCGGGTGAAGGCCGGACGGCGGCCGAAGGCGCCCTCGATCGCGGCCGCCGCCGCCTCGGCGTAGGGCCCGCTGCGCGGCCCGAGAAAGGGGGCGAGCTGGGCGTCGAAGACCACTTCGACGTCGGGGTTGCGGCTTGCCACGAACGCCTTCACGAGCTCGAAGATCTCCAGCGGCTCCTGATCCGGCACCAGGCGCATCGAGCATTTTGCCTCGGCGCGCGGCGGCACCGCCGTCAGGATGCCGGGGCCCTCGTAGCCGCCGGTCAGGCCGTGCAGCTCGAAGGTCGGCCGCGCCCAGATGCGCTCCGTCGCGTCGGCGGGGTCTTCGCTGCGCAGCGACTTCAGACGATGGGCGGCCTTGAAATCCTCGGCGCTCCATCCCGAGGCCAAAAAGCCCTCCTGCTCCTCGTCGGCGAGCGGACGCACCGCGTCATGCACGCCGGGAATCAGGATCTCGCCGCTGCGGGCATCGACGCATTCGGAGACGAGCGCCGCCAGCTCGGCGAGCGGATTGCGTGCCAGGCCACCCGTCAACCCGGAATGGGTCGCGCCGCCGCGCGCCGTCTCCAGGCGCAGGAAGAAGGTCAGAATGCCGCGCAACCCGTAGGGCATCGCGGGTCGGTCGGTGCTCACCCAGATGGTATCGGAGACCGCGATCACGTCGGGTCGGAGGTCGCTGGGGAGGGAGTCGAGGAAAGATCCGAAGCTGGGGCTGCCGATCTCTTCCTCCAGCTCCCAGAGCAGCTCCACGTCGATCGGAACGCCTGCCTCGCGGGCCAGGACCGCGCCGTAGAGCGCCGCCAGCGCCGGCCCCTTGTCGTCGGTGACTCCGCGTCCCAGGTAGCGACCGCCGGCCTCGATCTCCATGCGAAAGGGGTCATCGCTGGTCCAACCTTCGGCGCCCGCCGGCTGCACGTCCAGGTGGTTGTAGATCACCACCTTGGGGGCGCGAGAGCCGGAGCGGATGCGGCCGTGCAGCGCCGGGTGTCCACCGGTCTCCACCAGATGCGCCTCGCCGCCCAGAGAGCGGATCAGCGCCGCCGCCGCCTCGGCACAGCGCCGGCAGTCGGCCGCGTGGTCGCCGCCCGACACGCTCGGAATCTCCACCAGCTCGCGCAGGGCACGTTCGTAGTCCGGACGCAGCGTTTCGATCTCTTTCACGGCGTTCAGCCTCCATTTAGCGCTTGATTCGAGGGGAACCATAGCCGCAATGAGCGAACCAGTCCGCCATTGCCCGCACTTCGAACAGCGCGGCCCGGAGTTTGCGCAACAGCCATCCCAAGGTTGCTCCGATAGGGAAGAAGAAGAGGGAATGTCCCATCTCGGTGTCGACCTCTGCCTGGAGCCGAGCGTGCGCCAGCCGATCCAGATCCTTCGAAACCTGCGACCCGCGCTCTTCGCATGCGTCGCCGCGGGCTGCGGCGATCAGCTCGCCGGACCGGAGGACCAGGTCGACTTGACCGGCGCTGCCTATGGATCGGCGCCGATCGTCGAGCCGAGCCGCAGCCGGGATCCCGATCCGGACCCAGGCGGCCTGCTGAGCCACGTGCGGCTGCTCTGGATCGAGTCGAAGGGGGTCTACTGCGGCGCCGGCTGCTACGACGCGGAGCATCGCTATCGGCCGCTGCTCGATCGCTACCGGGAGCTCGGCGCCCGCATCGACGTCACGCACGGCGATCCGCTCCACGCGTCCGATCTGGCCGGCTACGACATGGTCTGGCTGGCCCTGCCGGCCAACTGGTACGGCGCATTCTCGACACAGGAAGCGGAGCTGATCGGCTCCTACGTCGAGGCCGGAGGCGCGCTGCAGATCCTCTCCGACGGCGTCACCGCTCCGAACCAGAATCTCTGGGCCGTGACCGAGCGGCTGGGGCTCTCGGTCGCCGTCGACGCCGCCGATTACTACGCCTTCACCAACCACTCCCTCTTCGGTGCCCGGACCGTGGTCACCGCGGGCTGCGGCGCGGTGGACGGCGGCTTGTCCTGGGCGGTGGACGGCTACACCGATGGCGTCGTCGGCGTATTGGACGAGATCGACGCCGGCCGCGTGCTGCTCTTCGGCGACGCCAACGCCTTCACCGCTCCCTCCCTCGACTCGCCCTACGGCGACAACGCCACGGTCAGCGACATCGCCGTCTTCTGGCTGCTGGGACTGCAGGCGATGCCGGCCGACATGAGCCGGGACTGAAGCGCGACCGGAACGGGGCTATGCTGGGGATGGTCGAGAGCCTCAACCCACCCCAGCCAGTAGAGCGATCCAACCATGCACTTCCCCCGCGTTCCCCGCGCCCGGACTCCACTGTCACGACCTAGGCTTCACCTTCTGCCGCTGATCGCGCTCCCCTTGGCGACCAGCGCCGCCATGGCCGCGACCCCGCTCGAGGACTCCGTGCCGATCGCCGACCAGGTCGGCCTGGGCGAGTGGGACTATTACTACATCGATGTGAAGGACTGGAACGCCAAGGCCGGTTTCGCCATCAAGGCTCTCGACGGCGGCAACCCCGATCTGTACGTGCGCCGCGGCCAGCTTCCCACCGAGAGCGAATGGGATTTCCGCCCGTACTGGAATACTCCCATCGAATGGGTGCTGGTCGATGCCCGGACCTCGCCCGAGCTCCACACCGACCGCTACTACCTCGGCGTCCACGGCCGCACGGCGGCCTCGTACGGTGTCGCCGCCAAGCGCTACCTGCTGCCTTCTTCCCATGCCGGAGTCGGTGCCATCCCCTACTTCGGCGGCACCGCGTTCCGGGTCTGGGCGCCCAATGTTGCGGCGGCCCATGTCGCCGGCCAGTTCAACGGCTGGTCCTCCAGCAACACTCCGCTGGTTGCCGAGGGTAACGGGCATTGGTCGATCGACTTCCGCGATGCCATACCCGGCCAGGAGTACAAGTACGTATTGAAGAACGGATCGACCTTCTGGAAAACCGACGCTCGCTCGCTCGAGGTCGTCAACTCGACCGGCAACTCGATCATCTTCGATCCACGTTTCGGCTGGACCGACGGCTCCTTCTCGATGGCGACGTGGAACGAGCTGGTCATCTACGAGATGCACGTCGGCACCTTCAACGATACACCGGGAGGCCGTCCCGGTGGTTTCGACGACTGTATCGAGAAGCTCGATTACCTGGCCGATCTCGGCGTCACCGCCGTCGAAGTGATGCCGATCTGCGAGTTCCCCGGGGACTACTCGTGGGGCTACAACCCGGCGCAGCCCTACGCCGTGGAATCCGTCTACGGCGGTCCGACCGGCTACAAAGAATTCGTCGACGCCGCCCACGCCCGTGGGCTCGCGGTGTTTCAGGATGTGGTCTTCAACCATTTCGGTCCCTCCGATCTGGAGCTGTGGCGATACGACGGCTGGGGCCAGGGAGACGGCGGCGGCATCTACTTCTACAACGATTATCGCAAGTCCACGCCCTGGGGCGACACCCGGCCCGATTACGGCCGCTCCGAAGTGCGCAGCTACATCCGCGACGACGCCTTGATGTGGCTCGAGGATTTCCACGTTGACGGCCTGCGCTTCGACGGCACCGCCTGGATCCGCAAAGTGGACGGATTCGGAGAGGACATTCCGGACGGCTGGAGCCTGATGCAGTGGATCAACGACGAGGTAGACGCCAGCCAGCCCTGGAAGTTCGTGGTCGCCGAAGACATGCGCGACAACGAGTGGATCACCAAGACCACCGGGGCGGGCGGCGCGGGATTCGACGGCCAGTGGGACGAGAACTTCGTGCACCCGGTGCGCGATGCCATCATCCGTACCGACGATCCGGGTCGCGACATGTACGCGGTCCGCGACGCCATCACCCACGGATACAACCTCGACGCCTTCGAGCGGGTGATCTACACCGAGAGCCACGACGAAGTGGCCAACGGCCGCAGCCGGGTTCCCGAGGAGATCTGGCCGGGCAACGCCGGGAGCTGGTACTCGCGCAAGCGATCCACGATCGGCGCAGCGCTGGTCATGACCTCTCCCGGCGTGCCGCTGATCTTCGAGGGGCAGGAGATTCTCGAAGACGGCTGGTTCGCCGACGACGATCCGATCGACTGGTCGAAGCTCCAGACCTACGCCGGAATTCACGCGCTCTATCGCGACCTGATCCGGTTGCGGCGCAACTGGTACGACAACACGAGGGGACTGCGCGGTCAGAGCGTGAGCGTGCACCACGTAGACAACAGCGACAAGTTCCTCGCCTTCCATCGCTGGGATGCCGGCGGACCCACCCCCGGCGACGACACCATCGTCGCCATCAACTTCGCCAATGTCGCCCGTGCCGATCGCAAGATCGGCTTGCCCGGCGCGGGAACGTGGACGGTGCGCTTCAACAGCGACTCGAGCCTCTACAGCGACGATTTCGACGACTACGGAAGTGCCACGGTCGAGGCCCAAGGCGGAAGCTGGGACGGCATGGACCACCACGGCCTGGTCTCGGTGGCGCCCTACAGTGTGCTGATCTTGTCGCAGTAGTCGTCCAACGACGCCCAAAGGGGGGCACATGTCTCGCCATCGCATCGGCCGCGCGGCTCTGTCGCTTCTGGTGATCCTGTGGTCCTCGCAGTCCCCCGCCCTGGCGGCGCCGGAGCAGCTCTCCAACGGAGTGCTGCGAATCCAGGCCAGCCCACTGACCGGGACCTGGTCGCTGTTTCGCGAAGACAGGGGCGAGGTGATCGTGGCCGCGGCGCACGCGGCCTTGCGCTGGAGCCACGGGCCCCTGCCGGTCACGACGAGCAGCTCGGCCTATCCGGTGGTGCGCTTCGAGCGCTCCGACTTCACCGATCAGTTCGGCGCCGGAGCCCAGCTCGTCACCCACTACACCGGCCTGCCCGGGGTGCCCGATCTCGATCTGACCTGGCGTCTGAACGAGGGCGCTGAGTTCGTACGCGTGCGGGCGGCGGCGAGCGCCGGACCCCTTCTTCCCTTCCGGGTCTGGGATATTTGGCCGGCACGCGCCGAACAGCTTCGGCAGGGCGCGCTCTACGTGGGCGAGAAGCCCGGCTCTCAGCGCCTGCTCGAGCACGGCACGCTGCGCTTCGCCGACTACCTGACCCGGGTCGTGGCAGGCACCACGCCGACCTGGGCCAACTGGGTGCTGGCCTTCCACGATCTCGAAAGTGACGCCACCCTGGTGGCGGGCTTTCTGACCAACCGCTACGGCGTACCCGCGCTGCGCACAATGGCCAACCCGCCGGCGCCGCCGATCGACCGCCCCACGGGACGCCGCGGCTTCTCGCTCTTCTCCGCCAAGGTCCCCTTCAATCCCGCCAAGCGGGTGCGAGCCGGCGAGACGATCGAGTCGGGCTGGCTCTGCCTCGATCCGATCAGCGACTCGGCGCACGAAGGCCTGGAGGAATACGCGCGGCGCCGCGCCCTCACCCAGGGCCGGCCGCAATGGCCCGCGCCGGTGCCGACCGGCTGGAACTCCTGGGGGGGCGGCTCGGGCGAAGGAGGCTACGGCACCAACATCAACGAGGAGCTGATGCTGGCCTCGCTCGATTTCATGGCCGAGAACTTCCGCGACTGGGGCATGGACTACTTCCAGGTCGACGACGGATGGGAGATTACCGAAGGGGACTGGGAGGCCAACGACGATTTCCCGCACGGTATGGCCTGGCTGGCGGAGGAGATTCGCGCCCGCGACATGATCCCGGGGCTCTGGATCGCCCCCCACGTGGCCGATCTCGAATCCGGTCTCTACCGGGAACACCCGGAGTGGTTCCTGCGCAAGAGCGCGCTGGGGCGACTGGCGATCCCCGAAGAGTGGGGCATCCTCGATGGATCGAACCCCGAGGTCCAGGACTGGACCCGTAGCCTGCTACACAAGTTGGCCCAGCAGTGGGGTTACAAGTGGATCAAGCTGGACTTCGGCTACTGGACGCTCTTCGGTGATGGGCACTACGATCCAAATGTCACCCGCGAGGAGGCATATCGCAGCCTGAGCGTGGCGGCGCGCGAGGGCTGTGGTGACAACACCTTTCTTCTCGAGGTGGCACCCGGGCTGTTGATCAGCGACCTTGCCGACGGCGCCCGCCTCACTCTCGACAACACACCAAGATGGCGCATCGACGGAGCCAACCGGCTCGGCGAGCAGTCGGTGACCGCCACCTACCGGGTGTCCGCCCGGCGTTACTGGATGCACCGCAATTTGTGGATCAACCACCCCGACGTGATCTTCTTCCGCGAGCCGGCCACCGCCACCGAGTCGCGCACCTGGACCAGCGCGATCGGCCTGATGGGAGGGATCGTGAAGCTCGGCGACAAGGTGCTCGAGATGACCCCGGAGCAGGTCGACGTGATCCACAAAGTGTTGCCGGTGGTCGATCCCGAGCTGTCCCGGCCGGTCGACCTCTTCGAGCGCGACCTGCCCGAAGTCTGGAATATGCGCCTGGAGCGAGGATGGGGCGGGTGGAACGTGGTCGGGCTCTTCAACTGGGGGCGCAACCGCGACTTGGTAGAGCGCGAGCCGATCGAGGAGGCGGCGCGCGTCGTGAGCCGCGATCTGGCCGACCTCGGGCTCGATCCGAGCGATCCCCATCTCGCTTACGAATTCTGGAGCGGCGAGCTGCTCGGGGTGGTGAGCGGACGGATCGAGACAGAGGTCGAGCCCAGGGACTGCAAGCTGGTGGCGCTGCGCCCCCTGCCCGACCCTCCGCGTCCCTGCTACCTGGGCTCGGACCGGCACGTCACGATGGGCGGCGCCGAGCTGCTCTCGTTGCGCTGGGACAAAACCCGCCGGGTGCTCGCCGCGAAGCAGAAGGCGGTGCCGGGCTATCGCGAAGGGATCGCGATCCATCTGCCGGCCGGCTTCGTGCCCTCCGACCTCGGCGCCCGAGGCGCCGAGCTGGCCATGGAGCAGCAGGGCGAGGTGCTGCGGCTGGTCCTCGATCCCACCCGGGAGGTCGTCGGCTGGGCGGTGCGCTTCGCGGAGCGGGAGGGCGGCTGACCGTGCTCCTGGAGCGGCGATTCTGATTCGGGACGTACTACCGCCTCCGCGCACTGCGCATCTGACCGAGCAGCTCCGTCACCCGCTCCAGAGTCGGTTGCTCGAGCGGATCATCGAGCCCGCCCTCGCCGAGCCCGAGGGCGGCTTCCAGTGAACGCTGCAAGGCTCGGGTTCGATCCTGCGTCCAGGCTTGCAGCACCGAATCGGCTCGCGCCGAGCCCTTCCAGGCCACCGTCGGCGCCCGCCAGCTCCCGCCGAGCCGGATGGTACCGCGCAGCTCGCCGCCCGAATCGAGCAACACCGGTCCCAGGCCGGCCACGTCGGCCAGCGCGCGTGCCGGTGCACCGAAGAAGCCGCCCTCGAGCCGCCCCTCGAGCGAGTCGGCGCAGGACACCGCCCCGCGGAAGTGGCAGTCCGCTCCCTCGAAGGCCAGCGAGCTCACCCGCCAGGCCGGCGCCGCGCCCGCGCCCCTGTCGCGGATGCTCAGGTGTCCGGCGATCCGCTCGAAGGCGGGCCCGCCCGCTCCCAGTCCCGGCAGCGCGCGCCGCAGCGCGACGCCCAGGGGGGTCGCTGCCAGGTCGCCCGCGCTCAGCTCGAGCTCGCCTTCCACCTTCCATCCGCCGGAGCTCTCGGTCGAGGCGCGCAGAATCCCCGAAGCCACGCCGGTCAAGGGTCCGACGCCCGAGAGCGGAACGCCGTCGAGCACCGCGGTCGCGCTCCCGTCCCCACCCGCCGGCAATCGCCAGTCGAGCTCGAGCCCCGGCCCCGCCAGCACGCCGCGCGAAGCGCCGCCGCCGTCTGCTCGGCAGTCGACCGACACCGGCCCCCAGGTCTCACCCTCGGCGAGGCTGCAGGGCTCCGCATCCAGATGCGCCACCAGTGCCGCCGGACTGCGCTCCAGGACTCGTGGGAGCCACGCCAGCTGCGTCGCGAGCTGCGCCTGGCTGGTCGCTCTCAGGCGCGCCGCGTAGCGCTCCGCGCCCCCACCGCCGCCGCTCCGCCACACCTCCCAGCGCACATCCCCGGGCTCTACCACCAGGCTATCGACCAACCATCCGGCCGGCCGCAGGGCCAACACCGCCCGCGCGGACCAGGGGATATCCGCCGCGCTGCCCGCGGCCTCGATCCGGCCGACCTCACTCCCGAGGCGCCCCTCGGCGCGCCAATCGGAATCCCCCCCCGAGACCCGCAGCCCACGCAGCGCCCACTCCCCCGGGGCCAGGTCGAGCTCCTCCACCGTCCCCCGCTCCGCGCTCAGCTCGGCCAGCACGAGACCCTCCGCGGACCACCGCCCGGTCCCGCGCCAGTGCCCCGGCAAACCGTAGGCGAAGGCGCCCCATCTCGCTTCGAGCTCGGCCTCGGCGATCGCCAGTGGCAGGGCGCCCGCCCCGATCCGGGCATCGGGCGCCGCGCGCTCCGGCGCTCTCAGGTCGACCGTCAGCCGCGGGGAGTCGATCTGCACCTCGGAGGGCCGCATCCGTCCCAGCACCAGCGGCCCGAACGCCACCCCTACGCGCGCCGCCCCGGCCCGCAGCGCCCATCCATCCGACGCCACGGAGATTCCAGACAGCGCCACCGTCGGCCCGGCGTCCCAGGACCAGCGGGCACGAGCCACCTGGGAGCGATCCATCCCGAGCCGACCCACCAGCCTCCAGGCCGCCCCGGGCCGCCAGCTCCAGGCCTGCAGCAGCGCGAACGCCACCAGCACGCCGCCGATCCAATGCCGCCGGCCGCGCGCCATCGTAGCTCTCCGCACTATGACGCCTTCAGCTCCTCCACCACCTTGGTGATCGTCTTCTTGGCGTCGCCGTAGACCATCAGCGTATTCGGTGCCTCGAAGAGCTCGTTCTTGATCCCGGCGAAGCCGGCCGCGAGGCTGCGTTTCAGCACGAAAACCGTTTGCGCCTCATGCACCGTCAGGATCGGCATGCCGTAGATCGGGCTCGACTCGTCGTGCAACGCGCCCGGATTGACCACGTCGTTGGCGCCCACCACCATCACCGCTTCGGTGTTCTTGAAGTCGCCGTTGATCTGGTCCATCTCGAAGAGCGACTCATAGGGCACGTTGGCCTCGGCCAGGAGCACGTTCATGTGTCCCGGCATGCGCCCCGCCACCGGGTGGATGCCGTAGCGCACCGTTGCCCCGTTGGCCTCCAGCAGCTCGGCCATCTCACGGATCACGTGCTGCGCCTGGGCCACCGCCAGCCCGTAGCCCGGCACCACGATCACCGACGAGACCGACTCCAGGATCATCGCCGCCTCTTCCGCGCCGGCCTCTTTCACATTGGTGTACTCACCGCCGCCGCCGGCGATCTCGGCCCCCACTCCACCGAAGAGCACGTTGGCCAGCGAGCGGTTCATCGCCTTGCACATGATCTGCGTCAAGATCAGCCCGGCCGCACCGACGAAAGCACCGCTGATGATCAACAGGTTGTTCTGCAGCACAAAGCCGGTCATCGACGCCGCGACACCGGAGTAGGAGTTGAGCAGCGAGATCACCACCGGCATGTCGGCGCCGCCGATCGGCAGCACCAGCGTCACGCCGAGCACCAGCGCCACCACCGCGGTCACCACCAGAGCCGTCTGACCAACGCCGGCGCCACCGCCGACGAAGAGCAACCAGCCGCCGATCGCCAGCGAGGCGGCCAACGCCAGCGCATTGAACACTTTCTGCCCGGGGAACTGCACCGGGCGCCCGGTCATCAGATCCTGCAGCTTGGCGAATGCGATCAGCGATCCAGATAGCGTCACCCCGCCGACCAGGACCGAAAGCACCAGGGTCACGCCGACATCGCTGCCGAACACGCCAGCCAGCGGCCCGGATCCGTCTCCGGCTCGTCCCCAGAAATAGGAGATCCCCACCAGCAACGAGCCACCGCCCCCCATGCCGTTGAAGATCGCCACCATCTGCGGCATGGCGGTCATCTCGACCTTGAGCGCCGCCACCGCGCCGATCGCCGAGCCGACCACGATCCCCGCGAGGATAAAGGTGTAGTCGACGGTGCCCAGATCGACCAGCGCGGCAATGATCGCCAGGGCCATGGCGGCCGCGGCCAGAGTGTTGCCCTGGCGTGATTTTCTGACGTTGGCGAGCTGCTTCAGCCCGAGGATGAAGAGTACCGACGCCACCAGATAGGCGACATGGATCAGAGTTTCCACGGCCTAGCCTTTCTTTCCGAACATCTTGAGCATGCGGTCGGTGACCAGGAATCCGCCCACCACGTTGATCATCGCCATCACCACCGCGAAGAAGCCGATGTAGTTGGCCACCGTGGGGTCGCCTACGACACGCGCGCATTCCAGCGCGCCGACGATGGTGATTCCGGAAATCGCGTTGGCACCGGACATCAAGGGCGTGTGCAGCGTAGGCGGCACTTTGGTGATCAGCTCGAAGCCAACGAAGATGGCCAGAACGAACACGTAGAAGCCGATCATCAGGGGAGAAAGCACGGGTCAGGTCTCCTCGGTCGCGGGCGGCAGCTCGATGCGCAGCTCGCCGGCGTGGGTCACCACGGCGCCGCCGGTAATCTCGTCGTCGAAGTCGAGCACGATGTCGCCTTCGGGGCAGAAATGCTCCACCACCGCCAGCATGTTGCGTGCGTAGACGTCGCTCGAATGATAGGGCACCATGGCCGGCAGGTTGCGATGGCCGATCAGGGTCACGCCGTGCGCTTCGACCACCTCGCCGGCGACACTTCCCTCGCAGTTGCCGCCCTGCTCGACCGCCAGGTCGACGATCACCGATCCCGGGCGCATCTCGCGAACCATGTCGTCGGTGATCAGCACCGGCGCCCTCTTGCCCGGCACCAAAGCGGTGGTGATGACCACGTCGGCGGCCACCACGTGCTCTCGAATCACCGCCTGCTGGCGCGCCAGGAACTCCGCCGAGGCCTCCTTGGCGTAGCCCCCTTCGTCCTCGAGCGACTCGTCGGTCTCGACCTCGATGAAACGCCCGCCCAGGCTCTCCACCTGCTCTTTCACCGCCGGCCGGATGTCGCTCACCTCCACCACCGCGCCCAGGCGCTTGGCGGTGGCGATCGCCTGCAGGCCGGCCACTCCGGCCCCCATGATCACCACCTTGGCCGGTGTGATGGTGCCGGCCGCGGTCATCAAGAGCGGGAAGAGACGCGGCAGCGCATCGGCTCCCAGCAGCACCGCCTTGTAGCCGGCGATGTTGCTCTGAGAGCTCAAGGAATCCATCTTCTGCGCCCGGGTGATGCGCGGCAGCCGGTCCATCGAGAAGCCGGTCACCTTGCGCTCCGCCAGGCGGCGGGTCGCGGCGCCGTCGTTCAGGGGCCACAGGTGCGCCGCCAGCAGCGTCCCCTCGGCGATCGATGCGGTCTCGTCGGGATCCGGCGCGCCGACCTTCAGGACCATGTCAGCGCCCGCGTAGCCAGCCGCCGCGTCGCCGACGATCTCGGCCCCCGCCTCGGCGAAGAGCTCGTCGGGCAGGTGCGCACCGGCTCCCGCCCCGGCCTCGACACGCACCGCGATCCCCTTCTTGACATAGCGGCGCACGGTTTCGGGAGTCGCGGCGACGCGGGTTTCGCCCGCCTCGCGCTCCCGGGGAATGAAGAGTGTCGGCATTCGCAGCTCCAATGGGGTCGGGTTCGGCGGTGGAATCTCGCCGGGGACGGTAGCCGAAGCGCACGCGCGGCTCAACTTCGCTCGCCCGGCGGCGGCTCATGCCAAGGGCCAGAAACACTCCGCCAGAGCATCCAGATCCCGCGCCCGCTCCGCCCCGGGAATCCAGTGCCGGATCCACTCCAGGTCGGCGTAGCGATGGAGCAGGGTGTAGGCCATCAGCCGACGTCGCAGCCCCGGTCCGAGGGCCTCTTCCCGAATCCCCGCCCCACTCACCAAGGCCGCCAGCGGCCCCGCCTCGCCGCGTACGATCAACAGCCCCGGCGCCGGCAGCTCGTACTCCCGCGGCCCGACGAAGGCGTCGCCGAAATCCAGGTAGCCGCTGATCTCCCACTCCCCCCCACGCATTTCCAGCAACACATGCTCGTGGGTGAGGTCGGCGTGCAGCAGCACCGGCGGCTCGCCCGGCCGGTCGAGCCCGGCCACCGCCTCCAGGCAGCCCGGAATCCCCGCCGCCAACTCCTCGGGCAAGCCGCTCTCCCGCTGGCGCTGCGCCGCCGACGCGCTTTGCGCCGCGACGAAGTCCCCCCAGTCGCGCTGCAGCACCGGAGCATCGGTGGGCGGCAGGGCGTGCTGGGCCGCGATCAGGCGCCCGATCCCGCCCGCGATCCGGCACCGGTCGGGCGGCGCAAGATCGGGCCAGAGATCGCCGACCGCCCGCCCGTGGATCTGCGTCATCACCACGTATTCCCACCCGTCCAGCTCCCCCCTCGCCACCAGCGCCGGCGTCGGCACCGGCAATCTCCCTCCCAGGGTCTCCATCGCCGCCAGCTCCACGGCGGCGTCGCGCGGGAAGAGCGGCGTGAAGAGCTTGATCGCGAAGCGGTCGCCCAGCAGCGCCACGATATGGGTGCCCTCCTGCACCCGCCGCCGCGGCAGCTTCGCCAAGCGATGACGCTCGGCGATCGCCCCCAGCGCCGGTCCCCAGATGCGGGAATCGTGAAACACCCGGCGGTACTCGTCGAGGTCGCGCACCTCGGGCAGCAGGCGAGCGCCGTCTTTGGGGTTGTTCATAAGGGTCCGCGCAACGATTCCGACCCGGCATCATACGCCGATCTCGCCTCTCGGCTCGGCCACTCCCGCGACAGCGCCTTCGGAACCGGCGTCCCTCCCACTCTCGTGGCAGCGCCCGCTCCCCGGCTTCTTCAATCCCGGCGGCGGGCGAGCAAGCGCGGAATCGGCGCCCCGTCTTCACCGGCGATCCGCCCGCCGGTTCCGAAGGCGCTGGCCGCCAGCAAGGCCCCGGTGTCGCCGGCGGGGCGTCCGCCGCGGGGCCAGTCCAGGAAGAGCTCCGCGAAGCCGGCCATGGCGCCGGCCTCGGGCAGCCCGACGTGGGCGAAGGTCCCGCCCGGGCGCAGCGCCGCGTGCACCGCGTCGAGCATCGCCAAGGCGTCGACGTCGGCCACCTCGTCGAGATCACCGAAACCGATGATCACGTCGGGATCCGGGACCGCGTCGGAGAACAGGCCGATGCGCAGCGGCCGCCCGCAGGCGCCGCCCAGCGAGCGCGCCAGCAGGGGCGAGAGCGGGCCGGCTCCCGCCGTCAGGCGGACCGTCAGCTCACGCGCCCCGGGACGCCCGCGCAGCGTGTCGACCAGCGCCCGCTCCAACCAGTCGACGCCGCCCTGGACCGCGTGCGCCAGCGCCGTGTCGCGCAGCCAACGATCGACGTGCTCCCCGAGCGGCTCCGGTCCGTAGGCCGGACCGCGCAACGAACGCGCCGCCCAACCCGCCACCGGAGTCCGCGGCGGACGCTCCTGCATCGCCCGCGCCGCCGACGCGGCCATCACCCAGGGATCGAGCACACGCACGAAGGGCTCGATCTGCGTCGCGTCGATGATTCGCCGGTGCAGCGCGGTCGCCAGGGTGCCGGCGTCGCGCACGATCCGCGCCAGCAGCTCCGCCACCGCCGCCACACCGACCACGGCCGAGTCGTGGAGCTGTGCCTCCAGCAGCTCGAAGTCGGCGGCGGTGCGGCCGGCGCGCTCCACGCAGCCACGCGCGGCCTGGGCCAGAGCCTGGCGCTGGAGATCCTCGCCGGCGGCCAGACGCAGCGAGGGCTCGGGACCTCGGAATTGCACGGACAAGGGCGCTTTCGGGTTGGAGTGAAAGTGGTTACGCCCATCACGTCGGCATCGCCATGGGCGCGGCACAAAGCCGCGGAGGCGATGTGCGAAGTACACACAAGGCGCATGTCCTGCTCAGGCTTCCGTGCAACCGCTCGCGCGGCCGCCGTACTACCCCAGCTGCTGCACCACCGCGCCGCCGGGAGCGAGCTCGATCGACTCGCCCAGCAACCCTTCGAGCTGCCGCACTCTCAGCAGCACGTCGCGCTTGCTGCGCTCCAGACCTTTGCGCGCCCGCGACACCTCGCCCAGATCGCGCCGCGCCAGCAGCACGTCGCGCCGCGCCACCCCCGCGCGCAGCTCACTCATGCGCGCCCCGTGCCGGGCGGCGAGCGGCGATGCGGCCAGCCGGTCCTCTTCGACCGCCCCCGCCTCCGACGCCCGCTGCATCGCCTCCTTCATCCGCTCCCGCGCCCGCGCCTCGAGCGCCTCGAGCTCCGCGCCCAGCTGCTCCAGCGCCGACCATTCATCCAACCAGCGGCCGGCGTGCTCGCGCAACAAATCCCGCGAACGACCCGTGGGCCGACATCCGGCGCGTGGCACGCGCGGCTCCGACGAAGGGGTGAATTGGGAATCGTCGAGTGCCATCGGCTTCTCCAGAGAGCATCGCGGACGGCCGTGCCACGAGGTGCGCGGCGCCGCCCGTGGCCGCAACACATTTTCGCGATCGATCACGCCTCGTCCACCGGTCCCCCCGGCTGATGACGCGCATCTTGGACCTACATCCTACCCTA
>CAZBBK010000027.1:0-69535 GCA_964490075.1 uncultured Gemmatimonadota bacterium | reverse complement strand
CCGACCGTAGCCCGGCCGCGATCAGGCCGTCACGCACGCCTGCCGAAGGGACACGCTGCGCCCAGCCTGATCGCGCGCATCGAGGAGACCGGGCTGTGGCGATGACCGGCAGGATCCAAGGACCCCATGGTGGGACTCCGTGGGGATTGGAAGGAGCGGCCTATTTCCTCGTGCGATGGGGCGAGCCGCACCCGAGATTGGTGCCAGCATACTCTCTTTCGGCGGCAGACCCCGCAGGCGCGTCCCGCGCCGAGGAGGCTGCCGCCGACCGCGGAGGACACCGCAGGGCCCGGCTTTGCCGGGACCGAGGAGGCCGCAGCGGCCCCCCGAACACCGCTAGTCCACGTAGCCCAGCGACTCCAGGTGCTCGATCTGCTCGGGGGTAAGCTCCACGGCCCCAGTGCGCCCCGTGGTCGGCGGGCCGAGTGCGCGGCCGCGTCGTGCCTGCTCGAAAAGTGTGTTGCGCAAGTTCTCGGTCCGCTCGGGGCGGCGCGTGGTGAGCGAGCTGCGCTCGCTGGGATCGTGTTGGAGATCGAAAACCAGGTCCGACGACGCGCTGCCCTCCTCGGCGGTGTGGATCAGCTTCTGCTGGTCCTGGACCACCACCGCCACGGTTCCGCCGCGCAGGGTGCGCGAAAAAACTGTCGCGTTCTCTCCGGGGCGCTGCATGAGCGGCACGAGGCTGCGGCCCTGGAAGCTCGCGGGTGGAGTCAGGCCGGCGACGTCCAGCACCGTCGGCGCGATGTCGATGTTGCTCACCACCTCGCCGACCGCCGGCCGCCAACCCTCCGGACGACCGCCGGGCAGCTTGACGATCAGCGGGACTCGGAGCACCTCCTGGAACATGCTGGGCGAATGGCCGATGGCGCCGTGATCCTCGAACTCTTCGCCGTGGTCGGCGAGGATCATGAGCAGGGTGTCGTCCCACATCTCTAGCTCGCGCAGAGCGGCGAAGAGCCGCCCGATGTGGTGGTCGGCGAAGGCGATCTCACCATCGTAGAGAGCGACGATATGCTCGCGATCGACCGCGGCCATGTCGGAATCGCGGGAGATGAAGGGTTCGCAAAAAGCGTAGTTGCCGATCGCTTCGCCCCGGTACTGCGGATCGGTGAACATGGTGTCGTAGGGGGGGGGTGGGTCGTAGTTCAGGTGCGGATCGAAATAGTGTAGGTAGAGGAAGAAACGCTCTTCGCGGTGCTGCTCGAGCCAGGGCAGCGCCATATCGGTGAGCTGGTTGGCGCGCAGCTGGAAGCCCTCCACGAAATCCATCCGCACCGAGGGCTCGTGGAACTCCACGAAGCCGGTGTCGAAGCCGAAGAGGTGACTGACGTAGATGTGGGTGACGA
Organism: uncultured Gemmatimonadota bacterium; assembly: GCA_964490075.1. GTDB lineage: Bacteria > CAZBBK01. The sequence goes on along the minus strand of CAZBBK010000027.1, from coordinate 68,189 downwards.
AGGCCGCGCTGTGCCAGCCGCTGTCGCGAAACACCGAGGCGAGCGTGGGGATGCCCGGGGCCATGGTTGCGTTGTCGTGCTCGACCTGATGCCGGGAGGGGTAGAGGGAGGTCATGGTCGAGATCGACGAAGGCAGCGTCCACGGCGCCGCCGCGTGGGCCCGGTCGAAGCGCACGCCCTCGGACTCGGCCACGGCGTCGATGGCGGGAGAGGTCGGTCGCCGGTAGCCGTAGCAGGAGAGGTGGTCGGCGCGCAGCGTGTCGATGCCGATCAGGATGACCCGGGCCGGGGGGGGGATGGTGCCGGGCGCCGAGGGGCTCCACTCGGTGCCTGCCTGGCGGCCACCGAGCGCGCGGATCTCGACCAGCGCGCAGGCCGCGGCGAGCAGCGGAGCGCCGAGCAGCGCGCTCGTCGTGACCAGACGCCGGGCTCGATCGGCCGCCGCCAGGGTCGCGACGGCGACCGCCGCCGCCGACGCACCGACGAGGAAGTGCGCGGACCAGGCCCGCCGCCCCTCGCCGAGCACGCACGCCGCCGCCAGCACGCCGGCCCAGGTGGCGATCGGCAGCAGCCGCGGCAGTGCCGATCGAAGAGCGCCGCCGCGCCGCCCAACCAGTCGCTCCCAGGGTCTTTGAAGCGCCCGCTCGATCAGCGCGCCGGGGAAGGAGGCCGCCAGCGCCACCACCAGCGCCGTGCCGAGGCTGAGATGGAGCAGCGCGCCGCCGTAGCCGCTCGCCGGGGTCAGCAGGGAGTGCTCGGGATCGGCGTAGGGCGCGAGTCGATCGAGCAAGCCGGTTCGCCACAAGGCGCTGCCCGGTCCGGTCTCGTATAGCACCCAGCTGACCCGCACCACTCCCGTCGCGACCGCTCGCAGCGCGTACGCGGTCTGCGCGAGGGTGAGCAGGGTGGCCGCGGCGAATCCGGCCGCCAGGTGGGCGATCCAGATCGAGAGGAGCGGCTTGCGCGGTGGATTCTCTTGCATGGGCGGGTGGAGCGGTGGCGGACCAGTTCCGAGATGAGGGCCCAGCTTATCCCATAAGCCGCCACCCATCGCGCGGGTGGTCAGTCCAGGTATCCCAGACTTCTCAGTCGTTCCAGCACCCGCTCCTCGGCTCCCGAGCTCGCCGCCGGCACGCGCTCGATCGGCGCGCCCTCGTAGCTGCCGATCGGTGGTGTGGGGGCGGCGTCCAGGAAGAGGGCGCAGGCGCCGCTCATGTCGGCGGCCACCGGCAGCCCCAGCCAGCTGAGGATGGTGGGGGTGACGTCGGCGGCGTCGATCCGCTGCGCCGCGCCGCGCCGCTCGATGCCGCGCCCGCGCGCCAAGAGCACGCCCGCTGCCGCCCGCGCGGAGTCGTGGGTGCCGGTCAGGCGCGGCATCGGTGTTCCCGCCTCGAAGCCGTGGTCCGACACCACCATGACCAGATCGTCGGGCGAGTAGCGGGCCAGCAGGGTGCCGATCAGAGCGTCGGTATAGCGGTAGTAGTCGCGCAGCGCCGCCGCGCCGGCGGCGCGCTGCTCAGGCTCGGGCCGCAGATGTTCGGGGTAGAGCTCGGGCGGCTCGATCGTCCCCCAGAGATGGTGAGAGACGCGGTCGATTCCGGGCAGCAGCAACATCAGGAGCTTCGGGCGCAGTTCCTCTTCGATCGCACACGCGATGCGCACCAGGGCGTCGTCTTCGCCGCTGCGGCGCGTGAGACGGGTGCCGGAGGCCTGGTTCCAGGGCGGGAGGGTCGAGGGATCGGCCAGGGGGTCGGGGAAATCCGTCGCACGCTCGGATGAACGCAACAGAGTTTGCACTCGCTCGGCCCATTTCTCGGGGTAGACGGTCGCGGCCGCCGGCGCGGGGGCCGTGCCGAGCACCTCGCTCAGGCGTTGTACCTCGGCGGCGAGCACGTGATCGGAGACCATGACGCCGTCGATCTTGTCCGGCGGGAAGGTGTTCCAGAAGTTGACGACCGCCACCGAGAGTCCGGCGTCGGAGACGATGTTCCAGAGGGCATGGACCTTGCGGTCGGTGCTGTAGTAGAGACGTTTCGTGCCGGCTCCCTCTTGCAGGGCGAAGCCGAGGATGCCGTGCTGCTCGGGCTCCTTGCCGGTCGCCATGGTGTTCCAGATGCGCGGCGAAGAGAGCGGCTGCGAAGGGTGCAGCGCCCCGATCACGCCTTGCTCGGCGAGTGTCGCCAGATTCGGCAGCTCTCCGGCCTCGAGCAGCGGGGCCATCACCCGCATCGTCGCGCCGTCGATCCCGATCAGCACGACCCGTCCCGACTCCTCGGGGGGGGCGCAGCCGCCGAGCAGGGCCAGGGCCAGGGCCGCGATCGGCCAGAGCCAGCTCTTCATGGATGAGTCTAGCGCTTTGCTTTGACGAACACCGCATCGTCGCCATCGCGCACGTCCCACCACATCAGCGCGGCGATGCTCCGGGATGTCGGGGGTCCAGGCCCAGGCACTACCGGCCAGCGACGTCGCCAGGATCGAGATCGGGCACGAATGCATGGTGCGGCTCCGTGGGCGCTGGGCTCGAGGCGAGCGCGCCCCCGCCCGGCGCTACTCCACCATCAGCAGTTGGTAGAGCGAAGCAAGGTTGCGGCCGGTCAGCCCACCCGTGTCGTCGGTGATGCTCTGGACGTAGAACATGTTTCTCGACAAGTCCGGGTCGTCGGGCACCACCAGCATGAGAGTGTCGCTTCCGGCGGCGTTGAGCACGCCGGGGTTGGTTCGCGGATAGGGGGGGTAGCCGACTTCGACCACCGTGCCGCGATACCAAGCCTTGAGGAGATGGTCGCTGATCATGACCTCGTAGGGCGCGTCGGCGGGACCCTGCAGCACCGCGTACACCGTGTCGCCCGGAGCGGCGGCGTAGCGATCCAGCGACAGTTTGGTCAACACGTCGAGCACGGCATCGTGCACGTCGACCTGGCCGGCGCCGTACTTGTGATCCAGGCCGGGAGGACCCAGGTCGATGGTATTCGACAGGATCGCCTTGTGCAGGCGGCCCGGGGTCAGCGATGGGTCGGCCGAGAGCAAGAGCGCCAGGGCGCCGCCGAAATGCGGAGTGGCGGCCGAGGTACCGGAGAAGGTCTCGGTGTAGCCGCCGCCGACGATCGTCGACGGGATCAAGGTGGTGGGGCAGAGCAGATCGACCTTGATCAGCCCCAGCGAGTCGCCGCCGAAGGGATAGTCCCAGTGCAGCGAGTCCTGGGCGTGTGGATAGAGCGGATCATAGAGAGTGATGTCTTCCCAGGTCGCCGGTCCGAAGGGCGTGGGATTGTAGCGCCAGCCGCTCGGCTTCTGGCCGCCGACGGCCACCGTCGCGCCCAGTCCCCCCTTCCACGACTGCTCGGGGTGCAGCCAGGGAGGCGGGCAGAGGGCCGGCGCGGCGATATTCCAGGGCACGCCGACATCGTTGCTGTCGTTGGAGGGCGAGTTGGCGTGAATCAGCCCCGCCGCCAGCAGCATCTGCGACGCGTCGCGGAAGCTGTGGTAGTCCGGCCGGGGATCGAAGTACCACTTGTACGAGACACTCGAAGTGATCAGATCGGCACCGTTCTCGATCGCGTACTGCTGAGCCGCCATGTGGTCGGTCTCGCGCCGCACTTTCAGGATCATCAGCTCGGCCTTGGGCGCCACTCCGGTGCGCAGACCTTGCGTGCCGTCGCCGCAGGCGACTCCGGCGGTCTTGGTGCCGTGGCCGGTCGAATCCTCGGGCGTGGCGTCGTCGTGGTCGAAGTCCCAGCCGAGCACGTCGTCGACGAAGCCGTTGAGCTCGTCGTCGGTTCCGTTGTCGGGGATCTCGTGGGGGTTGTTCCAGATGTGCCCGGCCAGGTCGGGGTGGGTGTGATCGGTTCCTGAGTCGATGTTGGCGATGACCACGCCCTGGCCCTCGAAGCCGAGATCCCAGACCCGCGGCCCGCCGATCAGGCGCACGCCCCAGCCGACGTCATCCTCCGCCAAGGGGCCCGGCCCCGGTCCCGATGCCGGTCCGGGAGGCGGCGCCGCGTCCTCGATCGCCTCCGCGCTGGGGCGGGGGTCGAAGCCCACCCGCTCGACGCCCGGCAGCGCCGCGATCTCCTCGATCCAGCGGCTGCGCAGCCGCGCCGTCACCAGGTTGACGATCCACAGGTGGCGCACCCGCTCGGCGTCGCCGGCCCGCCTTGCCCGCTCGAGCTGCTCTCGAAGCTCCTCCTGGTGGGCCGCCGCGAAGGCCGACGCCTCTTCGATCAGCGCTCGGCGCCGCTCCTGCTTGGGACGCTCGCGCCAGGTCTCGAGGAAGGCGGAGGCGTCGAACTGCTCGGCCATGCGGATCGAGATCGGGATCGGCGCGTCGCCGCCTCGCGCCATCCGCGCGCGCAGCTCGGGCGTGATCCGGTCGCCGCCGGCCGGTGCGCCGGCCGCGCCGAGAGCGGCCGCCAGGGTGAGAATCAGCGCTCGCAAGAGGGTCAAGATGCTACCCCGGGCATCGATGGGGCCTCCCATGGGTTCGGGGGGGGACCGGCGGGCGGCGGGCCCGTCGATCGTTCGCTTCGCAGCAAGGATAACCGCTCTTCTAGACCCAATCGGACGATGCGATTCGACCGGAACACATCCTCTCGGTCGGCCATCCGGGAGCTCCCGATCCAGCTATCATGGCTTCGCCATGGACTCCGACACCCCATCCCCGGTCGGCCCACCGCGCCGCGCCGCACTGCTGGCCGCACTGCTGCCGCTCGCGATCGGTTGCGAGGTCGTTCCGCCCGAGCCCGAGATTCTCTTCACCGACGTCACCGCCGCCGCCGGCATCGTCGCCCACCACCGCCTGCCGCCGGCCGGTCTCACCAACATCGTCGACAGCAACGGCGGCGGCGCCGCCTTCGTCGACCTGGACGGCGACGGCTGGCTCGACCTGCTCTTTGCCGCCGGCCCCCGCTCCCCCGATCCCGGCGCCGATCCCTCCCGTCACGGCGGCCTGCGCGCCTTCCGCAGCCTGGGCCAGGGCCGCTTCGAAGACGCCACCGCGCGCTGGGGTCTGCCGCCCCGGGGCAGCGGCGTGGCCTGGGCGGCGGCCGACATCGACGGCGACGGCGACCGCGACCTCTACCTGGTCGACGACGGCCCCAACCGCCTCTTCGAGAACACCGGCGAGGGCGTCCTGCGCGACATCAGCAGCACCGCCGGCGTCGCCGACCCCGGCTGCGGCGTCGGCGCCGTGTTCCTCGACATCGACGCCGACCACGACCTCGACCTCTACGTCGCCAACTACGTCGAGTTCGATCCCCGGCGCCCGGCTCAGTTCCGCGCCGGCGCCTATCCGGGTCCCCTGGCCTGGCCGGCCCAGCGCGACCGCCTCTATCGCAATCGCGGCGACGGCAGCTTCGAAGATGTGACCGGGCCCTCCGGCATCGGCGCCTTCGCCGGCCGCGCCATGAGCGTCACCGCCGCCGATCTCGACTCCGACACCGATCCCGATCTCTACGTGCTCAACGATGCCACCCCCAGCTTCGTCTTCCTCAACGACGGTGCCGGTCGCTTCGTCGAGGCGGGGCGGCGCGTCGGCCTGGCTCTGGGCGCCGGCGGCCGCGCCTCCGCCGCCATGGCGATCGGCTTCGGCGATCTCGACGGCGACGGCCATCTCGACGTCAGCGTTTCCGACGACCAGGCCGCATCGATCTTCACCCGTGTCGCCCCGGGCCGCTACCGCGACCGCGCCGGCGAAAGCGGCATGATCGAGCTGACGCGCGACTGCGTAGGCTGGAGCCACAATCTGCTCGACGTCGACCGCGACGGCGACCTCGACATCTTCACCGTCACCGGCGGGCTCACCAGCCCCCTTCCGCAGCCCGACCTGCTCGCCCTCAACTCCGGAAAAGGTGTATTCACCAACGCCGCCCCCCGCGCCGGCCCCTACTTCACCACCTCTCGCACCGGCCGTTGCTCGGTCGCCGGCGACTACGACAACGACGGCGACCAGGACCTCTTCATCACCACCCTGCACGACACCCCGGTGCTGCTGCGCAACGATTCCCCCGGCAACCCCGGCTGGATCACCCTCGACCTGGTCGGACGCCGGAATCGCGACGCGTTCGGCGCCCGCGTCATCGTCGAAGCCGGCGGCCGCCGCCAGGTCGCGGAGGCCCGCTGCCCCACCACCTTCCTCGGCCAGGACGACCCGCGCCTGCACTTCGGCCTGGGCCCGGGAGTCGAGCGCGTCGACCGGCTCATCATCGTATGGCCCGACGGCACGCGCGAGGAGCGCCGCGATCTGGTGGCGCGGCGCATCGTGGTGGTGCGGAAGGGGGAGTAGTGGCAAGATCCGCAGGGCTCGGTCACGAATCAGGTGGCGGAATATGGGGTAAGATGACCCCATGACCATCGATCCGCGAGCACTGGCCCGGTTCGTCGCCGGTCAGGAGCTGGCCGCGAGAGAGAGCCTGCGATCGCTGCGTGGCGCGCGATCGAATCCCGCGGCGCAGCTCGAGGAGGCGCTCGCGCTCCGTGCCCTGCGCCCCGCCCTGTTCGCTGCCCCGCGCGATGCGGTGCGACTGCGCGAGGACGCCGCGGCAGGAGAGAGCTGGCGCCGACTGCGGGAGCGGTGGCGCAGGTGAGTCCCCGCACCGAGGGTCCGCGGCCCGGGCCCGAGGCGGCGCTGGCCGCGGTGGCCGCGGCGTTGCGCGACTCCGGCCGACCCGGGATGGTGATTGGAGGCATGGCCGCCATCGCCCACGGTGTGCCACGCGTCACGCGCGACATCGACCTCGCCGTCGCCGGCACCGGCACAGACCTGGCCGTGCTGCTGCGGGTGTTCGGGAAGCACGGCATCGTTCCCCGAATCGAGCGCTCGATCGAGTTCGCCGGGCGGAGCAACGTACTCCTGCTGCGGCACGGTCCATCGGGCATCGAGGTGGACCTCAGTCTCGCATGGCTCCCCTTCGAGGAAGAGGCGATCGCCGCGGCGCTCGAGGTGTCGCTGGCGGGAGCTACGGTGCCGATGGTGCGGCCCGAAGACCTCGTCGTCTACAAGGCGGTCGCCTGGCGGCCGCAAGATCGGGGCGACGTGGAGCGACTGCTCGCGGTTCACGGTGCCGAGATGAACGTCGACCGTCTCCGCCGCCTGGTAGCCGACATCGCCGAGGCCCTCGAGGAGCCCGAACGGGTGGAGGAGTTCGAGGCCCTGCTCGAGCGCACGCTGGGGTAGCCGGCCGGAGGCGCGGGCCCGTCGCCGCCGAACCCGGCCCCCCGGGGCTTTCCCTGGCCCTTCGAGATGGTCTAGTCATTACAGTACTTGACCAGATCCACTCCGTCGGCTAACTTGTCCCCATGCTCATCGTCAACGTCTACCAGGCCAAGACCCAGCTCAGCCGCCTGCTGGCGCAGGTCGAGGCGGGCGCCGAGATCGTCATCGCCCGCCGCGGAAACCCGATCGCGCGCTTGGTGCCCGACGCCGGCAAGCCCGCGCGCAGGCGCCTCGGCTACGACGATGGGGCCTACGAGGTCGGCGATCTCTTCGCCCCGCTCGGCGACGACGAATTGGCCGCCTGGTACCGATCTCCGCTCGATCCGCGCTCCCCATGAGAGCCCTGCTCGACACCCACGTGATGCTGTGGGCGGCCGCGGCGTCGCAACGCTTGGCGCCGGACGCTCGCGCCACCCTCGAGGATCTCGGCACCACCCTACTGTGGAGCCCCGTCTCGACCGCCGAGCTGGCGATCAAGTCCTCCATCGGCAAGCTCCATCTGCCCAAGCCGTTGCCCGACTTCCTCGAAAGGCACATCGAACAGCTGGGGCTGACCCCGCTGCCGCTGACCGACGCCCACGCCCTCGCCCTGGAATCGCTCCCCATCCACCATCGCGACCCCTTCGACCGCCTGCTGATCGCGCAAGCGATCGTCGAAGCCATCCCGCTGATCAGCGCCGATCCGGCGCTCGGGAACTATGGGGTGCGGGTGATCTGGTAGCGGTGCCCACAACCCCCCCTAGAAACCCCACGATCCGCCCCGCGATCTCCGGATCGCTCGCGAAGAGCTTGGTCCCATGGTCCCCGGGGTCGAGCTCCACGAAGCGCCAGTCCCCCCCGGCCCCGCGCGCCAGCCCCCGCGCCCGCTCGTTCCACTCCCGCTCCGCCGCCGGGTAGGCCACCAGCGCCGGCACCCCGCCCAGCACCCCAAGCGCCTCCTCGAGCGATTGCTGGGCCTCGGTGTAGCGGCCTCCGCTCAGCAGCACCATCGCCGCCGGCGGATCGATCCCCCCGGTGCGCGCCGCCCGCAGTGCGTAGTCGAGCACCGTCGTGGTGCCGTTGGAGGCACCGATCATCGCCACCGCCTCGCTCGGAACCGCGCAGCCCGCCGCCACCAGCCAATCTCGCCCGGCCTTGGCGTCGAGCCAGCCCGAATCCCCCCGGTAGGCCTCCTCGGCCACCCCCTCCGACCCCGGTGCCCCGCGCCGGTTGACGTTGACCACGCTGAAACCGCCCTCCACCAGCGCGAAGATGAAGTCGCTCGGATACGACTTGTGGGTCCAGTGCGGCGGGATCATGTGCAGCAGCACCACTCCCGGCCCCCCGCGCCGCCCGCCCGGATAGTAGTCGGCCGCCAGCGCCACCCCGTCGTCCGTCCTCAGCGTCACCGCCACCGGCTCGGCCCGGCGCCGGCACTCGCCGCCCGCCGCCCCCTCCGTGTCCCCCCCGGCCCGCGCCGCCCCGCCGGGCGCCCGCGCCCCCGTCGATCCGGATTCGCACCCCACCAAACAGAGCAGCGCCAGCAGCGGCCCGACCTTCCGCAACCCCTCGTGCCTTTTCGTTCGGCTCATCTTGACCCTCTCATCGGGCGGAGCATTCCTGCGCGCCGGCCGATTCTCTCAAATGTCCGGTTGGCATTCGGCCCTCGTCCGCCCAATGTTAGCTTTCAGACAGCCTCCGCGCAGCCGACCACCCGCCGCCGGCTCGATCCCCATGCCCAGGTCCGCCTCCAACCCGACCGCTCGCCGCATCAGCGTGCTCGTGCGCCGCGCCGCCCACCGCCTGCGGCGCCGCATCCGCCGCGCCTCCGCCGCCCCCCCCGGCCCGCGCCCCGCCAACCTCCTGGTGATCAGCGACCTACACCTCGGCGAAGACCTCAAGCCGGTGCGCAACATCGCCTTCCTGCGCCGCCTGGTGACCCTCGAGCGCAAGCTCGGCGCCTTCCTCGAGCACTACGCCACCCACCGTCGCGGCGACCGCCCCTGGCGCCTGGTCATCAACGGCGACATGGTCGACTTCATGCACGTCCACCTGGTCCCCGAGGACTGGTGCGACGACCCCGACCTCGGCCGCCGCGACGAGCGCCGCTTCGGCATCGGCACCGGCCCGCGCGCCGTCGACCGCAAGCTGGAGCGGATCCTGGAGCGCCATCCCGGCGTCTTCGAGCGCCTCGCCCGCTTTGTCGAAGCCGACAACGAGCTGGTCGTCGTGATCGGCAACCACGACGTCGAATTCCACTGGCCGCAAGTCCAGGAGCAGTTCCGCGCCCGCCTCGCCGAGCTGGTCGACCCCGCCGCCCGCGAGCGCGTCTACCAGGGCATTACCTTCTACCCCTGGTTCTACTGCGAGCAGGGCCTGGTCTACGTCGAGCACGGCCACCAGTACGACGCCAGCTCCTCCTGGGATTCCTTCCTCGACCCCCGCACCGGCCACTCCGACGAGGAGCTCGAGCTCAACCTCTCGGCCGCCAGTGTCCGCTACTTCATCAACCTCAACCCGCACATGGATCCGCACGGCAAGACCGACTGGGGCATCCGGCGCTTCGTCGGCTGGAGTCTCAACCAGGGCTTCGGCCGCAGCCTGCGCATCTTCTACCACTACGCCTTCCTCTCCTGGCGCCTGATCAGCCTGTGGCGCCAGTACGGCCACGAGGGCCGTGTCAAGCGCCGCGCCGCCCACCTGCGCCGCCTCTACGAGATCGCCGAGGGCTTCGGACTCTCGGCCGACGTCGTGCTGCAGCTCGACGCCCTGCGCCGCCGCCCCGCCACCGCGTCGATCCTGGAAGTGCTGCGCGCCCTCTGCCTCGACCGCGTGCTGCTGCTCGGCGGAGCCGCCGGCCTGGCCGCCCTCGCCCTGCTGGTGCTGCCCTTCGTCTGGGGCGCCCCCCTGGCCGCCGCCGTGCTGGCCGCGGCGCTGCTCGGCGCTCGCCTGATCGGCGGCGGCCGCGACCTCGATCCCGCCCGCTGGCTGCCCGTGACCGCGCAGAAGATCCGCGAATCGGTCGGCGTCCCCCTGGTGGTCTTCGGTCACACCCACGACGCGCAGCAGGTGCCCCTCGAAGACGGCGGTTGGTATTTCAACACCGGCACCTGGATCGACGGCCGCGAGGCCGGCGACGGCGTGCCCTTCACCCACCTGATCATCGAGCACCAGGACGACCGGGTGCACGCCCAGCTCTACCGTTGGGAGGGCGAGAGCGTGCCCCTGGCCGAGATCCCTGGAGCCGTTCTGGCCCGCGACGACCAGACCCGGCGCGCCGCGGTTGACGACCGCGCGCGGATTGCGTGACCCTTGGGAGTGAGCAATTTCGTGCGCCAGAAAGTCCGAGGAATGATTGTTGGGGAAGTCGCTTGGCATAGAGGGCGGTCCGCCCTTCGCCGCCGGCTCTTGCGCTTAGCCCCGGTGCTGGTGATGCTGCCTCTGGCGGCACCTTGCGCAGCACAGGAGACCACCGCGCACGCGCCCTACTCCGAATCGGCCCCCACCTTCGACGGCTTCATCGACGAGGACCCGGTCGGCCGTCTGGGCCTCGAGTACCTCACCCCGCCGGAGCCGGTCGCGGAGCCCCAGGACCCGGCGCTGCGCGCCCACGCCCGCTCCGACACCGCCGTGCGCAGCGCCCTCGATCTGCCTTTCGACGTAGATTTCGATCCCGACCGGGGTGCCACCACCTACACCGAGCAGCTGCGCAGCAGGTGGCCGCTGCTGGCGATCGCCGCGCTCGCCTTCTTGGGGCTCGGCTACGCGCTGGGCCGCAGCTCGCTGTCGCGCTGGAAGCGGTGGCGGAAGGCGCGCGGCCCGGTCGTCAAGGAATCCTCGCGGCGCTCGCTGGCCGGCAGCTCCGACGGGTCGCCGCAGGTGGCGCTGTGGGTCGAGGACCCCTTCGTCGCCGAGCTGATCGACGACCTGGCGACCGACCACGGGCTGCGGGCGCGGCGCATCGACTCGCCGCGCGCCCTGGGGCGGGCCTCGCTGGTCTGCGCCTTCGTGGCCGGTTGGGAGTCGGGCGTCGACGCGGTGCTGCCCGACCGGCGCCGCGGCGGGCGCCTCTCGCACACCGTGGGCCTGCTGCTCACCGAGGCGACCCGCTCGCAGGTCTGGACCGCGGTGGCGCGCGGGGCGGTGGCCTGCCGGGTCGGCGCGGTCGATCTCGACCATGCCCAGGACGTGCTGCGGCGCCTGCACGGCGTGGCGTTGCACGACGGTCCCAGCGGCCTTCCTTCGTGGGTGATGAGCGCCATCGCCGGCGACCTGGCGCGCTCCGGCGATCCGCCGATCGCCGAGATGGGGCGGCTCTTCCAGTGGCTGGGGGCGACGGTCAAGGGGCGGGCCAACAGCTGCGTGATGGTGCAGCTCAAGCGCGGCGGCTTCGTGCTTCTGGAGCGCGACCGGCGCGGCTTCCGCAAAGAGGCGATCCCGGAGAACCTGCGCCACTTGCCGGCGATCCACCTGAGCTCCAGCATCCAGTCGCCGCAGTCGATGCACGCGGTGCGCCTGGTGCCGGCCGCACCCTTCCTGCTCGCCTGGGTGCAGATGATCAGCGGCGAGCTGGACGGCCGCGCCAAGGGCGAGCGCCTCGAGGAGCTGATGAAGGAGCTGCAGCTCGCGGGGGTTTCGCAGTAGAGGAGGGCGCGCGAGCCACCGCCGCGCCTCCCTCACGCGGAGAGCGGTTGGATTTGACACTCCGCACACGGAGAGGGACTCGGTTTGACATCTCCCCGGTCCCGGCGCGCCAGATGACCGAAAGGGGCCGGTTTCGGGGGGCTTGGGCTTCAAGTTGAGCGCCCATTGTCAAACCGAGTCCCTGACCGAAAACGTGGCGGAGAGCGTGGGAGGAGCTCTCTACGACTACTGGCGAGGGACACCGATCTTCCGGAACTGCGTCCTCTGGGGGAACGAACCGGGCGAGGTCTTCCTCGAGCACCCCTACTCGGGCGAGCCCCTCATCATCTACAGCAATGTGGCGGGCGGCTACCATGGAGCCGGCAACATCGACGCAGATCCGCTTCATCGTACGCGCTGGGGACACGATCATCTGCTCGGGTCCGGCTCCCCCTGTATCGACGCGGGGGATCCCAGCGTCCAGGATCGGCTCTCCGACGCTTTTCCGCGTTGGCCGCACTGGTGTGCAAACGGCCCCCGCTCGGATATGGGGGCCTACGGAGGGTTTGGCAACTGGCGTTGGCTCAGGAATGGCGATTGACCAAATTTATTCAATAGCTATTATGCATCCATGGACACTCGCTTCGCCCCCCACAATTCCCACCTGACCCAGCCCGGGCGATTCCGCGAAAACGATCCCCAGCTCCGCCTCCTCGCCGCACAGGAGCACATTCACCAACCCGCCATCTTGCGAGAGCTCCCTGCCTCGATCCCTGGGATCTATACCCTGGGCGGCGGCCGCCAGGTCGGCAAGACCACCCTCCTGAAGCTCTGGATGGCGGCGCTGCTGGAGCGAGGCATTCCAGCCGAGTCGATTGCCTATCTCACCGGCGAGTTGATCGACGATCACCACACCCTGGCGCGCCTGCTGCAGGACTGGGTGTCGCGTCTCGAGCTCGCCCCCCTTTCATTCCTCGTGATCGACGAGGTCACCTACATCAAGAACTGGGATCGCGCCGTCAAGTACGCAGCCGACGCCGGCCTGCTCGAACGCGTCGCCCTGATGCTGACCGGCTCCGATCTCGGCTACGTCAAAGAGGCTCGAATGCGCTTCCCCGGGCGACGCGGCGCGTCCGACCGGGTGGACTTCGAGCTCCATCCGCTGAGCTTCAGAGAAGCGGTCGATCTGAAGGCATCGAGCGGAACCGGGCTTCCGGGAGACCCCGCCTCCGCCAACCCCTCGCCGCCTCTGCTGGACCTCCTCTTCCGCGAGCTCGATCGCTACCTCCTGCACGGCGGCTTCCTGACCGCCATCAACGACATGGCCCGTTCCGGCCGAATCACGCCTTCGACCCTCGCCACCTACAGCGACTGGATCCGCGGCGACATGCTCAAACGCGGCAAGAGCGAGCCCTACCTGCGCGAAGTGATCGGCGCGATCGTTCGCCGCATGGGCAGCCAGGTGTCCTGGAACGCCTTGGCGAGAGAGCTCTCCATCGACCATCCCAAGACCGTCGCGTACTACATCGACGCACTCGTCGCCCTCGACGTCGTGTTTGTTCAGCCGGCTCTGCTCGAGCACAGGCTCCAAGGTGCTCCCAAGAAGGCCCGAAAAGTTGCCTTCACCGACCCCTTCATCTTCCATGCGCTCGCCGACTGGCTCGGCCGATCGAGCGCGCCCGGCGTCACCGCCAATGATCCGTCCCTATCACCCGTCCTCGTCGAGGCCACCGTGGCCTCCCACATTCGCCGCTTACACCCCACCTACTACATCAAGGCGGAGGGAGAGGTCGACGTGGCCTATGTGCGAAACGAACGATTCTGGCCCATCGAGGTCAAGTGGAGCCACCAGATCCGCCCCAAAGATCTGAAGCAGATCCGCAAATACGACAACGCCCGCATCTGGGCCCGCACTCGGCACAGCGGGAAGATCGGCGGAGTCCCCCTGGAGCCGCTGCCACTCGCCCTTTATCGTCTCGATATCTGACTCTACTTTTTTGGTTTCATCGACCAACGGGGAATGAACCGCGGAGGCCTCAGAGGCCAAGAGGGCGCAGAGATCGCTGTGGTTGGCGGGCTGGCATACATGGCCGCGTCCGCCGGTGTCTTGGCCGTGGATATCGACACTCCCCGGGATCTTCCCGTGATGGCGGAGATCGCTCTACCGAGTGAAATTCGCGGGTTGACCCTGGTCGATCCGGCTCCGACCCGGCCGATCCCCTTCTCGCCGCGACCCTGATCGAGCGTCGGGCGGCCGGTCCCGATGGCGCGCTCAGTCGCGATTCGCGGCGACCCTACATCGCTGTTCGCACAGGCACCCCACCGGAGCCCCACCTGCTCGACATCGCCGAACCCCTCGCGCCCATTCCGGTGCGCAACGATTCACTCGAGGACTTCATCTGGCGCGGCACGATTTCTCTCGGTGCGCCCTTGTTGATCTCGGCCGACCACCACAATCACTTGATGCCGATGCAGTCGCAGATCCTGCGCGCCCGGGGCGCGGGATCCGACACCCCGGTCTCGTCGATCTGGCTCGAGCCGGGAGAGGCGTGCGTGGCGACACTCGCGGGCGGGCGCGCGGTGGTGCGATCTCGTGGCGGACAGCATCCATGGGACGAAATCGAGTACGAGCGGATCCGGATACTGGACTTCAGTGCCGTCGCGGGTCCGCGGCCCGAGATCGGTGAGCTGGACATCTCGTCCGAATGGTGCGCCTCCGACGTCGTGGTCATGGTCTGCGCATTCGAGATGGCTCGCTCTGGGTTCTCGGGCAGTGTCCCGCCGACCCGTCGGGAGCGCCCGGCAGCCGGTGGTCTCTCGACATCAGTGACCCGACCCTGCCGGTTCTGAAGGAGCTGATCTATCGCGACACTCCGCGCGACCTGGCAATCCTGGATACGCTCGTCGTCGTCGCCTACGGCTCGGACCCCCACCACGGCTCCGGAAGCGGTGTCTCCGAGATTCGGCGGATTCTCGGCCCCGGCCAGACTGAGCTCGTCGGCCGGCTTGCCTACCTGGAAAGACCCGGTCGCGGTCGCTCGCCCGACACCCGGTTCTTCCCCTTCGCGCCTGGTCAGGTGCTCGCGCTCCGGGGGGTGTTGGGAATCCTCGATATTTCCCGGCCGGAGCAGCCGGTGAGATTGGGGCCGGGGGTCGGCATGGAGGGCGAGCCCTCGTACGAAGTGCTCGCGAGCGGCGCCGCCCTTCTGGGGCATGAGGCGGCGGTCTTCACCGGCAAGAAGGGCAGCCGGTCGGTCCTCCAGGTCGTTCCCTTCTTCAGCGGCCAGACCGCCCCCGCGCGACTCCTTGCGGCCCACGCGCTCCCGATTCCGCTGACGGCCCGGGAGTGAGACGCGCCGCTAGCGCCGCCGCCCCACCACCGCGTGCCGGCCGCGTCCCAGGTCGTCCGACCAGTCGCCGCGGTGGGTGCGGTCGGCCAGCTCCAGCACCGCCGCGGCCAGCGCCGCCGATGAGCTCAGCGCGGCGTGCTCGGGCAGCGCGAAGCCGGCGCCGACGGTCCAGTCGGCGACCTCGGCGTTGGCGGGGGTGTCGGGCAGATCGCCGAAGGGTACGCCGGGGGCGGTGATGGCGACATAGTTCGCGTCGGGGTTCAGGCGACACCACAGGCCGCCGTCGCGGAAACCGTCGTAGGTGTGGTGGATATGCACCCGGTCGGGGGTGATCTGCACGTGGTCCTGCTCCGAGAAGACCAGGATGCCCCCCAGCGCGGGCAGTTTGGCGGCCATGGCGGCGTAGTGCTGGGTGGCGTCGCGGTGGAACCAGAAGCCGGTCGCCTCGCCGAGGGTGGCGACGAAGGGCGGCCAGCCGGTGGCGTCGAAGCTGCCCTGGGCGAGGGCGGCGCGCAGCACTGTGGGGGAGTAGTAACGCAAGGGTTGGGGCTGGCCCTGGTCGTCGTGGAAGAGGGCGGGGATGGCCTGGTCCTCGTCCGGCTCCAGCACGCCGGAGTCGTCGAGATCGCCGGAGATGCAGCCGAAGCGGTCGACCACGTCGTAGGAGCCGTTGGCGCCACGCTCCAGGTAGAGCGCGCCCTGCCGCACATGGCGTCCGTCCTGCCAGATCACGTCCGGATCCCAGGTCAGGCCCTCGAGATCGAACTCGCAGGTCGGGAAGCCGTAGGCGACATAGGCGTCGGTGCGGTGGTCGTCGGCATCGTTGCCGTTGCCGTCGCCGTCGCGCGGGTCGCAGTCGTGGGGACCGAAGTCCATCCCCAGCACCTGCGCCGAGGTCGGGTTCTCCCAGCCGGCGAAAAAGCCGAGTCCGTCGAGCTGATCTCCATAGCGGCCGAGCGCGGCGGCGGTGACCGGACCGCCGTTGCTCGATGCGCCGATGCCGACCACGTTCAGGTCGAACTCGGCCGAGACCACCTCGTCGATGGTCTGGCCGCCGGACTCGGTCTTGGTCCCCAGCGCGAAGGAGATCACTTCGGCGAGCGCCTGGTTGCACAGGGGCCCGCGAGTGTCGTAGACGCCGTCCGACTCGATGCCGTTCCAGGAGCCGCCGGGGAAGAGGAAAGCCACCACCGCGACACCGTGCTCCAGCACCGCGTCCAGGCCGCGCAGATTGCCGCTATCCCAGCCGCCCGGCACGCTGACCAGCACCGGGGCGCCGGAGGGATAGCGTTCGGCGCCGGGATCGGGTGTGTAGACCCGCAGCGCCAAGGTACCGCCGCCGGTCGCCTGCGAGGGCAGGCGCAGGTCGATCAGCTCGCTGGCCGGGGCGGGCGCGGGCGCGGACGAGAGGAGGGCGACGAAGGCGAGGGGCACAGAGTGCGAGGCCGGGTGTCTCATCGGGTTCTCCGAGGCAGGGGTGGAATCGGGCCAACAGAGATAGCCGTGCAAGTACTGTTCCTGGGCGCCCTTGGCCGGGCCGCGGGAGTTGCGGCGGCGGCGCCGGGGGGGATGGTGTTCGCTGGGGGGCGATCGCTGTACCGGTCGGTACAGATGCTGCCCGGCGAGTTACCCTTGCACCATCAGGCGCGAGCGCTACCGGCGAAAGGAGATCGCGATGAGGTTCGGGGCCGCCGCTGCCATCGCCACGCTGATGATCGTCGTCCCGGGCAGGGGCGTCGCGGAGACGATCCACGTTCCGGGGGACCATGACCGGATCCAGGCCGCCATCGACGCCTCCGCCGACGGCGACACGGTCCTGGTGCAGCCGGGGACTTACTTCGAGCGCGAGATCGACTTCGGGGGCCGCGCCATCGCCGTCGCCGGCACCGATCCGGGCGATTCCGCGGTGGTGGCCGCCACCGTGGTTTATGCCGGGGGCGAGGGCAGCGTGTTCTACTTCCACGCGCTCGAGGACAGCACAAGCGTTCTCGACGGGCTCACGATTACCGGTGGCCACGCGGCGCTCTACACCGCGCGCGGCGGCGGCATCACCTGCCGCCCCGACTCCTTGCCGCGCATTCGCCGCTGTTTCGTTCGCGACAACCGCTCCGCCACCCACGGAGGCGGCATCCGGTGTTACCTGGCGGCGCCGCTGATCGAGGACTGCCGCATCGAGAGTAACAGCGCCGACCACGAGGGCGGCGGGATCCATTGCGACTGGTCGGCGCCCGCGATCCGCCGCTGTGCGATCAACGACAACGAGGCCTTTGCCGGGGGAGGAGTCGCCTCGTTCTGGCTCTCCGATCCCGAGCTGGTGAGCTGCGTGGTCGATTCCAACCGCGCCGACGGCCTGGGCGGCGGCATCGCGTGGACCTACGAGAGCGCCGGGTCGGTGCTCGCCTGCTCCTTGCGTGGCAACCAGGCCCTGAAAGGAGGGGCGGGGGCCGGCTACGATTCCTCACCGGAGATCATCGACTGCGAGATCGTGGGGTGCACGGCGGAGGATGGGGGCGGGTTCCACTTCAACGACGGGAACCCGGTGATCGACGACAGCCGCCTGGTCGGCAATCGCGCCGAGGACGATGGTGGAGCCCTGCTCTGCTTGGCGGCGGTCACGTTGACCCGCTGTACGCTGCTCGCCAACCATGCTGCTTCCGAGGGAGGCGTCGCCTCTGTCGGGGAGTTCGACAATGGCGGATGGATCTCGATGGACCATTGCAGCCTCGCTGGCAACCGCGCCGACTATCGCGGTGACGTGTTGTCGGGATCGTATAGCAGCGCCACCCTGTCCAGCTGCATCGCCTGGGCCAACGGTCCCCGATTCGCATCCGCGGGCTACCTCTTTACGGTGACCGTCCACCACAGTGACATCGCCGGTGGATGGCCCGGTGAAGGCAATATCGGGTCAATCCGAGATTCTGTGATGCTACATGCGTAGAACCCAACGATGTCTCGCTCGCGGCCTCCTCTCCTTGCCTGGGCACCGGCGAGGGGGGAAGCGACATGGGAAGCCAGGGGATCGGCTGCGACACCCCGGCGCAGGACTACACGATTCGCGTTCCGGGCGACTACGCCACGATCGCGGAGGCGATCGCCGTGGCCTGCGATCTGGATACCGTCCTGGTCGCGCCCGGCACCTACCGCGAGGCCGGCCTCCGTCTGGACGAACCGCAAGTCTTTCTGACCGGCACCGCTCCGCGCGACTCCGCGACGGTCGCCGCCACGGTGATCGACGCCGAGCGCTCCTCTCCGGTTCTGGAGGTGTTCGACAGCGGCCTGCAATCGACCATCTCCGGCCTGACCCTCACCGGCGGCCTGGGTTGGTACGGAGGCGGAGTTGAGGTGCAGCGCGGGGCACGGCCGCGAATCGAATGGTGCCAGATCGTTGGCAACGAGAGCCTGACTTCGGGGGGCGGCGTGCTGGTGCGCGGCACGGTGGCCGAGGATGAGAGCCTGGCGATCATCAACTGTCGCTTCACGGACAACATCGCGGCGGAGAAAGGTGGCGGATGCTGGCTCGCCGGAGAAGTTGCCGAGCCACCCGTCGTTCGGGTGCAATCCTGTGTCTTCCGCGGCAACTCGGCGCAGGAGAGCGGCGGCGGCGCGTTTGGCACGGCAGTGCTCTTCGAGCGCTGCGACTTCCGGAACAACACCACGCTCGGCTCGGGCGGCGGGCTGATCGCCAGCAATGCGTGGCTCGACTACTGCGTGATCGAGGACAACCAGGCGAGTGGGGGAGGAGGGGCGCATCTGACCGACAGCGAGGTCGTCGGGTGCCGCATCGCCGGCAACACCGCTGAGAACGGCGGGGGGCTCTTTCTCTATAGCTGGAACCGAGTCGAGAACGCGACGCTCGCGGACAACAGAGCTTACGAGGGCGCCGGCCTCTTCCTCAGGTGGCTGTGGTCCCGCGCGCAGATCAACAACACGGTTGTTTGGGGCAATCACGGACCGGAGATCGGTCCCGACGGCGAGCCGCTGACCATCAGCTACTCGATCGTCGAAGGCGGCTGGCCGGGCACCGGAAACCTCGCCGCCAACCCGCGCTTCTTCGCCCGCGCCGGGCTGTCGCTCTTGCCGGGGCCGGGGTCGCCGGCCATCGACTCGGGCGATCCGGCTCTGGAAGACGATCTCTACGACTGGCACCCCTGGTGGCCGGGGGCGATTCCCGATGGGGCTCGCTCCGACATGGGCGCCTACGGCGGACCCGGCAACCGTAGCTGGTTGGACCGCGAAAGGAGCAACAGATGACACCGGCACTCGCGATCCTCCAGGCAATGCTCCAGGGATTGTCCATGCCTCCGGTAGACGGCATCGTGCACGGTCACGACATCGATGCGGCGCGCCTCGTGGTTGCCGCAGACTGGGCGGGCACCCATTGCTTCGACCCGGATCTCGGCGCGGGATTCGTCACCATCCCGACCAAGGACGCCTCGGTTGCGGTCGACTTGCAGGGGGATCTGCTGGCGATCGCGGAGGCCAGCGAAGGGGTCTCGCTGTACCGTTGGGATGTGTCGGAGCCGACCCTGCTATGGCGTCGCCACCTCGGAGCCGAGGTCGTCGGTGTCGAGATCGATGGCGACCACGTGAGGGCCGTGACCGCTGCCGGCGGGGTCGCGCCGGAAACCCGATCAACGCGCGGCATGCGATGGTGCTGGTGCCGATCGCAGAGCTGCCGCTGGAGGGTTCCGCCAGCGCCCTGGTCGTCGACGAAGGCCGTGCCTACGTCGCCTGCGGCTCGGGCGGACTGCGGGTGGTCGATGTGGGCGATCGTTCCCAGCCGCTGGAGATCGGTGCCTACGATCCTCTCTCAACCGATGTCTATCTGCACGACCTGGTGCTGTACGGCGACCACGTCATTGCAGTGGGGAGTCCGGAGGATGCGCTGGATTTCCGCATTCTCGACGTGGGTGCCGGTCCCGATCCGGTGCTGGTGGCTGACGGAGGGCCGAGCTCGACGATCGTGACCGGGCTCGACACGTCGGAAGATCGGCTCTATCTCTCGCGTCGTAGGGGCGACGAGGCCACCCATGGGTCTGTTTCGATCTACGATATTCGGGAGATCGATGAGCCGCGCGTCATCGGCGGCGTGGACCAGGGATCCAGCGGCACCTACTGGTCGGCGGTGACGGTCGATCCGGAGGGGGAGGGAGAGCTGATCTACTGCGAAAATACGCCCTTCCATCTCTGGAGCATCGATGTGACTTACCCCTTTGATCGGGAGCTCCTCTCTCAATGGTGGGGAGCCCGGGTCACCGAAATGGTCGCTGATGGCGACATCCTGCATCAGGCAACGGGCCACTGGGGCATTGCCGGCTACCGCGCAATACGCATAGACCACCTGGGCGGCTTCGAGCTCGAAGCAGAGCTCGATCTCGACGGCGGGCAGATGGACCGCCTCCACGTGGAGGACGATTTCGTCTACGGCGTGGGAGACGACCGCCTCTGGATCCTGGATGCCTCCGACCCCGCGGCGCCCGAGATCCTGCTGGGGCCGGAGATCGTGGCGGGCATCAGCGACATCTTCGCCGACTCCGAGGGCTATATCTACGTGACGATTTCCGACCTGGGCCTGCGCATCTATACACTGGCCGATTCTGGCTGACCCGCGGGAGCGCCTATACTTCTCCCATGCCCTCGTCCTCCGCCAATGGTCGCCCCGGGCGCGGCCCCCTGACCGTCGCTCTGGTGGCCGCACCGGCGCGCCGCATCCGCTTCAACATCTCCGGCATCTACCCCTTGCCGCCCTTGGGGCTGGCGCTGCTGGCAGAGCTGCTGCGTGGGGCCGGGCACCGGGTGTGGTTGCTCGATCCGGTGGCGCTGCGACTGAGCGGCGCCGATCTGGCGCGTGCGCTGGCCGATCGGCCGCCCCCCGACCTGGTGGCCATCGGCGCTACCCTCTTCTCTGCTCCCGGCGTGGAGGAGGTCTCGCGGGCCTCGCGGGCGCTCTGGCCCGATGCCCGGGTCGTGCTCGGAGGGCCGATCGGGGTCGCCTCGGCAGCTGGGCTGCTGCGTCGTTTCCCCGCGGTCGACTACCTGATCCAAGGTGAGGGGGAGGAGGGGTTGCCGGCCCTGGTCGCGGCGCTGAAGAGCGAGGGCGACCTCGACGCGGTCCCGGGGTTGGTGCGGCGCGGAGAGCAAGGGCCGCTGCGCAACCGTCGCGCCTCCTGGCGCCACCTCGACCACAACCCGCCGCCGGCGCTCGATCTCTTGCCGATGGGGCGCTATCGCATGCATCCGCCTTTCGGTGGCCGGCGGCCGGTGGCGTTGCTCGAGACCGCGCGCGGCTGCGAGAGCCGCTGCTCTTTTTGCACTCTGCCCAGAGTGTCGCGTGCGCGCTCGGCGGACCACGTCGCGGAAGAGGTGCGCTGGCTGGTCGAGCAGCACGACGTGCGCGAGCTGCACTTGGTCGATCCCACCTTCAGCGCCGACCGCGAGCGGGCGCTCTTGCTCTGCGAGGCGATCGGCCGGGCCGCCGATGGTCGCCTCTCATGGACGTGCAAGACCCGCGCCGACAGCGTCGATCCGGCGCTCCTGGCGCAGATGGCGGCGGCCGGATGCACCATGGTTTCCTACGGTCTCGAATCGGGCGACTCCGGCGTGCTCGAGCTGCTCGGCAAGGGGCTCGACCTGGAGCGCTCGCGGGCGGCGATCGCCGCGACCCGGGCGGCCGGGATGCGCACCATCGCCTACTTCATGGTCGGCTGCCCCGGCGACACCGACCAGACGGTGCGCAAGACTCGCGACCTGGCGCGCTCTTCCGGCGCCGACTTCGTGCTCTTCGGCGAGCTTCTGCCCGACCCCGACTCGGCGCTGGCCCACCAGGCGATGCGCGAAGGGCGGATCGAGGCGGGCGCCATTGAGCGCTTCTACCTCGACGAGGACGACGGCCCCTTCCGTGACATCGCCTTCGGCGGGCAGCCGCGGGCTCAGGTGCGGCGCTGGGTGCGCCAGTCCTACCTGAGCGCCTACGGAAACCCGCGCTACGCGGCGCGTCGCCTGGCGTCGCTCGACGGCCCGAGGGAGGTCGGCGTGCTCGCCTCGGGCGCCTGGCATCTGGCCAAGGACGCGCTGCGGCCGTCGCGCTACTGATCTACGTCAGGTCCCGCGCGGCGGCGGTCCTCCGTGGGGCCCGGGGCCGCGCCGTGGCGGACCGCCCGGGCGGGGGCCGCGCGGTGCCAGCTCCCGGTGCATCTTGCGCAGCTCTTCGCGCTGCTCCGGCGTCAGCAGGGCCCGCACCCGCAGCACGGCATCGAGCCGCAAAAGGTGACTCTCCTTGCGCAGATCCTCGACGATCGCGGCCTGTGCCAGGATCGCGTCGCGGTCGAAAGGCTCCTCCTCCATCAGCTCTTGCAGCCGGTCCAGCTCCTCGGCGACCCGAGCCTGGATCGACTCCGTGGTCTCGTCGGCTTCCGCACGGATTCGCTCCATCTGCTCCCGCGTCCGGGGATCGAGGTCGAGACGATCGAGCAAGAAGGGCGGCTCGACCACCGGCGGCGGGCCCTGCGGTCCGCGCCCGCCCGGAGGTCCGGGGGGTCCCCACTCGGTGGAGGGCGGGGGACCCATGCCCTGGCAGAGCCGATTCTGTCCGAAGTCCTGAGCGCCGGCGCTGGTAGCCAGCAGGGTCGATGCGATGATCAGTGCACGGGATGTCATGGCGATCTCCAAGTATTGCGTGTCACAGGGTCCCAAAGAGCACCGCGTCCAACACCGCGTACTCATCCCCCAGATATGTGGTCAACTGCTCCGGCTCTTCGAATGTATCGAGAGCCAGCAGAAACGCTGTTGCTTCATCGATGGCGACGCTGTCGGCGGCTGCCGGAGCCGTCTCTTCGAGCGGCGCGGGGCCGGCCAGCATCGGCCGCTCGAGATCGCCGCGAAGGAGCGAGGCCGCAGTGATCAGCGCTCCGGCGCCCAGCACGCAGGCGCTGATCGCGGTAGCTCTTCGGCGACGCTCGGAACGTACGATGCGCTGCCGCAGCCGCCGGTCGAAGGCCTCGGAGTCGGCGGCGGCGGGCCGGTAGCTCTCGCGCAGCAGCGCGGCGAAATCGTCGTCGGATTGGGGTGAGGGGGTATGGATGCTCATAGTCGCGCTCCCTTCGATGCGGAGGCGGGGGCCAGATCGGCGAGCTCCAGACGTAGCTTGGTCAATGCTCGGTGCAGGTGGCTCTTCACTGTCCCCGGGGCCCGCTGCACGATGCGGGCCGTTTCGTTCACGCTGTACCCCTCCATGTGGACGAGGACGAATGCCTCGCGTTGTGCGTGCGTGAGCCTGGTCAGGGCCTGGGCGATGCGTCGCCTGAGGCCGGGGTCGGGCCACGACGGGGCGATTTCGGACTCGATTCCGCCGCCGCGGCGGAAGAGCTCGAGCAGCCGGCGTCGTGTCGCGCGCTTGCGGGTCGTGCTGTGGGCTTGGTGAACCAGAATGCGGTAGAACCAGGTCGAGAGCTCGGCGTCCCGGCGAAAACGCGGCAGGGCCCGATAGGCCTTGATAAAGGCTTCCTGGGCAACGTCTTCGGCCAGGGCGTCGTCGCCCCCCACCAGCCGCCACGCCAGCCGCAGGGCCCGGGCTCGATGATGCTCGACGAATTCGCCGAAGCGCTCGTCGGTCACGGGCGCGGATGCGGTTTTTGGCTTGGGTTGCGTCACGGGCATGGTCTCCGATTCCGCCCTCTTGGACGTTCGGCGCGGCTGCCCGGTTTACCTAGGTCTATTGTGGGCGATCGGTGGGGAGCAGCCAGGCGTCGGCGCCGATGGCGCTATCGATGGTGCCGGCCTGGGCCAGTGTCGCGCGGGCCAATCCGAGCGTCAGATTCTCCATGTTCCCCACGCAGTCCTCCCTGCTACTCGTCGAACCAGAAATCTCTCACGTCCGAGTATACGTAGGAGTGCTGGTCATCGCTGCACTTGATTCGGCAGTAGCGCACGTCGCCGGCTTCGATCTCGCCGATCGGGAAACGCACGATTCTTCCGTAGCGGCGCCCGGCGACAGCGCCACGTGCCGGCACCGTTGCCACAGTCTCGAAGTCGACCGGCTCGGCTTGCACGCTGATCTGCACCTCGAAATGGGTCGCGTTCACCTCTTGCTCGGTGATCCAACCCGCGTAGAGACGGTTCTTGCTCAGCGAGATACGCGCCTCGAAGCGCGCGAAGTCCGCCGCCACCACGATCGGCTCTTTGGTGTAGCTGAACCAGGGGCAGAAATGAACTTCGCTCTCGCCGACCGTCAACCAGTCCGACGGTCGGTGGCCGCGGACAGCGGGCCCAGCGGAGCGCCCGCGGGGACGGTCCCCGATACCGAGACGGTAGCCGTTCCGGGTGCGAGCACCAAGTCGGAGTCGATGTCGACCACGAACACACCTGCCTCGACCCAGAGGTCGACCTGTTGATCCCAGCTCTCGCCGTTGGTCAGCTCGACCTGCCACAAGATCGCATCTCCCGGCGACACGGGATCGGGCGGGCTCGGCACATCGAGAGTGATGTCGAGCGGATCGAGCAATCCGTGGTGCCCGAACGCCTGGTGGATGCGTGATCCGTTCGGCGTGCCGTTGTCGAGATTGCCGTCGTCGTCGGTGACCAGCACGTCGAGCGCGTAGACATCCATCTTCTTGGCCTTGAGATAGCGTGCGAAGTGGAAGATGTCGTCAGCGGCTTCGGTTCCCAGAGCCAGTCGGGTGTCCCACATCGCTCCGGCGATGATCTCGAGTCCCCGGATGTCGGTGTGATGGGAGAGCGTCTCGAAGTCGTCGGCGGGCGAGAGCAGCGTGGAACCCAGCCAGTCGCGAAGCCGCTCGCCCGGAGCCAGTTCGAGCTCGCTGGGGTAGATCCTGGAGGGCAGACTGGTGTGCGGGTTCCATCGCACCTGCTCCACCGCCCCGATCTCGGCGCCGATCCACGCCTGCCAGAACCGATCGGCGGGCCGGGTGGCGACCTGGAAGCTGGTGCCGCTCAAAGCGGTCGGCCTCTTCTCGGTGCCCGGCTTCGGAGCGAAGCCGAACGCGGAGCTCGCGGCGAGCAGGATCGTGGCGGTCGCGAGGGCGGGGGTGGTCATCGGAGCTCTCTCCGGGGCATGTCGCGGGGAGCTGTTCGGGGCGCCTACGCCGACGAGGATAAGCTCGCGATCAGGACCGGGAGCGATTGCGCGGCGTCTCTTTCTTGGGCCACAATGGGAGTGTCGATCCGCATTCGCTCGCGAAACCTCAGGAGAAGCCATGAGCCCGACACGCATGACCCTGAGCTCCATGACGCTCACGCGGCACATCATGGAGACCCAGAAGCACTTCCCCTTCGCGACCGGGGAGTTCTCCGACCTGCTGAACCACATCGCCCTGGCCGGCAAGATCATCAACCGCGAGGTCAACAAGGCCGGGCTCACCCAACTGCTCGGCCTGACCGGCGAGTCGAACGTCCAGGGCGAGGAGGTGCAGAAGCTCGACGACTGGGCCAACAACGTCATGATTCGCGTGCTGAGCAGGTCGCAACGAGTGTGCGTGATGGCCTCCGAAGAGGTGGCCGACGTGATCCCGGTCGACGACGATCTGGTCGCCGGCAAATACGCGGTGTGCTTCGATCCGCTCGACGGTTCCTCCAACATCGACGCCAACGTCTCGATCGGTACGATCTTCTCGATTTTTCGTCGCGAAGACGAGGAAGGCCCCGGGATCTCCGCCGACGTGCTGCGGCCGGGAACCGAGCAGGTCGCCTCCGGCTACATCCTCTACGGATCCTCCAGCATCTTCGTCTACACCGCGGGCGGCGGCGTCAACGGCTTCACGCTCGATCCTTCGGTCGGCGAGTTCTTGCTCTCGCACCGCAACATCCAGATGCCGACGCGGGGCAAGATCTACTCGGTCAACGAGCAGAACTACCATTTCTGGCACGATCACACCCGTCGCTACATCGACTGGGTCAAGTCGATCGACAAGGAGAGCAAGCGGCCCTACTCGTCGCGCTACATCGGCTCCCTGGTGTCGGATTTCCATCGCAACCTGCTCTATGGCGGCATCTTCCTCTATCCCGAAGACACCAAAAGCCCGAAGCAACCGCGCGGGAAGCTGCGCCTGCTCTACGAGGCCAATCCGCTGGCCTTCATCGCCGAGCAGGCGGGTGGGGCGGCGTCGACCGGCCGTGAGCGGGTCATGGAAATCGACCCGACCGATCTGCACCAGCGGGTTCCGCTGATTATCGGCTGCGCCCACAACGTCAAGGACTACGAAGAGTTCGTCGCGGGCAAGCGTTGACCGTCGCCGGTCTCGCCCTCAACCCGGAGCAACGCCGCGCGGTCACCCACCCGGAGGGTCCGCTGCTGGTGTTGGCCGGAGCGGGCAGCGGCAAGACCCGCGTGATCACCGCGCGGATCGCGCACCTGATTCGCGACCTGCGCGTGGCGCCGAACAGGATTCTGGCAGTCACCTTTACCAACAAGGCGGCCCGCGAGATGCGCACTCGGACCAGAGAGCTGGCCGGGTCCGCGGTCGAGAGCGCGACGATTTCCACCTTCCACGCGCTGGGTGCGCGGATCATCCGCGAGCATGCGTCGCTCCTGGGCCTGGACCGGCATTTCAGCATCTACGACCGCGACGATCAGCTAACGGTCCTGCGCGCGGCCACGGTGGAGCTCGAGGGTGGCGCCGGCGACCCCGCGGCGATTCCGCTCCTGCTGGGCGCCATCGGTCGGCTAAAAGGCCTGGGCGTTCACCCGGCGCGGGCCCGGGCGGAGGCGGCTGATTCGCACGCTCAGCGCGTAGCGGCGGTCTACACCTGCTACCAGCAACACCTGCGGAGGCGCAACGCGGTCGACCTCGACGATCTTCTGCTGCTCTGCTTGCAGCTGCTGGTCAGAGACGACGAATGTGGCAGGAGGCTGCAAAGGCGCTACCAGCACGTGCTGGTGGACGAGTATCAAGACACCAATCGGGTACAGTACCAGATCGTTCGCGCCCTGACCGAGCACGGCCGCAATCTCTGCGTGGTGGGGGACGACGACCAGGCAATCTACGCTTGGCGCGGTGCCGACGTGCGCAACATCCTCGACTTCCGCGCCGACTGGAGCGACGCCACGGAAGTGAAGCTGGAGCGGAACTACCGATCGACCGCGATCATCCTCTCGGCGGCCAACGCGCTGATCACACACAATCGCGACCGGGCGCCGAAGCTGTTGCGTGCCGAGATCGTCGGCGGCGAGAAGCTCGACTTCATCCTGGCGCCGACGGCGCTCGAAGAGGCTCAGCGGGTCGTTGCCCGGCTCGAGAGACGCAGGCGCGCGGGCGTGCCCTGGAGCGACATGGCGCTGCTCTACCGCGCCAATCATCTGTCGCGGGCCTTCGAAGATGTGTTGCGATCTCGGACGATTCCTTACCGGCTGGTCGGTGGACACGGGTTCTACGATCGGCGCGAAGTGCGGGATCTTCTGGCCTATCTGCGTCTGCTGTGCAATCCCGACGACCGCGTGAGCTTCGAGCGAATCGTCAACGTGCCGCGGCGGGGCATCGGCCCGAAAGTGGTCGCGGCGATAGACGAGCTGAGCCGGCGCCACCGACTGTCGCTCGATCAGGCTCTGGCGCGGGCGGAGCAGGAGCCCTCGATCCGCGGCGCGGCGCGGGCCCGGGTGCGGGAGTTCCGCGATCTGCTCCAGCGCTATCGGATGCTGCTCGACAGCGGCGCGGGGCTGGCTCGGTCGGCGCGCGCTCTGATCTCCGAGATCGGGTTCGAGTCGGCGCTGCGGGCGTTGGCCAAGAGCGAGGAAGAGGCGCATGCACGGCTCGAGAACACCCAGGAGCTGATCGCCGCGCTGGCCGAGTTCGAATCCGGAAAGCAGTCGCCTTCGCTGGCGGACTTTCTGGAGCGGATTTCGTTGCTGACCGACTCCGAGAGGGGCCGCTCCAAGGACGCCGGCGTCACCCTCATGACCCTGCACTCGGCCAAGGGGTTGGAGTTTCCGCACGTGGTGCTGGTCGGATTCGAGGAAGGGTTGCTGCCGAGCTGGCGCGCGCTGGAAGAAGGGGCCGCGGCGGAGGACGAGGAGCGGCGGCTGCTCTACGTGGGCATCACCAGGGCGAAGGAATCGTTGCTACTCAGCGCGGCGGCGATTCGTTCGCGCATGGGCAGGTCGCGCCCGACCCAGCTGTCCCGCTACCTGGACGAGATCCCTCCCGAGCTCTTCGTGATCGCCCCGCGCAGCATCGAGGCGCGCTTTCGCCGCACGTCGGCGGGGCGCGGCGCGGGAAGGGTCGGTGCGGCCCGCGGTGGTGTTTCACGGCGCGGAAGGCGCTCATTGGTGACGCGTCGTGGAGACGTTTCCGGTCGGTCGGAGCGCATACGAGGGCGCGGGCGCGGGCCGGCGGGCGAAGCCTGAGCTCACGCCGCCCAATCCTCTGGACAGGCACGCGACGTGGCGGGCGGGGCGCCCTTCAGAGGGGCCGACTACTCCTCGAAGTTGGGCTCAATTCCCTGCTCCGCGGCGCGCGCCATGATCCTCTCGTGCTCCGCGTCGGGCACGGTGGTCGACTCGTCCACCAGCATGACCGGCACGTCTTCCTGGATCTCGTAGCGACGCTTGAGACGCGGGTTGTAGAGAAACGCATCCTTGGCGAAGTAGAGCAGCGGGCCCTTGTCTTCCGGGCAGGCGAGCATCGAGACGAATTCTGGATCGAGCATTGGAAGGGTAGACTTTCGCCCGGTTGCGGGATTGCCGAGCCGGGTGGCCATCAGACCTCGCCCGAATCGCCGCTCGTGCCCTCGATCCCCTGTCCCGCCAGTCCCAGCTGGCCGATCAGATCGAAGCGGAGGCGGGCGGATGGGGACCTAGGGCCGAACGGTCGAATTCGGAGCGAGCGGCCGCGCCGGGGGGGCGGCGAAGCCTTGCGGTCTCGTGGGTCAGGTCGCCGCGAAGTCCTTGAGCGCCTTGAGCGGGCGGATCTTGACGGCGGTCGAGGCCGGCTTGGCGGCGACGTCCATCACCTCCCCGGGCTTGAAAGGATTGGGGACGTTCTTGCGCGCCTTGCGGGCCGGCTTCTTCACCTTCACGATCTTCAAGAGACCGGGAAGCACGAACTCGCCCACGGAACGCTTCTTCATGTGACGCTGGATCAGAATGCTCAGCTCGTCGAGCACCGCTCCGACCTCTTTGCGGTTGAGGCCGGTGTTCTCGGCGATCTCGCCGACCATCTGAGTCTTGCTGTAGCGCTCCTGGATCGCAGTGGTCTTGGTCTTGCTCACAGGTTGTCTCCCTCCGAGGGAACGGGGTGTGGATGAGGCCCGACTCGCGTGCCAGGCGGCGCCGTGGCCGGCGGGCTGGAATGCGAGGCGGGTTGAGAAGGTCGGCGCATAATACCTGCGCGCTGCTTCCGCGCAAGGGGCGGATTGGCCTGCGCCCCTGTTTTTGCGGGCGCGATCAACGGAACAGTAGTCGATTCTCGGCCGGGAATCACCGTCCGATGGTCCATAATCCGCCACCTGATTCGCGATTCGCCATGCGCCTCTTGCCTCATCCTTCGTTGCTCGCGCCGATTTGATGCTCAACGTAGCTCCACTACGCCTGCGCTCAAATCGGCGCGGCGCCTCGACCAAGGCCAAGATTCGCACGGCTCGGTAACGAATCAGGTGGCGGATTATGGTGGCGTGGATCCCACGACTCCGCCCTTGGCGCGCACGCTCGTCGGACCCTCAGGGAATGTAGTTGTTGTAGTTCTTGGTGCGCCGCAAGGGACCGGCGGAGCTCAATCCGTAGCGGATCGACTCGATCCATCCCAGACCGAAGAAGCGACGCTCCCCCAGGGGCATCAGGACGCGGAACATGCGGAAGATGGGGTTCGGAGGCATGCGGATCAGCCAGCGCACCAGCCTTTCCCAGCGCGGTCCACGAGTGGCCAGGCGGAAGAGCTCGAAGAGGTTGGCGAACGCGCGGGCATCATCGACTCGAAAAGCCGGGATGAAAGCGCCGCTGCGGATTTCCACGCGAGGCCTTTCGATCAGGCCCTCGCGCTGCGCCCGGTCGGTCAAGGGCGTCTTGGGAATCGGGTCGCCGACGGAGACCCGTTGGTAGTGGGACCCGATCCGACGGTTGATGCGTACGGTCTGGAGAGCGTCGGCGATGGTCTCGCCCGGGCTGGCCAGGAAGTTGAAGGTGATCAGCATCATTCCCCGCGCGCGGATCGCTGCTGCGGCGCTCTCGATGTGCTGATCGGTCACCTTGCGGGCCAGGATCTTCTCGCGACGCGACTCCACGCCACTCTCCACGCCCAGCGCGATGCCCACGCATCCGGCTTCGGCCAGCATGCGAATCGCATCCTCGTCGACGCGCTCCGGTGAGATGTTGACGCTGAATTCGAAGCCGGCCTCGGCGCGGAAACGCCCGCAGAACTCCTCGAGCCAGCGACGATGATGCACGAAGAGGTCGTCGGCGAAGTGCACGCGGCGCAGAGGTGTGATGCTCGCTAGCTCGTTCACCTCCTCGATCACACGGTCGACCGACTTGCGCCGCACGTAGGTGCCGCGGCCCTGGTAGAGCTGCACCAGTCCCTCGTTAAAACAGTACGAGCAATGGTTGGCGCAGCCGCGCCCGGTGCTGACCCGCTTCATCGAGAGCGCGTTCAGATGGGGGTAATGGAAGTAGAGGCGCCGATCCGGCAATGGCAGGGCGTCGAGATCGTTCAGCAGCGCGCGCATCGGATTGTGCTGAATCGATCCGTCCTCTCTCCGGAAGGAGAAGTTGGCGACCTGCTCCCAGGGCAAGGCACCGTTCCCTCCCAAACCGCTCTCGGCCAGATCCAGGAAGGGTCCTTCCGCTTCGCCGCGGATCAACACATCGGCGCGGCCGTCGCCGAGCAACGCGTCGGGTCGAAAGGTGGCTGCGGTGCCACAGAGCACGGGCTCCAGCCCGGTCGCTTTCCGAGCCCGCTCCGCCGCCCCCAGGGCCCAGTCCTCGCCGCCCAAGTCGGCGGGGATGATCACTGCGTCGGGCTTCTGATCGGCCAGGGCCGGGTAGAAGCGCCGCTCGTTGCGCTCGATCAGGAGGTGGGTCTGGTGCCCCGCTCGACTCAGGCAGGCCGACGCCTCGGTCAACGCCAGGGACTCGTTGATGCCGTCATCTTGCAGGAAAACGATTTTCATCTAGCTGGTTCCTCGCCGGCCAGACTAGCGCGTCGGGCCGGCGCGCGGGGCCGCGATCGGCCGGAATCGGCGCGCGGCGCGCTGCAACCGTCGGCCTACGACATCATTGGCGATCGAACGCGGCGGCGAAAGGTCCTCGCGCGCAGATTCTGAGCAGCGCTGTTCAGCCGTGGAGCAGGAGCGGCCCTTTGCCGCCTTTGCATTCTGCAAGTCCCCGCTCCCCGCAGCTCAAGTGCTTGATCCGCAATCTGTTGCGACATTGCAAAACGCCACACCCAGAGCGGCACGACTCCTGCATCGAAGCTCTCGCACTTCGCTCCATAGGTAGCCACAACTCATGCGGAGCATGTCGATGAAGAGACAACCCTCGGTCCCCTTCCCCTACCGAAAGTGGAGGCGTCTGGCCGCGACTTCGATCGCCGCCGCGCTGCTCGTGTCGCTGAGCGCAACCGCGCCCGCGAACGCCTT
Organism: uncultured Gemmatimonadota bacterium; assembly: GCA_964490075.1. Taxonomy (GTDB): domain Bacteria; genus CAZBBK01. The sequence continues at coordinate 36,449 of CAZBBK010000027.1, read as the reverse complement.
CGACCTGTCAAAGATCCGCGACCAGCGCAGCGGCGTGTCGATTCCCATTGTCGACGGCCAGGTGGTGGTCAAGCTGGAGCCCGGCATCGATCGCAGGCAGGCCGCCGACTTGGCGTCCGCCTTCGGATTGCGGGTGCGGCGGGTGATCGATTCCAGCACCTACCTGATCGAGGTTCCGCCGGCCGGTACCTTGGCGGCCAGCCTGCGACAGCGGGGCTTCGCCTATCGCGCCGACCTCGACCGGGTGCAGAACGCGATCGCCGCCATTCGCGCCGACGGCCGCGTGCGCTTCGCCGAGCCCAACGCCGTCATGCACAGCAAGGGCTTCACTCCCAACGATTGGAAATACCCCGAGCAGTGGCACTTCTTCGAAACCGATCTGGAGGGTGCCTGGGCGATCGAGTGGGGGCAGGAAGAGGTCAAGATCGCGGTCCTCGACACCGGCATCCGTTGGGGCCTGTGGACCTGGCTGGCCTTCCAAAACCCGATCGCCGATCCCTGGGACTTCGTCGACAACGATGACACGCCCGACGATCTGAACGGTCACGGCACGCACACCGCCGGCATCATCGGCGTGCGCTCCAACAACTACTTCGGCCTCGCCGGCATGGCGCCCGAGACCACTCTGATGCCGGTCCGGGTCCTCGACGCCGAGGGCATCGGATCGCTCGACGCACTGCTCGCAGGGCTCGACTGGGCGATTCAGAAGGGCGCGGACGTCGTCAACATGAGTCTGTCGTTTCCTCCGGGCTTCGATCCGGGGCAGACGCTGCTCGACAAGATCCAGGAGGCGCACGCGGCCGGCGTGGTGCTGGTCGCCTCCACTGGCAACGACGGTGTTGGCGTGGTTGCCTATCCGGCGGCCTACAACGAAGTGATCGCGGTGGGCGCTCTGGACAAGTTCCAGCAACGCGCCGACTATTCGAACTTCGGCGCCGGACTCGATGTCATGGCGCCGGGCGGGATGCCCGAGGACGAGGACGGTGACGGCGATGTCGACGGCATCCTGTCGCTCAGCTTCGATCCCGAGGATCCCTTTCGGTCGCTCGGCTACTGGTACGGGGTCGGTACCAGCCAGGCGGCACCCCAGGTGGCGGCACTGGCCGCGCTGCTGAAGTCCCACGGCATCAACGACAACGATACGATTGCGTCGCTGGTCGCCGCGGGATGTCGCTACATCGACGGCAGCGGTGCCGATTGCGCCACCGGATCGGCCTGGGATGTGGACGACAACACCTGGGCCGACCGCACCAGCTGCTGGAACCCGGAAACCGGCTACGGTCTCATCGATCCGTACGCATCTCTGGACGAGCTGGTGACCCTCGGCGACAGTGTCGCGACCGCGCTGGGAGGCGAGATCGAGGACTACGCGGGCATTCCGATCATCTACCCCTCGGAGTTCTTCGGCGCGGTGCTCGATCTTCCGGAGGGGTTGCTGCTGATTCTGGAGGACGACACTGGGCTCTTCGCCTTCATCGACTCAGGATGCGATTCGCGCGACTTTGCCGCCGAGGCGGAGGACGATTCCACCTTCGAGTCGGTCTGCGATATCGCCCAGTACGAGCTCTTGGGCTGGACCCTCGAGGAGCTGCTGACGCAGGACGGTGGGCTGATTCAGTTCATCAGCGACAACGGTGGGCTGGTCGGCTTCCTGAACGGCAACGGCGGGTTCATCGGTCAGCTCAACGGCAACGGCGGCCTGATCGGCTTCATGGACTCGAACGGTGGGTTGATCGCGCAGATCTCCAACAACGGCTACATGGTCGGGATGACCGACGTCGAGGGCACGCGAGTGAACGGTCTGCGTCAATCCGACGTGGGCGTGGTGGTCGCGACAAGGGGAGCGTTCGACGAGCAGTGATCCGGAGGGATCGCTTCTCATCATCGGCATGAGAAGCGCCACCCCGGCGGCGATCGATGGGATCGCCGCCCCGGGGTGGCGCTTCGCGTTGGGGCCGGTGAGGCCGGCTCCGGCGCCAGATGCCGGCACTTAGCCCGAACCCCGAGCCCCGCGCAGCTCCGCGATCCGCCGCGCACAGCGCGCCACCTCGGGCTTCCAGCCGAGCAGACCGAAGAGCTCCTCGGCGCGGGTGAAGCGGCGCAAGGCCATCACCTGGTTGCCCTCTTGCAGGCAGAGCTCCCCGGCCGCGGCCGATCCGCAGGCGTTGGCCAGGCGTGAGATCGGCGACCAGCGCAGCAGGTTCTTGAGGAAGGGACTGCGCCGCTCGAGCTTGCCCAGTCGCGCGAGGCCCCGGGCGGCGGCCAGGCAGGCGGGCAGCACTTCGCGGTTGCCGGAGTCCGGCGGAGAGGGGGTGGGCATGTCCAGCGCCTTCCGCAGAGCAGCCCCGCCCTCCGCGAGGCGGCAGTCGATGCGCAGGCGCCAGATCAGCCACTGGTCATCGGGGTGGATGAGGGAATGGTGGCGGGTGGTTTCGTCCAGCTTTTGGTCCAGCTCTGAGTGTCGCTTCTCGGCGCTCAGGCAGAGCAGCTCCGCCCAGAGGTCTTCCCATTTTGTCGTCTCGTTGCCGGTGCCAGCCGGCCGCAGCAACTGCATGCGCCGGTGTGCCTCGCGGGCGATCACCGGCTCGCCGCAGTCGGCGGCGGCGATGATCTGGTTGTTGAAGGCGAGCTCGTGACTGGAGCGCGGCGCGCTGGCCAGGCCTCGCGCCAGATAGGCCAAGGCTCGTTTGGATTGACCGTTGCTCAACGCAGCACAGCCGAGCGCGATGCTCAGATCCGCGGCCGCTGAGAATCGTCGCAGCGCTTCGAGCCGCCGTGCGTGGGGCTCGTTGCGTCGCACCAGTTCTGCGACGCTGCGAGTATTCAGGCCGTCACTCCAATTCAGCTCGTTGATCAGACACGCCGCGTCCGGCTCGACCCCCGCGGGCCTGCGTGCGAAGCGGCTCAGGAAGCGGGTGATAAAGGCGGAGTCAGAGTGCCTTTCGAGCAGTACCTGGAGGGCGAGCAAGAGCGTACCGCTGGTCGCCGCGCTCTTGACGGATCTCTCCGTCCGGTGGGTCTTGTGCGCTTCCAGAGTCAGGCGTCTGAGGTCCAGGATCTCCTGCTCTCTGGGCTCCGACTCCGAATGGTGTGCCGAATACAGTTCGCGGATGCGTAGTAGGATGTGCCCCATCGCAATCCAAGTTCGCGCGATCGGGCTTTCGCCATCTGGCACCAGCTCCTCGATTTCGCGCAGCTCTTCCCAATAGGGGGACAGATCGCCGCCCGTCGTGATGGTCCACGGCCAGCTCTTGATGCGTACCATTGCTTCGCGCTCCGAATCGCCGCAGCTTCGCGCCATTCGGCATAACAACCGTGCCCGCTCTCGCCCCTCTCGCCGATCGCCGGCGCTGGTGATGCTTCTGGCGATCCGTGCGTGCAGCAGAGAGGCCGATCTGGACCAGGCTGGGAGGGCGTCGAGCGCCAGCTCCGCGTCCGGGCGGTAGCTTTGCGGGGCGGCGGGGTCCTCGGCTAGACGGCTCATGCGCAAGCCCCAAACGCGTGGCAGCAAGCCGAGGTCGACGCCGAGTCGAATCAGGTGCCTCTCCGCAATCTCCGCCCCCTCCCGTCGACGTCTCGCGATCGCACGCCAGAGCCTGCGCCTGGCGATCGACGGATCGCCGAGCTCGGCATGGGCTTCGATCGCAAGATGATCGGCTGCGCGTCCGCGATCCAGTGCGGCATTGGAGCGCCACGTCTCTGCCGCCTCGATCGTCGTGAGATCGCGACGGGGTATTCGTGAGGCGAGTTCCCGGGCAACATCGACGGAGAGCCGGCCGATGGCCCGCCACTCGGCTTCAGGGGGGCGCCGCTCAGGCCACCGCGCCATCGGCGAGAGAATGGCGCGAGCTGCGGTGGATCGCAGCGCGCCTCGATCGTCGGCCCGTGCTTCCAGCCAATCCGCCACGCGGGCGGCGAGTGTCACTCGCTCGTCTCTGTGGCGCGCCAGCAGCAGGCCGGGATGTCCTCCGTGGAGCGATGAGCGCAGGCCTCTCCGGTGGTCGGGGCGTACGATGCGCAACCCCGCGCGGCGTCCGAGGGGTGCGATCGGCAGCTCGATTCGCTCCCACTCTCGATCGCAGCATCGGCTGGGTGCCGGTCCGCCGGTGAAGACGACGGTGACTGGAAATCGCAGATCGTCGAGCGCTAGCAAGCCGCGCCAGCACGCCTCGGTCGGGTCATCAGCCAGCACCACCAGGGGCGATCGATCGTCGCCTGTATCCCCGAGCGGGGCTTGGTGCCCGGCGCTGGTCCAAGCCAGTCGGCACGCTACGGAGCGGCGACATCGCAGCGCTCGTGCCAGTCGGTGCAGAAGCCAGCTTTGGCCACTGCCAGGGGGCCCGTTGAGCCGGATCAGATGTCTGCCAGAGCGACAACCGCGAGAAGTGGTCCGCAGGAGACGGGGGAAGGTCGGGTGCATCGAAGAGCCGATGGAAGGATCGCCTCTCGGCTCTGCTCCGACGCGCAGGCCAAGCCAGCTTCCAAGTCGGAGTCTCGCGAGTCGCGCACTGTCGTAACGATGCATGGGCAGCGGGGCCAGCATCGATTCGATCCACCATGACCAGCGCTCAACGTCGCCCTGGTGCTGCGCCAGTACCCTTTCCACGCCCTCCCGCCACCAGGATGGTGGTGGCTGCTCCACGGCGGGCGGCTCCTCACCGCTCAAGAGCCGCACGGCGAGCAACCCGACCTGGTAGAGATCGGCGGTCGCGGCGATGCGGTCGCCGGCCACCGACGCGCCATCGATCTGGCGAGAGATCTCCGGCGCGATGTGCCCGCGGGTGCCGTGCACGAAGCACAGGGCGGCCGCGGCGGCCGGGCGCCGGGCGTGGCCCAGGTCGATCAGCGTGACCTCGTCGCCGTCGACCAGGATATTGGCGGGAGTCAGGTCCAGATGCAGCCAGCCGTGCTCGTGCATCCTGATCAGCGCATCGAGCAGGCCGATCAGGAGCCGGGCGGCGCGCGGGCTCTCGATCGGCCCGCGCGGCCAGGGGTTGCCGGGCGCCTGTTCCAGAACCAGGAAAGGCCCGCCCGGCAACGCCGGCAGCGCCTCCGGCAGGTCGATCGCTCGCACCACACCGCCCCCGCCCACGTCGCATGCCACGCGGTACTCCCGCAGCAGGTCGGTCCGCGCCTGGTCGCTCTCATCGCGTGCCGTCTTGATGACGACCGGGCGACGAGTGATTCCATCCAAAGCTTGCCAAACCCCTCGGGAGTGGGGAATGGGCGCCTTCGCCGAGAATCGGGGATATACCGGATGGGTCTCTTTGGCGGCAGCGTCGCGGCGGGGGGAACGCATCGCGATCACCTGCTCCAAGTCAGTCGTTCGGGATCGAGATGGCGACGGTCCTCTTGACCACCCACGGATCGTCCCCATCCTTCAACCAGATGCGGATGTTCCAGTTGGAGCCGTCCGGCATGTCGGAGTCGATCCCCTGAGGGTGTTGGATCTCGTAGGGATCGGCGTCGACCCCGTAGGTGTTCGGGCCGTCGCCGGTGCGCGTCTCGCTGTAGCCCGAGTCGGTGCGCTCGAAGTCGGTCTTGAGCTTGACGTCGTAGGGCGGATCGATCGGCGGCTGGCCGGCCACCCGCTCCAGACTGCCGAGCAGATTCACGGTCCCTCCCGCCGCCACCTCGACCGGCTCCTGAATCTTGGTCTTGGCCTGGAAGTTGTTGACGGCGATGACGTCGAGAGTCCAATCGGAGTTGGCCATCTCTAGAGTCCCTTCACGTTGCGCACCAGCGGCGCGCTTGGGTGGGCGGCGCGAGCGGGATCCCCTAACTCCGGTCGCGAAGCGCGCATCATCCTATCGTCGGCGGGCTTGGCGCCGCCTCGTCTCCGCATGCGCCTTCGCTCGGTCGGATTACACGAGAATCCCATTCGTGCCGATTATCTGCCCCGATTTGGGCTTGGTGAGGATAGCGGGGAGATTGACGGGCGGGAAGGGGGTGCGCCTATGGTTTTTGCACCTCGAAGTCGCACCAGCGCACCATCGTCCCCACGCACCCCTGGCCGTCGTGGTGCCACATCATCGAAGGCGTCGCCATCTGTCCGGGCGGGCAGATGCGGCTGGCGCCGAGCTGGGCCAAGGCCTCCTGCAGGACCGTGACCTGGTCGGAGGCGACCTCCACCGCGATGTTCTGCAGCAGCCCGCGGTAGGGCCGCAGGCGGTCCAGCGCGGCGTCGGCCGAAGCCTCGGGAACGATGCGCAGGAAGCGGTCGAGGGGCGAGGGCGGCAGGCCCTCGGCGGCCTCGACCAGCACCGTCCAGGCGCCGCCGCCGTCCTCCGGAACGATCAGACGCACCGCTTCCCCCAGCGCCTCGGCGATCTCCGCCACGCCGCGGAGCTGCGCCAATCTCGCCGCCGCGGCCGGCTCCAGGATCCGCGGCGGCAGCTTGCCCCGCAGTCGCTCCATCTCGCGCGCCACGTCGCCGCCCAGCTCGGCCGCGCGCTCGAAGTCGCCCAGCGCCAGCACCAGCTGCGGCGACAGGCAAGCGTGCTGGTCGAAGACCGTCGCGTCGTAGGCCAGGCGCGCTGCCAGATCGCGGCGCGCCGCGGCGTCGCGGGGAGCCTCCACGATCGACAGTCCCAGCCGGTGGCCGTGATAGAGGAGCGGCAGTCCGGCCGGCGCCCGGTCCCGAAGATCGCGTTCCGCGTCGGCCCCGCCGTAGGCCACCAGGAACTCGATCCTCTCCAGGAAGGCGGTCCAATGACGCGCGTCATCGCGCTCCCACCAGAGCACCCCGAGGGCCGACGCCAGCTCCTCGTCGAGCTCCGCCAATCCCTCGAGGTAGAGCGGCAGGAAGGCCGGCTCTCCGGCCGAGGACCGTCCCAGGCAGGCCGCCTTGACCAAGAGCGCACGCATCACCGTCAGGTGCGGCAGGGCGGGAATGTTGGCGCTGAACACGCCGCCGACCAACCCCGGCCCGAGAGCGCGGCACATCCCCCCCGGCGCCAGTTGCGGCGACGCGTGGAATTCGTCGAGCAGCGCCGGATCGCCGATCTCCGAGCGCAGGCAGGCCCGCAGGTGCTCGGCGCGCGACGAGCGCTGCTCCAGGTCGATGGCGTGGGCCACCATCGGCCGCGAGTAGCCGGTGATTCTCGGGATCGCGTCGAGGGCGGCGGCGCGGCGCGGGGAGTCCGGGTCGAGCCACTGCGCGGCCGCGCGGTCGAGCAGCTCCACGATCTCCTTGACCGGGCGTCGTCGCAGCACGCGCTCCGCGCGCATCCGTAACCGAGCCGCGACCTCGGCCACCGCGACCGGCGTCAGGCGCGGCATCTCGACCTCGAAGTCGCCGTGCTCCGGTGTGCGGTAGCGCCGCGGCACCACATCGTCCACCAGGTTCCGAAGCTCGGCCGGCAGCCACCAGCCGCGCGTCATTGCGCGATCATCTCGTCGATCGCCAGGGAGCAGCCACGCGCCTCGGCGCCCTGCGCGCGCCCCTCGATCTCGAAGCCGCCCGCCTCCAGCCGCCGCCCCAGATCGTCGCTCTGGATCCGGATCGGTCGCTCGAAGTTGGCCAGGTCGGTGTGCAGTAGGAGTCCCCGCTCGCCGACCGGCCGGGGATTCAGCGAGAGCGGATCGACCACCTCGGTGCGGGTCCAGGGCGGGTTGACCTTGTGGCGCGGCGCGGCCGGGCCTTCGCGCAGTGTGTTGTCGTAGAGCTGGCTGGCCAGCTCGGTCATGCCGAGCAGATTGACGCAGCGCTCGGCGCCGATCCCGAGCCGCTCCTCGAAGGCCTTGCAGAGCTCCGCGCGGCTCGCCTCGCGCGAGCGGCCCTTGAAGCCGCCGGCGTCCATCGCCCGCGACCCCGGCGCCAAGGTGAAGCGCGCACCCTGCTCCGCCATCGCGTCGAAGAGATGCACGAAGCCGAATGACGCGCCGATCAGCGTCAGCGGCGCTCCCCCGTCCCCAGACTCCGCCAGCTCGCTCATAAGAGCGTCGGAATCGAGTCCCTCGGGGCCGATCAAGAAGCGGCTGCCGGGCAGGCCGAACTCGCGCCGCAGCTGATCCATCCCGTGCGCCATGATCATGTGCGGCGCCGCCTCTGGGGGCGGGGCCAGAATCAGGATGCGCGTGGCGCGCCCGTCGGGGAGCAGCATGACGCGCGCATTGACGCGGATCGCTTCCGCCATGAGCTCCAGTCCCGACTCGCTGAAGAGCGCCCGCCCCGGCGTCGAACCGCTCGTCCCGCTGGTGCGGAACTCCTTCACCGCAACCTCGCCGGCGAAGAGCTCGAAGCGCCGGAAGGCCTCAGTCGGCACGGCCGGAATCTCGCGCCAGCCGCGCACTTGCTCCAGGTCGACGCCGCGCGCGTCGCAGAGCGCCCGGAAGGGCGGGATCGCCGCGTGGTGCCAGCGAAAGAGGCGCAGCGCCAGGGAGTCGAAGAGGCCATCCGGCCAGGGATCGAGACCGCGGGCGATCGCCTGCTTCAGGTCGGATGGGAGGGTGGGGTCGGGATGGGGCATGACCAAGCGTGTATTGGGTGGCGAATCGTGGTGCTCGCTCAGAGATCGAAGGCCGTCGCTACGGCCGCGTTCAGAATCTCCAGGTCGTGCAAGTCGTCGAGCGCCGCCTGGTAGACGAGATCGAGATCGAGCTTGCCGTACTCGTGCGCGATGCGGTTGCGCAGGCCCACCGAGGCCGCGAGGCGCTCGGCCAAGGGGGCGTCGATAATCCCCGCATCTCCCAGGAGCTGGTAGGCGTCCCTTGCTTCTCCTGGAACGCCCAGGCCACGGGTCGCGACCACGTGCATCGCCAGATCGGCCGCGCCCTGCAGCGCCAGATAGAGATTAAGGATCAGTGCCTCGGCCTCGGTCTGTTGGCGCCGAAAGACCCGCGCCGAGGTTGGAAGCAGCGCGCGCACCCGATCGACCCGCTTGCCGATTTCGGCGATTTTGCGGGCGATGACGGCGGGACTCATGGGGCGGCTCGCTTGCGTGCCACGCGACCCACGCCGGCGACGAGATCGTCGATGAAGGGGGCGATCTCGTCGTGATCGATCAGGGTGCGGGCGACGAACTCGATCCACAGCGACCGATCGGTAGAGCCCAGCAGACGGCCATGGGAGACGATATCGAAGCGCAGCAAGGTGTCGGCGCTCGCCAGATCGACCAGATCGACCGGGGCCCGGCTGCGGTCGGCGAGGGCGAGACGCAGATCTGCGAGCTGCCGGTGAGACATCCGCCGCCGATCAGCGCGCAGCGCCGCGAGATCGACATCGCTCCGAGCACCGGCCGAATCGGTGGCGCGCGAGCCGAAGAGCGCGAGCACGCCGATCTGATGCTCGGCCATCAGCTCTCTCAGGTCGCTTCGCAGCAAGGGGTCCATCGGGGGACTGTAGCGTGGTGGGGTGGTAGCGGGTAGGGGGGGCAGGGTAAAGCAGGAGAGGTCGCGCCTTGCCCAAAGAACGGTTGACAGTGCCGAAACGGTCCGGAACATTGCCGACCGAGGCACGGCAAACACGCACAATCGAGGAACAATTGCCCTGAGCAAGCAAGATTCTTGCCGAGGGATGATTCTCTCTCTCTGACTCTGTACGCTAAAGCGGGCGCAGCCGGCTACCCCGACTACCCGGGCACGCCGACGGGGTTCTACTTCGTCGAGCAGGACGTGGCCACCAAGGACTGGCTCTGGTACGACCCCGCGGGGAGGCCTTTCGCTCCCACCGCGATCGACAAGATCCAGATGAACGACTTCGCGCATGCTTCTGACGTATGTCGGATTTCAGGGACAAGATCATCTCTGAGGACCGAGTCGTTTTGCTCGACGGCAAATCCATGAACGCTCACATGATCATCAGCGACCGGTTTCTCAGCGCGGCCGACGTGCTATATCCGCAGATCCCCAGCATCGCCTCCGAATACGTCGACGTGATATCGATCACCTACTATTCGCCGTCACCGGACGACATTCCAGGCAAACTCGAGAATGCCTACAACGCGTTCGCCTATCCACGCCCGATCATCATGAGCGAATTCACCTATCACGCGGACAACAAACGGGCGTGGGACTGTTGCTGGGATTCGGGCGTCTCGGACTGCATCGGCCTGCTTGGGATCTGTACCCAACAGGAGCAATGGCACTATCCCGAAGAGGGGCACTTCCAGCCTCGCGCGGACAAGTTCCGCAGGTACGTGAACGTGGTGATGAACACCAAGGCATATGGCAACGAGCCGAACAAGCATCGGATCGTCACTGGGTACAACTGGTATCGGTTTTGGGATATCTCGTTCGACTCCAACCTAGAAGCAGGTGGCCCGGAGAATGCCAACTTCTCCCAAACCTGGGGATTGGTCGACACCAAGTTTCATAACGCCGTTCGCCCCTACCTGAAGCCCTACGAGAAGCTCCTGCTGGAGATGAGCCAGACCAACGCCGACGTACAAACCGCGATCACCGGCGAGACCTTCTGGCCCGATGCGGCGGCCTCCGGAACGATGGTCCTGAACCAGGGCGCACCGCAGTGATCGCGGCCGCGTGCCTGGTACTCTGGGTGGCGGCGTCGGCGCACGCCGCCACCCTGGTGGTGGGTCCGGGACAGCCGCTCGAGAAGATCCAGGATGCGGTCGATCAGGCGGCCGAAGGCGATACCGTTTTACTGCTTCCGTGGGAATACCGCGAGCATGTCGTGGCGGAGCGCGGTCTGAGTATCGTCGGTCAGGGGGGACCGGCGGCGACGCGCTGGCGCGGGAGCGATCCGGAAACGTGGTTATTCCACATTCACGCCTGTGGCCAGCGAGTTCGGCTTGAAGGGATCGATTTCTCCGGGGAGGCAGCCCGAGCCGATCCGATGGCGAGGGGCGTGCAGGTATTGGTCTGCGCGGATGGAAGCCAAGTAGAGATCACGGACTGCTGGGTCCATGACTTCGACAGTGCGAACGACGGCTTGAGCACCGCACTCCAGCTAGGTGGCGACACTTTGCGAGTAAATGGCTACTCGAGCTGGAGCAACGAGGGGGATCTCAGCGGTGGCGGCGCAATTCTCACGGCATATGCATTCCTGGAGTTGCGTCGGAGTTGGTTCGCCAACAACACACTGACCCGGGCCGACTGGTACGGTGCGGGCGCCAACGCGTACGCCAGCGACACAGGGATCATAGAAGGAAGCGTGTTCCTGCAAAACGGTATCCAGGAGGAGCACGGTGCCACCAAGGGCGGTGGCCTGAGCATGGGGGGACCGAGGAGCCAAGAGTTCGATCTGATCGGCAATGTCTTCGAGGGCAACGAAGCGAAGGAAGGAGGCGGGACGGTAACGCCGGATATTCGGGAGCCAAACCTGGTCCAAGACAACCTCTTCATCGAAAACCACGCACGCGCCATGTACTCAGCCGGCCTCTCCGGTGCCGGCGGCGGGCTCCAGGTCGAGTTCCAGGACGACGCCATCGTCACCCACAACCTCTTCATCGGCAACACCGTGGAGTGGGCCAACGACGGCTACAAGTCGGGCTCCGCACTCGACATCCAGGGTCCCGGCAGCTATGTCGGCTCCAACATCTTCACCAACAACAGCGGCGGCCCGGCGATCGTGCAGCTCTACCCGAACCAGTCGATCGTGGCCAACCTGGTCCACGCGAACCCCGATGGCGATTATGGTGGTGCCCCCTTCGACGTCCAGCTCGAGGTTCGCGGCGATCCCCTCTTCTTCGCTCCCGATCTCGGCGATTATCGTCTCCGACCCGGCTCCCCCTGCATCGACGCGGGCGATCCCGATCCCCCGGCCGGCATCGATTCGCTCGACGCCGACGGCACGCGCCGCGATATCGGTCCCATCCCTTTCGATCAGAGCGATTTCGATCTGCTCTACGTCGTGCCACATTCGACGCGGGCGATCGCCGGAGGCGAGGCGGTGTTTCGAGTGCTGGTGGCGAATCTCGCTGACCAGCCGCGTGATCCCGAGCTGCTGATCGTTCTCGTCGATTCAGCTGGCGAGCCGGTTGCCGAGTGGCGCCGGCCGATCCACTTCCCGCCCCGAGGCTCCTGGCACGACGAGGTCACGGTGGCGGTTCCGCCCACGCTGGCGCCGGGTCGCTATCTCTTGCGCGTCAGCCAGGGGTCGGACATCGAGGAGATCGAGATGCTGGTGGCCTGGTCGCCGGGGCAGCCAGTGGCGCGGGGGCCCGAGCCCTGAGCCCTCAATCACCACCCACCCTGTGCACCGTCCCCAGCTTCCGCTCGATCAGTCCCTCGACCCAGCGACACCCTTGCGAAACGTCGATCCCCGCCCTCCGGCAGACTTCGTCGATCGATCGAGCCCCGTCGAAAGACGCGACGAGCTCCTCGGGGACCGCCGATCGTTCGTGGGCCTGCGCCGGAGGCGCCAAAGCGATCGGAATCATGTCCGGGGTGATCGGCGGCAGGTCGCGCTCGCCCTCCACGATCGGCCGATCGCTCGGGGCATAGGCGAAGAGCTCCGGCTCGCGGCCGAATTTGCGGCGGAACACATACCGGTAGGCGCCAAAGCCGGCGTTGACGCCGTCGCCCAGCGCCATGGCGGTCGAGGCGTAGTGGCCCGTGATGTCGCCGGCGGCGAAGACGCCCGGCACACTGGTGGCGCAGTGGCGATCGACGGCGACGAAGCCGCGTTCGTCGCGCCGCAGGTCCAGCCGGTCGCAACCGAACGAGGGCGCCAGCTCGAAGGCGTTGTAATCGAGCAGCAGGGCGCCGCAATCGATGGTCGAGCGCTCCCCCTCCGGGTTCTGGATGCGCAGACGGCGCAGGATCGACTCGCCCTCATCTTCTCGCTCTCCGAGCAGCCTCACGACCCGCCCCCGAAGCTGTCTTCCCGGCAGCTCGGGCGCCGCCCCGGCCCCTTCGTCGATCAGCCAGGTGATGCCGCCGGCACGCTCTTCGCGACTCCGCGCCAGCTCCGCCAGGTGGCGCGACTTGGCGTTGCCGGCGATGACCAGGCCGCGGCCGGCGGCGGCAGCGGTCGCGGATTCGAAGATCTCGGAGAAGTGCTCGTAGCCCAGGTAGGTGATGAAGACACCGCGCCCGATGAACTCCGCCTCGTTGGCGAGCGCGCGAAACCCTGTCGCGACAATTACGCTCAGGGCGCGGATCTCCGTCCCTGCATCGCCGCTGACGACAAAATGGTCCGACCCCGGCCGCAGCGCCACCGCCCCTTCCCTCACCACCGGAATATGGAAGCGCTCGAAATCCCCGAGCAGGTGATGCAGCAACCCGTCGCCCCGGAACTTGAACCCGGGACCGGTCAGGGCGCAGGAGCGCCAGGTCGCCAGACCGCCCAGGCGCCCGCTCTCGAACACCGCCACCGAGCAGGGCACCGAGCGGTAGCTCTTGGTCCAACGCACGCGAATCGCCGCGCTCATTCCGGCCGGACCGCCGCCGACGACCGCCACGTCGACGTCGTAGGGTGCCGCCGCCGCGGCCGGGAGCGGACTGTAGCGCTTCATCCCTCGAGCTCTCCGCGCTCCCGCAGGAAGGGGATCAATCCGCCGGCAGCCAGCACCTGGCGCCAGAAGGGGTCGGGCGGCTCCAGGGCCGTCTCGGTCGAACGGGTCTCGTTGCGCACCACCAGTTGGTCGAGATCGAGGGTGAGCAGGTCGCCGCTCTCCGTCTTCTCCGCGGCGCGTTCGCAGCACAGCGCCGGCAGCCCCGACGACAACGCGTTGCGATAGAAGATGCGCCCGAACGAGGCCGCCACCACCGCGTCCACGCCCCCCATCTTCAGCGCCTGAATCGTCGTCTCGCGCGACGATCCGCAGCCGAAGTTGCGCCCCGCCACCAGGATCCGTGGCGTGGCCGCTTCCTCGGGCCCGCTCTCGCGCCCCGGCACCGCCCGCAGGAAACCCGAACGCACCACTTCGCCATCCAGCGAGTAGAAGTACGAAGGGTGCAACAGATCGGTGTTGACGTCGTCGCCGAATACCAACGCTTCGGCGCGCGTCACCCCCCTCATCGCAGCACCTCGCGCGGATCGGTGATGCGCCCGGTCAGAGCGGCGGCGGCGGCGCTCAAACCGCTGGCGAGATAGACCTCGGCATCGACATCGCCCATCCGCCCGCGGAAGTTGCGGTTGGAGGTCGACACACATACCTCGCCGGCTGCGACCAGTCCTTTGTCGATGCCGCCGCACGCGCCGCACGAGGGATTGGTCAGCACCGCTCCGGCGTCGATCAGGTCGCCGATCCAGCCGCGGCGCAGCGCCTCGCGGTAGACGGCGACCGAGGCCGGTGTGATCACGACCTTCAGCAGCCGAGGGATGCGCCGCCCGCGCAGCACTGTCGCGGCATCCTCGAGCTCCTCGAGCCGCCCGCCCGCGCAGGAGCCTATGAAGACCTGGTGCACCTTGGTGCCGGCCGCCCCCGCGACCGGCGTCACGTTGGCCGGAGACCAGGGGCGGGCGATCTGCGGCTCCAGGTCGCCGAGACCGACCTCGATCTCGCGCTCGTAGTCGGCATCGGCATCGGGGCGCAGCTCGATACCCTCCGGCCAGATCCCCCCGAGCGCCTCGAAACTGTCGCGGGTGCACCGGTCGGGGATCCAGATGCCGTTCTTGGCCCCGCATTCGACCGCCATGTTCGAGAGAGTGAGGCGTCCGTCCATCGGAATTCCATGCCCCTCGCTGCGGTCCTCGAACTCCAGCGAGCGGTAGCCCGCACCGCCCTCGCCGAGCAGCGCCAGCAACCGCAATGCCAGGTCTTTGCCGCGCAGATGTGCCGGCATCCGGCCGCCGAAGACCACCCGCAGCGCCGCCGGCACCCGCAGCCAGGTGCGGCCGGTGAGCAGCACCGCCAAAATGTCGGTCGATCCCATGCCGCAGGCGAAGGCGCCCAGCGCGCCGGCCATGGTGGTGTGGGAGTCCGCGCCGACGATCAGGGTGCCCGGAACGCAACGTTTGCTCTCGACCAGGAGCTGGTGACAGATCCCCTGAAAAAGATGCAGCTCGCCGGAGTCGGTCTGCTCGGCGAAGTCGAGGAACTTGCGCAGGATGTTGGCCCGGTCGACGGTGGAGGGCGGGGCGAAATGATCGGCCACCAGAAAGAGCTTCTCCGGATTTGGCAGCCGCCCTCCCGCCGCGGCGATGCGGTCGACGATCAGGGCGATGGTTGCGTCGTGGCCCAGCACCAGGTCGGGCTCGACCTCGAAATAGTCGCTGCCGGCGATGCCCTCGCCGGTGGCGCGCGACTCAAGAATGCGCCGGGTCAGCGTGCGCCCCCTGCTCACGCGCACTCCTCGCCGCAGGCGCGCACGATCTCCCGCAGCCGGTCGAGCGAGACCCCCTCGCCGGGCGCCCGTGCGGCACGCTCCAGCGCCTCGGTGCGCAGCGCGCTCAGCACCGCCTCCACGTGAACCGCGTCGGGCTCGTAGCCCATTTCGGCGAGCAGCGCGCGCAGGTGGGCGCGGCCGCTGTGTCTGCCGAGCACCAAGCTGCGCCCGCGCCCCACCCACTCCGGCGGATAGGCCTCGTAGCTCGTTGGGTCCTTCAGCACTCCGTCGACGTGGATTCCGGACTCGTGGCGAAAAGCGTTGCGACCGACGATCGGCGCTTGCCACGCGACCGGCATGCCGCTGGCCGACGCCACGACCCGGGAGAGCTCCGGCAGCAGCGTCGGATCGACTCCGCTGTCGATCTCCAGCAGACGCTCGGCCGCGCACACCACCGCCTCCAGAGACGCGTTGCCGGCCCGCTCGCCGATGCCGTTCACGGTGGCGGTGGGCCAGCGCACCCCGGCCTCGATCGCCGCCAGCGTGTTGGCCGTCCCGAGCCCGAAATCGTCGTGACAGTGGATGCCCAGCGGCACCGTGACCACTTCGCTCAGATCCGTCACCAGCGTCGCGATCTGCCCCGGAGTGCGACAGCCGACCGTGTCGGCCAGGTAGACACGCGCCGCACCCAGGTCGGCGGCCGCCGAGGCCAGCGCACGGAGCTGGTCGGGATCGGCGCGGGTGGCGTCCTCGGCCACCACCTCGAGACTGGCGCCGGCGCCGGAGACCAGCTCGGCGCAACGCTCCAGGTCGCCCAGCAGGCGATCGAGCGAGGCTCCTATGCGCCCCTCCAGGTGGCGCCGACTGATCGGACAGATCACGAACACCGCGCGCAGCTCGCAGCCGAGCGCCAGCTCGACCGAGCGCGGCAGACAGCGCACCGATCCTCCCACCACCATCGAGGAGCAGCCACGGGACGCGTCGCGCAGGAAGGCGCGCTCCTCGGAACCGATCTCCGGCATGCCGGCATCGGCCAATGACACACCGGCGCGGTCGAGCAGATGTGCGATGCGCAGCTTGGCATCGGGCCGCATCGCCACACCGGGAGTCTGATCGCCCTCGCGCAGCGTGCAGTCGACCACGAAGAGTCGCTCTTTCATGCCCTTCTTTCCCCCTCCCGCGAGACATCCTGTTCCGCGACCCAGCGCTGTCGTGGCCGGGTCCCGCGCAGCTTCGATTCCTCCGCCAAGGCCGACTCGTAGTCGACGTCTCGGCCGATCTCCAGCACCGGAGCGTCGTGCCCGCGACGCCGCGCCAGATCGACCCGCCGCTCCAGACAGTGAAGGCGCCCGGCCTCGGGGGCATTCCACTGGCGCGGATCCTTGGCCAGGAAGCAGAGCTCCATGCACTTCAGGTGCTGAATATGTCGCTCGAAGTCGGCGATGTCGCCCTGGTCACGTTCGTCACCGAAATAATCTAGTATCTTGAATCCGAGCGACGAGTAAGTGTCGGCGCGGCGCCCGCCGTGGGCCTGGTAGAAGTCGTCGAAGCAGGTCCGGTCGGTCACCATGCCCAGCTCGGCCGGGCGCTCGAACTGGGCCGAGCCCGGCTCGAGCTGCACCGTCCAGGTCATGACCCGCCGTGCATGCCGGAACGACGTAGCGATGCGATGCTTCAACGCGGCGGTCCGTCTCGCCTGCGGCAGCCGCTCTCCCGGCAGCGCGATGGTGAAGAAGACATCCGCCGACACTTCGGAAGCGTCGAGTGTCTCCAGAGCTCGGAACAGCTCGGCGTCGCTGTAATACGGTTGCTTGTTGCGTTTTCGCACCTCTTCGTCGCCGGCGTCGGGCGAAAGCGCCACGTACGACTCCGGCGATGGGAAGGCGCGCCGGAACTCGTTCATGAAGCGCTCGGTCGGCAACCCCCAGCACTCGAAGTAGAGGTCGACGTCGATCCGTGCCCGGCGCACCTTTCGGAACAGCTCGACGTAGTAGTCGTCGCGGGTCGGAGTCGGATCGAAGCAGAGCGCCATGGTCCGGTAGCCGAGCTCCCGCGCCCGAACGATGTCGTCGACCACCCGATCCTGGGAGCGCCAGGTTGCTTTCGCGGTTCCGTTCACTCTCGCCAGAGTGCCGCGGTTGCCACCGCAGAAGGTGCACGACCAGGGACAGCCGCGACCGACGAAGAGCGGGAAGAAGGGACGGCCCATGCTGAGCATGGCGCGGTTTTCGGCGGGCGTGAGCTCGCGCGAATAGGCCAGCGGAAAGCCGAAGCTCTTGGCGTAGATTTCGGCATGCCGCAGAGTGCTCAGGTCGGCGAACACCAGCTCGTCCAGCGGCACCGGAGCTCGTCCCTTCGACCCGGGCTCGACCGCTCGGCCGCTCGCCGGATCGCGCAGCACCAGGTGCTCCACCTCTCCGATATCACCACCCTCGCAAAGTGCCTCGACCAGATCCACGACCGGCCCCTCGCCGTGTCCGCGCACCAGCGCGTCGACGAAGCGGTAGCGGCCGACGATCTCGGCGGCGAAATAACCGGCGCTGAGCCCGCCGAGGAAGATGAAGGCCTCCGGGTGGGCCCGGGCCAGGGCCTGCGCGACCTGGATGGTGTCGTATGCCTGGTAGTGCCAGTAGAGTGGCAGACCGATGGCGCGGATGCGTCGCCCCTGGTAGATGTCGACCACGTTGCTGCGCGGATCGGCCAGCCACTCGACCCCCAGGTGGCAGATCTCCACCCGCCGGCCGTGGTCCTCGATACACCGCGCCAGCGCCGGCAGGCCCATCGGCATGTAGGTGATGTTGAAGAAGTCGCCGAGAGGCAGATAGTGGTTGTCGGCCTTGGGAACGTGGACGAAGAGACAGTCGAGATCGTAGTGCGCCATGGGGTCCCCGAGTCAGTCCGAACGCAGCAGCTCCGCGATCGCTCCCATGTCGAGCAGCGCCCCGGCGAGCCGCGCCGGATCGTGGCCCTCGCGGACCGAGCACAGCAACTCCTCGACCCCCGCCGAAGCGCCCTCGTCCTCTCCGTCCAGAAACCCCGTGGCGCAGGTCGACGCGGCCGTGATCATCTGCGAGAGCGCGCGCCGGGCCAGCACTCGGCTGGCGGCCGCCAGGACTCCGGCCTCCGTCCCATCGCCCTCGGCCTGCGCGGCGGCGTGCCGGCAGAACGCCGCCGCCACCTCGCTCAGCGCCATCACGTCGGCCAGAGTAAGCATCACCGTCTGGTGGCGAGTCAGCTTCGACCGGTGACAGTATTGAATCGTTCGGTTCAGCCCGCGCAGCGCCGCCGCCGTCAGATCGGCACCGACCTCGGGATGGGACTCGTGCAGGGCGCCGACAGCGTCCGCCTGCTCCTCGTAGAACGAGCCCTTGGAGCGCACCGTCTCCTTCCAGCGGTAGAGCGCGATGATGTGCTGCTGGATCTCGCTGGTGCCCTCGTAGATCGTCAGGATGCGACAGTCGCGGCGGTACTTCTCGACCATGTACTCGCGCATGTAGCCGTAGCCGCCGAGCGCCTGCACCGCCGCGTCGGCGGCACGATTGGCCGCCTCGGTGGCCCACAGCTTGGCGATCGAGCCCTCGACCTGCAACGCCTTTTCGCCGGCGTCCAGCCGGACCGCGATCTCGTCGATATAGGCCCGGCCCGCGGCCAGGTCGATCCAGTTCGGAACCAGGAGCTTGAAGGTGTAGCCCTGCTTTTCGATCAGCGTCGAGCCCGACTGCACCCGCACCTTGGCGTAGTTGACGGCACGCTCCAGGGCGCCGCGTCCCCCGCCGAGCCCGAACGCCCCGACCATCAGCCGCGTGTAGCCGAATACCTTGTTGGCCTGCGCCAGTCCCTGCCCCTCGACGCCGCCCAGAAGATTGTCGGTCGGAACCTCGACGTTCTCGAACACCAGCGCCGTAGTGTCCGACACCCGGATCCCGTGCTTGTCTTCCTTTTTGCCGATCTCGAGCCCGGTCGCGCTCCTCTCGACGACGAAAAAGCTCGGACCTCCCGGCGCCCGCGCCAGCACCGTGTAGAGGTCGGCGACGCCGCCGTTGGTGATGAACTGCTTGGTGCCGTTCAGGGAGTAGCCGGTTACCACGCCGGAGGCATCGGTGATCGGATCGGCGGTCATGCGCATGGCCGAGAGATTGCTGCCCGCTTCCGGCTCGGTGACCGCGTAGGCCACGATCGAGCCTTCTTCCGCGACTCGCGAGAGCCAGCGCTCACTCTGCGCCTGGGTGCCTCCAACCAGGATCGGGTCGGTGCCCAGCGAGATGCCGAGAAAAGCCGTCGCCAGCCCCACGTCGGCCGTGGCCATGCGCTCCGCGAAGGCGCAAATGTCGCGCGCTCCCCCGCCCAGTCCCCCGACCGACTCGGGAAGAAAGACCAGGTGCAGGCCCAACTCCGGCGACACCATCTTGCGGATCAGCGCCTCGGGAAACTGCTCGCCGGCGTCGAGCTCGAGTCGGAGCTCGTCCGGATAGTCGCGCTCGAGCACGCCGTCGAGCGTCTCCAGCACCATTTCGCGCATCTCGGGCGCCATTCCTGCGTTGCGACCCATGGAGGTCTCCTCCGTAATGGTGGTGTTGTGGGTCCGAGCGCGGCTATTGCACGCTCACGTCGAAGCCGGCGTAGCCAAGATGGGCGGTCGGATCCTGGGTCTCGAAGGGGCCGACGATGGTCTCGAAATTGTAGAGCCCGGGGGGTGTGTTGGGGGGCAGATCGACCGAAATCGCCACCGTTGCCTGGGCGCCCCCCGGAATCGTGGTGTTGCTCTGGAGCAGCACCGGATAGGGGGAGAGGGCGTGCAGCACGGGGCTGGTCACGGAAAGCCAGACGTCGCCCGTCTGGTTCTGCCCGATCAGGCTTTCCACCTCGAGATGATAGGTCAGGGTCGAGCCCGGCGCCGCGTTCACGTGGTCCTCGGTGACATCGAGGGCCAGGGTAGGCCGGCGGGCGGGATCGGAGTAGTGCAGGTAGCGCCCCTGGCTCGACGAGTAGAAGCCGCTCACCCAGCCTTCGCTCTCGTCGACGAAGTCCATGCCGCGTGGATCGCAGTTGACATGGTAGGTGGAGAGGTTCCAGTTCTCACCGCCATCGAGGGTGTGGTAGAGCTGAGCGCGTTGGTTGGCGGCGCCGTCGTTGTGCCCCACTGCCCAGCCTTCGCGAGGGTTGAACATCTGCACGTTGAAGAGCGCCACCTGGCTGGAGTTGGCGTAGCTCTGCTCGGTCCAGCTCTGCCCGGCGTTGGTGGTGTGGAAGATATGGCCCAGATAGGGACCGGTCTGATCGGGCGTGTAGCTGTAGTAGCCGACGATCCAGCCCTCGTTGCGATTGACGAAATCGATGTCGGTCACGGTCCACCCGGCCTGCTGGAAAAGTGTGGTCCAGTTGCGGCCGGCGTTGCTGGTGACCTCGACCATCGCCTCCCACTCCGGTGTCAGCGGCGCCATCATGCCGGGCTGCATTTCGCTGCCGGAAGGACGACCGAGATGGGTGGCCGCGGCGTCCCAGGGCCAGCGACCGCCGGCGATGAAGCCCTCGTCGCGGTTCAGGAAGTCGAGACAGGTCGGCCAGGCGGTGTCGGGGTAGTTGTTGAAGCTCCACTTGCGCTTCGTCCAGGAGTTGCCGCCGTTGTTGGAGTAGAGAATGCCGTACTTGGTGACCAAGAGCTGGGTCCAGTAGCCGACCGCGACCACGACGTCACTTTCGGGTACCTGCAGCGTGGTCCACCAGGAAAAGGCGCTCTGGCCCCAGACGCCGCTCCAACTCTCGCCGCCGTCGTTCGAGCGCCACACCGATTGCGGGCCGAGCACCCAGCCGGCGCCCGAGGCATAGGCATTCTGCGCCCCGTCCCAGGCCGCTCCGGTGATGCCGACCAGAGCGGTTTGATCGTCGAAGGTGTTGCGCCAGCCGTAGCCGCCGTTCTCGGTCTTGAGGACACGGGCGCCGATGCCGTCCTTGGTGCCGCCGGAGATGCCCAGGTCGTAGTCGAGGAAGTCGATTTGCATGTGTAGTTCGTTGACGCTCGCGGAGATCTCCCAGGTGCCGTCGGCGTTGGCGGTGAAGGGCAGGGCGATGCAGAGGACGAGGGGCAGGACGGGGACGAGTTGCTCGCGGATCATGACGCTTTTTCCGGTGGGTGCTCTCGGATCGGTTGCTGAACCTCGAAGTCTAACGCAGGTGGCGCGCCTGGGCGTTGGCGGGGCTATGATGGAAGTCGGGAGCGAGGGGTGCTCGGCGCCGGGAAAAGTGCCACGCCATGATGCGCAACCCGTTGATCTACATGGGACTGGCTCTGTTCGCCGGGGCCGCCGCCCGAGCCGCCACGCTCCACGTCCCGGGCGATTTCGCCGCGATTCAGGCGGCGATCGATGCCGCCGCCCCCGCCGACAGCGTGCTGGTCGCCCCCGGCACCTACTTCGAAGCCCTCGACTTCCTGGGCAAGGCGATCACCCTGACCGGGACCGATCCCGGCGACTCCGCGCTGGTCGCCGCGACCGTGGTCGACGCCGCGGGCGGGGGCAGCGTGGTGAGCTTCGCTCGAGCCGAGGGGCCGGGCTCGCGGCTCGCCGGGCTCACCCTGACCGGAGGCGGTGGCACCGTCACCGACCTGGGGCCGATGGGCGGCGAGAGCACCGCTGGCGGGGGCCTCTTCGTGTCGGGGGCGGCGCCCACCATCGAGCACTGCGTGCTGCGCGACAACCAGGTGCGGGGCGCGCACCTGTGGCTGGATGGAGGCAAAGGAGCGGGGGTCTACTGCGACGATGCCTCGCCCCTGCTGTTCGACTGCCGGATCACCGACAACATCTCGTCGCAGTTCGGCGGCGGCGTCGCCGCCTTTGGAGCATCGGCTCCGCGGTTGATCGATGTCGAAGTGGCGCGCAACCGCGCCGACTACTTCGGCGCCGGAGTGCACGCCGAGGACGGTGCGGCGCCGACCCTGCTGCGCTGCGTCATCACCGACAACTCGGGCCCGAAAGACGGCGGTGGGCTCTATGTGAGCGCTGCCCGCGCGCGCGCCGCCGCAACGGTTTTCGCGCGCAACCATTGCCTTCTACTCGAGGTAGAGCACCACGCGCACCGTGGAGTCGACGCTGGCGGCATCGACATAGCCGATGGCGTTCGGCTCCTTGGCGACGAATCGTCGGACCGCCTGGTCGGAGGCCAGCGTGGCCGGGGGCAACACACCGTGGAAGTACTGACGATTCCAGTAGGTCCGCAGACGGCCGGCTTGCTCACCGAAGACCACGCGCGAGAAGAGCTTGCGTACCTTGCTGTCAGCGTTGCGATTGACCGGGATCAGCGGCTCTCCCTGGCTCCAGAACCGGCGTTTTCGCAGGTAGATTTGCGCGGTCTCGGCAACGTTCAGCTCGACCTCGCGCCCGGGATGGACGATGACCGCGACGCGCTCCTCGGCGATCGCGGAGGTCATCAGGCACGAGCCGAGCCAGATCGCCAATGCGGCGCTTCGGTGTCGCACCAGCGTTTCAAAAGAGCAGCGCGATCGACCCATTGAGTCCGCGCATCGCCTCCTCGTCCGCGTGATCCACCAGGCGGTAGTTCATCTTGGTGAGGAGGAAAGGTTTGGGTTGCCAGGCGAAGCCGAAGTCGACGATGTTCGAATGGGTGCTCTCGCGAGGAGCAAAGTGCTCGAAACGACCGACAGCATTGAGCAGCGGCACGATCTCGCGCACCCCTTGCACATAGACTCCCCAGAGTCTTCGCTCTTCGATCTGGCCATTGGCCCAGGCCAGTTCACCCGTGATCTCGGTCTTCCCGTCGCGCCAACGTCCATCGATCCCGAGCAGCAGATGCCGGTCGGCACCGCGCTTCGACGCCAGCACCGAGCCGGCCAGCGACCATTCGTCGAGGGTGGTGCCGATCTCCGCACGCGCCCCGATGCCGCGATCGGCGGGGGGAGGGGTGCTGTCGGGTTGCAGGGGATCGAAGAGCTGGCCGTAAACGGTGTACCCCAGCACCTTGGATGCAGGGTAGAGAGTGCCGAAGAGCATGCATCCGTTTTGCATCTCGTCGAAGGCCCGGGCGACGAGCACCGGTTCCGACGCGGTCCAGACGAAAGGCTCGGCGGAAACCAGGTTCCAGCGGCCGATCGGAGTGCGGAACTTCCCGAGGCGCAGATTGAGGGCGTCGAGGATGCCCCAATCGGCGAAGAGCCGATCGACGGTGGTAGAGATGTCGGTGGTGACCTCCCAGCTCTCGGAATCGAGGACGAGCAGCGGTCCGATTTCGAGCTCCAGGAAGGCCCGCAAGGCTTGGTGAGGCTGATAGAGGACGAGCAGGTTCAAGCCCTCGACCTCGACTTCCGTCGGCTCCCCGGCCTGGGTGATCAGCTCGACGGTGGTAAAGCCACCGATGTGCAGGCCGGAGTCGCCAAACTGGATCCCTTCGCCGAGATGGAAGCTCGGTGCGCCACCGCGTTCCATTCCGTCCACGAGCGAGTCTGTCTCGGCCTGCCCGGGCGCGAGGGCCGTACAGCACAGCGCGCCCAAGACAAAGTGCCGACCTCGACTGCTCTCGGACCGTGGGGACATGGGAATCTCGAGCTGGCTGCTTCGCGTTGGGGTTCGAGCTTCGGCGGACTATACCATGCGGTGCCGGGATCTTGTCGGCGCGAAGGGTTATCGCGAACCCGGCACTCCCGTCAGCGCGCGGCGATTTCCCTCACGCTGTCCGTGGGGTGCGAGATATTCTCGTACGGGTCGGCGAAGAAATAGCTCCCCGGGTTTGCGCCCAGATGTGCCGGAGACGCGGTGCAGATGGGATGCAAACACGGGAGTTGTTTCTTCGCCGACCCCAAGTTCCATTCCGTGCGATTCGTCCCATCCATCAGCCAGCAGGAGCTCCGATGCCCCCGGTCCGCCTCGGCATCCGCCGCGAAGACAAGAACCACTGGGAGCGGCGCGTAGCGCTGAGCCCCGACGCCGTGCGCTCGGTCGTCGACGCGCACGCCGTCGAGGTCCTCGTCCAGCCTTCCACGACGCGGATCTTCGACGATGCCTCCTATGCCGCCGCCGGCGCGCGTATCGAGGATGATCTGTCGAGCGCCGAGCTGATCTTCGCCGTCAAGGAGATCCCGATCGAGCTGATCGAAGAAGGGCGTCGCTACCTGCTCTTCTCCCACACCATCAAGGGCCAGTCCTACAACATGCCTTTGCTGCGCCGCATGATCGAGCGCAAGGTCACCCTGGTCGACTACGAGTGCATCGCCGATGACCAGGGGCGGCGCCTGGTCTTTTTCGGGCGTCACGCTGGCTACGCCGGAATGATCGATACGCTGACGGCCTACGGCGATCGCCTGCGCTGGGAAGGCCACGAGAGCATCTTCAGCGCCATCCGCTCGGCCCATGAGTATCGTTCACTGGAGCACGCCCGCGCCGAACTCGGAGCGCTCGGCGCCGAGGACCGTCCCGAACCGGTCATCGTCGGCTTCACCGGCTACGGAAATGTGTCGCAGGGAGCACAGTCGATCCTCGATCTCCTGCCCACCGAAGAGCTCGACCCGGCCTCTCTGCTCGATCCCGAGCGCCGCCGCCGGCTGCGCCCCGACCGCATCCACAAAGTGGTGTTTTACGAGAAGCACATGTTCCAGCGCGCCGACGGCGGCGAGTTCGAGCTGCAGGACTACTTCGATCACCCCGAGCTCTACCGGTCCTGCTTCGAGCGTTTCCTGCCGCATCTGTCGATCCTGGTCAACGCCATTTTTTGGAACGACCGCTGCCCGCGCCTGGTCACCAAGGACTACCTGCGCCGCGCCTGGCCGGCCGGCGACCTGGCCCGGCTGAAGGTGATCGGCGACATCTCCATCGACATCGAGGGCGCGATCGAGTGCAGCGTGAAGGCCACCGAGAGCGACCAGCCCTGCTACGTCTACGATCCGCGTTCCGGCGTCGCGACCGATGGAGTGGCCGGCGACGGTCCGGTGATCATGGCGGTCGACAACCTGCCCTGCGAGATCCCCCGTGAGAGCTCCGAGACCTTCAGCGCGGCGCTTTCACCCTTCTTGCCCGCCCTTGTCGCCGCCGACTGGAGCCGCCCCTTCGACAGCCTCGACCTGCCGGCGCCGATCAAGCGCGCCACCATCCTCCACCACGGCGAGCTGACCCCCGACTACCGCTTCATGGAGCGCTTCTTGTAGTCATCGGGTCAGACCGGCTCCAACAGGAAAAGCGGCTGCCCCACCTTCACCTCGGCCGCGTCCTCGGGCACGATGCGTCGCACCCGCGCCTGGTCCGGCACGTCGTTCTCGGCGCCGTAGCCGACCTGGTTGAAGCACTTCATCACCTCGACCAGGCCCAGCACCTTGCCGCGCTGCACCACGTCGCCGACCTCCACGTAGGCCGGCTCCTCCGGCGCCGGGCGCCGGTAGAATATGCCGTCGGTCGGAGCCCGCACCGCCACCATCCCCTCGGGAATGCTGTCGTCGCCGGTGTCTCCGCCCTCTCCCTGGCGTTCCCCTTCGAGCGCCACACCCCCTGCCGCCAAGGTGAGCGAAAGCAACGGTTGCCCATAGTCGACCGCCGTCGCCCGGTCCTCCACCAGCACCTCTTGCACCAAGCCGCCCCCACCGCGCGGCACCACCACGCGCCGGGTCGTGGTCAGCACCCGCAACACTCCCGCCGCCGCTCCCGGCGTCAAGTGCGTGCCGACCGGCGGCGCGTGCAGGTAGCGTCCCACCGCCGGTGCCAGGATCAAACGGTCCTCCGGTCCTTCGCCATCGGCGTGCAGCGCGACAATCGTCTCTTTCATCGGCTCAATCCTCGGTCAGCGCGGCGATGTCGTGCATCGACCAGATCCTCGGGTTCTTGACCCGGCGGTAGCCGGTGCTCTGGTAGCACATCTCGACCATCGCCTCGACATAAGCTCGCAGCTCGCCCATCGGCACCACCTCGTCGGTGTCCATCAGCGCAGCGGAGCGCAATGGATCCATGTCGCGTGTGATTCGGTCCTCGGTCTGCTTCATGCCGGCCTCTACCGCCGCGCGCTCCTCCGCCTCCTGCGAGATGATCTCGAAGTTGTCGTCGAGCCTGGTGCGGAAGGCGCCGATCGCCAGGGTGCGCCCCTCCATCACCGCCAGGCGGGTGATCGGCGTCGAAATCTGCAGCACCGGATCGTAGGGGCTGCCGCTCATGGCGTAGTAGCCGGCCCCCGACGCCTTGCGCAGCAGCACCGTGATCATCGGCGTCTGGTTGGTGGAGTTGGTGTAGATCAGGTTCGAGCCGTAGCCCAAGAGCCCTTCCTTTTCCGCCTCGGCGCCGATGTCGAATCCCGAGATATCCTGCAGCCAGACGATCGGAATCCCGTCGTCGTTGCAGGCCCGTGAGAACTGCGAGATCTTGGCGATCCCCTCCTTGTAGAGGATGCCTCCGGGTCGTTTCTGCCCCGCCAAGTCGGGGTGGTCGATCAAGAACTGGTTGTTGGCGATGAAGCCGGCGTAGAGGCCGCCGACCCGGCCGATGCCGGTGATCATCTCTTCGCCGCGATGCGGCATCAGCTCCCAGAACAGGCTCGAGTCGACGATCCGTGCGATCACCTGCCGCACGTCGTAGGGCATGCGATAGTCGGCCGGAAAGAGCCCGTCGAGCTCCGCCGCGGGATGCGCCGGCTCCGCTGTGTCGCCTCCATATTTGTAGTACTCGCGCGCGCTCGAGGGCAGGAGCGACACGTCGCGCCGGATCATCGCCAGCACCGACTCGTCGTCGGGCCCGCGGAAGTCGGCGCAGTTCGACAGATGCACGTGGATGTCGGGCCCGCCGATCGTCAGCGAAGTGATGTTCTGGGCTTTGCCTCCCTTGATCAGCGCCGCCCCGGCGATCACCATGTAGGCCTGTTCGGTCATGTAGACCCGGTCCGAGATGATCGGCATGTAGCCGCCGCCGGCGATGCAGTCGCCGAACACCCCGGCGATCTGTGGCACGTGCTCCGCCGACAAGCGGCTGTTCATCTTGAAGATGTGTCCGGCCCCGGTCGGCCCCGGGAAGGAGCGCGACTGTTCCGGCAAGAAGAGCCCGCTGCAGTCGACCAGGTAGATCACCGGCAGCCGCAAACGACGCGCGATCTCCTGGGCCCGCTCGATCTTCTCGGGCGTCTGTGGCCACCAGGCCCCCGACGCCACCGTGTTGTCGTTGGCGATCACCACCGTGTAGCGATCCTCGACCTTGACGAAAGCCGTGATCACTCCCGCTCCCGGCGACAGCTTCCCTCCCTCGAACTCGCGCCCGTGGTTGACGAAGGTGTTGATCGGAAAGACGGTGCTGCCGGCGTCTTTCAGCCGCTCGATTCTCTCCCAGGCGGTCAGCTTGGCCTTCTTGTGCACTCGCGCGATATACTTTTCGCCCCATCCGGCGCGCACCGCCGCGCGCCCCTCGCGCACCGGACGCGTGGCCCCGCGCATCGCCTCGATGTTGGCGGCGTAGTCGTCCTCCGCCAGGAATCCTTCTCGCGCCGAGCCGATCGGCTCCAAAACGACCTTAGCCATGGTCGGGACCTCCGTCCCCATTCGCCAGCAGCTCTTCGATCAGCCGCGTATCGTACTGACCGCTCCTGAACTCCGCCGACGCCAGCGTCTCGAGGTGCATCGGAATCGTCGTCTTCACCCCCTCGATCCGGAACTCCCGTAGCGCTCCCGCCACCACGCCGATCGCAGCGTCGCGGTCGGCGCCATAGCCGATCAGCTTGGCGATCATCGAGTCGTAGAAGGGGGGAACGGTGTACCCCTGTCGCACGTGCGTGTCGATCCTGAGCTCCGCCCCGGTGTCGGGGGCGTCGAAGCGGGTGATCGTGCCCGGCGTCGGCTGGAAGCCCTGGGCCGGATCTTCGGCGTTGATCCGCACTTCGATCGCATGGCCGGTGAGCGACACATCGCTCTGCGTCAGCGACAGCGGCCGGTTTGCCGCGATCGCGATCTGCTCCTTGACGATGTCGACGCCGGTGACCATCTCGGTGACCGGATGCTCCACCTGCAAACGTGTATTCATCTCCATGAAGTAGAGACTGCCGTCGTCGTCGCGCAAGAACTCGATGGTGCCGGCGTTTACGTAGCCGATCTTGGCCACTGCCGCCGCCACCCGCGCCCCGATCTCGGCCCGATCGAGCCCCGAAATCACCGGCGAAGGCGACTCCTCGATCAGTTTCTGGTGGTGGCGCTGCACCGAGCACTCCCGCTCGCCCAGATGCACCGCGTTGCCGTAGACATCCGCCAGAATCTGAAACTCGATGTGGCGCCCGCCGCGGATGAACTTCTCGAGGTAGAGGCTGCCGTCCCCAAATGCCTTCTCGGCCTCCATCCGCGCTTCCGAAAAAGCAGCATCGAGCCCCGCCTCGTCGTCGGCCACCCGCATGCCGCGCCCGCCGCCCCCCGCGCTGGCCTTGAGCAGCACCGGATAGCCGATCTCGACAGCCACCCGCCGCGCCTCGTCCAAGGTACCGACCACGCCGCGCGACCCCGGGATCGGGTCGAGGCCCGCCGCGCGCATCGTCTCGCGCGCCTGCGCTTTCACCCCCATCTGCCGGATCGCCGCCGGCCCCGGCCCGATGAAGGTCACCCGTGCCTGCTCGCACATCGCCGCGAAACGAGCGTTCTCGGCCAGGAATCCGAAGCCGGGATGGACCGCCTGGCAGTCCTTCTGCAGCGCCGCCTGCAGCAGCGCCTCCATCTTCAGATAGCTGTCGCCGCTGCGTGCGCCGCCGATGCACACCCGATCGTCGGCCTGCTCGAGGTGGGGCGACTCCCGATCGGCCTCCGAGTAGGCGGCCACCGAGCGGATCGAGAGCTCGCGCAGCGCGCGGATGATCCGCAGCGCGATCTCTCCACGGTTCGCGACCAGAACCGAACGGAACATGGGCTTCTCCGAAGGCGGGCCGATCGGCCCGCGGGGGTTGCCGACCAAAACCCGGAGTCTACGCGCTTGCGCCTTTCGGTTCAATCGATTGCGGAGGCCATGATCCGCCACCCGATTCGCGATTCGCCATGCGCCTCTTGGCCCGATCGTTCGTTGCTCGCGCCGATTTGATGTTCGACCTACGTCCACCAGGTCTGCGCTCAAGTTGGCGCGGCGCAGCGACCAAGGGCGAGATTCGCACGACATGGCCACAGACAAGATGGCGGATGACGGAGGAGTCAAGGCCCCTCGGCGTCCACCCCTCTCGCCACCACCTCGTAGTAGTCGTTCTTGTCCCGGTCGTCCTCCCACGCCACCACGAAGTCGCCGTCCGCGTCGAGGGCGAGCGAAGGAGCGAATTGTTGCCCCTCGTCGTCGTAGTTGACGTTGAACGAGCCGAAACGCTCTGCGCCGGTCGCTTCGAAGCCACGGGCCCAGATCTGCCACCAGCCGTTGTTGTCCTGGTCGTCCTCCCAGGCGATCACGAAGGCGCCCGCCGCATCGGCAGCGATCGCCGGAGCGCGGTGCTCGCCGCCGACGCTGGCGTTCACCAGGCGGTCGGAGAATCTCTCGCTTCCCGTCGCATCGAAGCCGCGGCAGCGCACATCGAAGTTGCCGTCCTTGTCCTGGTCGTCCTCGAAGGCGACCACGAATGCTCCCTGGGGATCGATCGCCACCGCAGGCCGGTACTGCTGCCCAGTGGCGGTGGAGTTGACCGTGAAGTCGGCGAAACGTTGGCTGCCGTCGGTTTCGAAGCCGCGGGCGTAGATCTGGAAGTAGCCGTTGTCGTCGGAATCGTCTTCCCAGGCGACGACGAATCCCCCCGTGGCGTCCATCGCCACCGATGGGCGGTACTGCTGGCCGTCCTCCAGGCTGTTGACGGTGAAGTCCGCCACCAGCTCGGTCCCGAGCGCGCTCAGCATTCGCGCCTTGATCTGGTAGTAGTCGTTGTTGTCTTGGTCGTCCTCCCAGACGACCACGAAGCGGCCGTCGGCACCCATGGCGATATCGGGGCGGCGTTGCTGTCCGTCGTCCACGCTGTTCACGGTCAGCGCCGCGAAGCGCTCGATGCCGCCGGCCGTGAAGCCGCGCGCGTAGATCTGGTAGAGACCGTTGTCGTCGCGGTCGTCCTCCCAGGTGACGACGAAGTTGCCGCTGCCGTCGGCCGCGACCCGCGGGCTGGTCTGCTGGTGGTCGCAGTCCTCGCAAACCACGATGTCGGCGAAGCTCTCGCAGCCGCCCGCGGCCAGGCCGCGCGCGTAGATATCGTAATAGCCGTTGTCGTCCTGGTCGTCCTGCCAGACGATCACGCTGCTGCCCTCGTCGGCCAGTGCCACCGCGGGTGCCTGCTGCTGGCCGGAACCGTCGGTGTTGACGGTGCGGTCGTGGAAGGCGAAGCCGCCGCCGTCCTGGTAGCTGTAGGGAGGGAGC
Organism: uncultured Gemmatimonadota bacterium; assembly: GCA_964490075.1. Taxonomy (GTDB): domain Bacteria; genus CAZBBK01. The sequence goes on along the minus strand of CAZBBK010000027.1, from coordinate 5,955 downwards.
TCGCCGCTCATGTCGTAGTCGAGCTGGTAGGCGTGATCGTCGGAGAGCGGATCGGGGTCGTAGGCCGCGCAGTAGAGCTCCGGATCGCCGCCGGGGAAGTAGTCGGGGTTGCCCGCCGACACCGAAAATGTCTCTACCACGATTCGGTCGCGCTTGGGCTGGAAGTGCAGCGCCCGCAGCCAGCCGTTGCCAAGGCTGGAGCCGGAGATATCGCAGTTGGAATCACATGGATGGGCGTCGCAGGGAATCTCGAACTGGTAGTCGGTCAAGATTTCCAGCACCTCTTCGCCCGGCTGCGAGAGCCGTAGATAGCGCTCGGAATCGCCGACATGTCCGGAGAGCACCAGGAAGACGTTGCTGTGACGGCTCGCCACCTCGTCCCAGATCACGTCGCCGTTGCCGCCTTCGATGTCGTAGTAGTCAGCGCAGTCGAGCCGGTGACCGCCGCCGTGTTCCTGATAGCAGTGGGTGACCACGATCACCCGGCGCTCGGGATGGGCGGCGATCACATCGTTGGCCCAGCACAGCGCTTCTTTACGCGGCGCGAACTCCAGGTTCAGCACCAGGAACTCCAGCGCGCCGACCTCGAAGAGCAGGTAGTTGGAATCGTTGGTGCCGCCGAAGTGCCCCCCATACCAGGGCTCGCTGATGAAACGGTCGGGGCCGAAGTAGCTGTTGTAGAGCGACGTATCGCGCTGGAAGCCACCGCTGCGCGGGTAGTCGTGGTTGCCGGGCACCATGGAGTAGGGCACCGCGCCGCTCTCGAGGATCTCATGGGCGGCATCGGCGATCCGCCATTCCGAAGTGACGTTGGTATGGGTGATGTCGCCCATGTGCAGCACGATGGGGATGTTCAGAGTCTCTTGGTTGTCGACGATCCACTGCGCCTGCAGGTAGTAGGGATTGTCGGGATCGTCGGGCTGCTGAGTGTAGTACTGGGTGTCGGGAAGGACGATCAGGCTGAAATCCGGCAGGGCGCGGTGCTCGATCGGGCTGCGTGGCAGAGGAACGAGGGAGCTGCGACCGCCGGCCGGAGTGCGGGTGGCGGGACTCGAGATCGATGAGCTGGTCGCAAAGGCGGCGAGGAGCAGGGCGTGAGCGGCACGCTGCATATCGGATCTCCGACGGGGGGTGCGGGTGATCAACGAAAGGGTAACCCCCAGAGAGGCAACCATCCCGTGTTGCCCGGGCCACCATAGGCGCCCATATCGGAGCGACTGGAGTTGGGAAAGCGCTCGGGCCAGAGCGGGTGCCGGTCGTAGACGCCGTCGAGGATCAGGGGATCGCCGGCGTCGATGCAGGGCGAGTGCTTCGGGTGGGGGAGGTAGGCGTCGTGCTCGATGGTGAGGAAGAGGGGATCGGCGTCGATGTTGCCGGTGCCGGGCCAGCCGTCTTGGACGTTGGAGTAGGTGATGGTGGGGCTATCCTCGGTGTGCGCGACTTGCGTCGGCACGTTGTCCCGGATGATACAGTTGGTCAGCGTCGGCACGGAGAACCGGTGCGCGTGGAATCCTCCGCCCATCGGCGACTCGTTGGCCACGATGGTGGTGTTCGTGATGATCGCATCGTATAGGACTGTGTATATGCCTGAGCCGTGTCTGCCTGTGTTTCGAGAGACGACACAGTTGGTGATATCCCATTGATCCCCATCGATGTAGATGCCACCGCCATTCCCAGTTGCTGTGTTGCACACGATCCTGCAATTCTCGACCCTACCCTCGCGGTAGGTTTCACCCAGGTGTACACCACCACCGTCCTCAGCCCGGTTGCCATAGAAGAGGCAGCGTGACACCAACGCTCGATCGGGGCCTTCGATGGTCAGTCCTCCACCCACCCAGGTACCAATACAGACATTTCGCAAGAACGCGCTGTTGCGGATCTCCACGGATCCCCAGTAGGTGCGCACGCCACCGATTGTGTTGTCGGCGATCTCACAGTGGAGAACCGACAAGCTGCTGCCTTCGCTGTATATCGCGCCACCAATCGACAACGGTCCTTTGGTGCGGTTGCCGGAGATCGTGCACCGTCGCAACATCACAGTGGAGCGATCGAGTCCGATCCCTCCCGCGTAGGCATCACCCTTGATCGCGATGTTTCGCACCACACGGGTACCAAGAATGCGCGCGGAGCTGCCAACGAGCCACATGCCTCCACCATCTTCCGCGGAATTGGCGCTGATCGTACTGGCCTCGATCGTCAGCTCGGAGTCCCGTGCGAAGATCCCTCCTCCTCGATCGCGAGACGTGTCCTTCGATTCATCGCACAAGTTGTCGACGATGCGACAGCGTGTCAGCGTTACCGCCGCGCGATCGCAGCAAAGACCGCCGCCCTTGACTTTGAACCCCAGTGGTCGGTTCTCGCGGACATGACAGTCGCGAATCGTCGGAGCACTTCTGACACAACAGATGCCTCCGCCGCCAGTGGTTGTGAGGGGCGCGGATCTGTCAACCGTCCCCGAGCCCCCCGTCACCGTCACCCCCGCCAACACCGACCGCGGCCCTTCGCCCGAAACGAAGCTCACCACGCTGCACGAGCCCCCCGCACAGGCGGAAGCATCGATCACCGTCCCCGCCACCAGCACCGAATCCCGCGGATCGCTGCCGCTGACCACGATCGCCTTGCCGCGAAAGTCGATCCGCTCGAGGTAGGTGCCGGGCTGAATCAGCACCAGGTCCCCATCCTCGGCGGCGTCGATGGCGGACTGGATCGAGGCGAAGTCCCCGGGCACGTCGATTCGATCCGCAGGGGCGCCCGCGACCGTCAAGACACAGGCGGCGAGGGCAGCGGCGAGCTCGGTGGGGCACGGTCTCACGGCACGGTCCTCTGACCGATCCAGCCATCGTTGCCGGGACCTCCGAAGGCGCCGATGTCGGAGCGTGGGCCGTCGGAATACCACTCGGGCCAGCGCGGGTGCCAGTCCGAGAGCGCGTCGTTCAGGGCCGGATCTCCGGCATCGATGCACGGAGAGTAGGGGCCGAGCAGATAGTCGATGCGCCCCCGAGTGTGGAAGATCGGGTCGGCATCGATGTTGCACTGGCCTGGATAGTCGCCTTCGATGTCGCAGTAGCGCAACACCAGTGTTCCCGGACTGTCGGGACTGTCGTAGACCTGGGTCGGGTTGTTGTTCCAGATGATGCAGTTGGTCAGCTTCGGGGAGCAGTAATCTGTGCAGACGATTCCGCCGCCGCGGCCCCAGGACCCTGTGCTGCGATTTGCTGAGATGACGCAGTTTGCCAGGGTCGGCGACGAACGCAAGCCACAGTAGAGGCCTCCCCCGCCATCGACGCGTGTCTCGTTGTGGCTGATGATGCAGCCCGTGAGCTCAGGCGAAGAGCCGGTAGTACATTCGAGGCCGCCGCCGTTGCTGCGGGCTGTGTTGTTGCAGATCGTGCATCTTCTCAATGTCGGAGAAGCCTGGAAACAACGGATTCCTCCGCCAGTCCCGCTGTTGCTCTTGTTGCCAGAAATCGTGCAGTGGATAAACTCTGGCGAGGCCTCGATACAGTAGGCACCGCCACCACCGTACGGCGCAGAGTTCTCCTTGATCACGCAGTTGGCGAGAATCGCCGAGCTGCCTCCGGAGCAGCTTAGGCCGCCACCGTAATCCGCGATGTTGCGAACGATCGAGCAGCCGAGCAGCAGGGGCGAAGAGTCGAAGCAGTCGAGTCCCCCCCCTTGCCCACTCACCCATATCGAGGCGTCACGGGCCTCGTTGCCCGAGATCGTACAGCCTCGCAAGATCGGTGATGCTTTGTAACAGTGCAGTCCGCCCCCTCCGCCTCTGACCGAGTTGTCGCGAATGGTGCAGCTCGTGAATGCGGGAGCGCAGGATTGGCAGTATATCCCCCGTCCCTCGTCGCCCGAGTTGTCGCGGATCACGCAAAAGTCGATCGTTGGCGATGCATCGCTGCAGACGATTCCTGTGCCGCCGCCAGTGATGGTCAGCCCGGACATCCGCGTAGCTACTTCTGGCAGGGTCGCCGCGAAGCGCAGCACATCCGCACCCGCGCCGTCGATCACCGTGGCGTCGACGATCTCGGGAGCGAGGGGATCGGATCCCCGGATCTCCAGGTTCAACCAGGGGACCTCCAGTCACTGCGCTTGGTGGGTGCCCGGAGCGACGACGATAGTGTCTCCGTCGCACGAAACGTCGAATGCAGCTCGCAGCGTCGGGAAGTCGCCGGGAATCTCGAAGAGAGTCGGCGTCTGATCGAGTGGAGCGTCGCAGGCTACTGGCCGGGCTCCCATATCGCCTCCCCCGAAGCCGGTGCCGGCGCAGGGGGAGTCGGCCGCAAGCCCCAGGTCGGTGAGCTGCCAGCAGGCGCCGTCGCAGAAACGCGGATCGGCATCGATATTGCCTTCGCCGTCCCAGCCACCACGGATGTTCGAGTAGGTGGCGGTCACGGTGCTCTCGTTGAGGTCGATTTCGTTGGAGCCATGGTTGCGAAGGATGCAGCTGGTCAGGATCGGAAAGCAGTCGCCACTGCAGTACATTCCGGCGCCGCTCGGCGCCGAGTTGCCGACCACCGTGCAGTTGGTCAATACGGGGGCGCAGTCCTCCAGGCACTTCAGACCGCCGCCGTAGTAGCTGGAATTCCTGGTGATAGTGCAGTCAATCAAGGTCGGAGAGGAAGAACCGCGGCACCAGAGCCCGGTGCTGTGATTTTCGGAAATCGTGCAACGGTGCAGAACCGGCGAGGAACGGTAACAGTAGAATCCACCGCCGAATAGGTAACCTCGGCCCCAATTGCGGGAAATCGTGCAGCGGGTCAATACTGGCGACGACTCGGCGCAGTAGAATGCGGCGCCGGAGTAATTCCCTTCGCCCCGCGCGAAGTTGTCCGAGACTGCACAGTCGGTCAGCGTGGGCAGAGAAGAGCTGCAGTAGATCCCCCCACCGGATCCACCGCTCCCACCTCGGACACCGTTGTTCGAGACAACACATTCACGCAGTGCAGGGGCGGAGTCCTCTGAGCAGTAGAGTCCACCTCCGAGAGCAGAGCCGTCGGCTTCTGCTTCATTGCGGGCCACCGCACAGCGGGACAGGGTCGGAGACGAGAGGCCGGCGCAGGCCAGACCGCCGCCGCGCGCCTCTTTGCCCTCGACCCAGTTGTCGACGACTCGGCATTGGTACAGAGTCGGCGAGGCACCTTCGGAGCAGCCCAGCCCGCCGCCGCTGGTGACGTCCGGGCCGTCGGCCTCATTCCCCGAGATCACGCATTCGATCAAGCTCGGCGAAGAGGCGACGCAGCGAACGCCCCCGCCGGCCTGCGACCAGACCCGGCCCCCGGTGATGGTGAAGCCGCGCACCACCGAGGACTCGGTCTCGCCGCCGTGGAAGTCGAATCCGCGCCCATCCGCCTGGCCGTCGATCACCGTGGCCTCGGCCCCCGCCGTCGAGAGCAGCACGCGATCGATCCCGCCGAAGTCGAGGTTCTTGTTGCCCACCCCGCTGTAGGTGCCGGCGGCGACCAGCACGGTATCCCCCGCGGCGGCGGCATCCAGGCCCGCCTGAATGGTGGGCTGGTCCTGCGGCACCAGGACGATCGCGGCCTGGGCACCGAGGCTGAGAGCGATGGTGCATGCGATCTGGGCGGTGCCGTTTCGGTGAGTCATGGTTCCCTCCTATCGGGCATGGTCTCAGGATAACCGAGTTGCCAACCAACCCGCCACCTGGCGCGGATCGGCTTTCGCGGCACCGGCGGGAGACGCGTAGGATCAACGAGGGAGTAGCCTCCAGTGGGGCGACCACCCCGCGTTGCCCGGACCACCATAGGCGCCCATATCGGAGCGACTGGAGTTGGGACAGCGCTCGGGCCAGAACGGGTGCCGGTCGTAGATGCCGTCGAGGATCAGAGGATCGCCGGCGTCGATGCAGGGCGAGCGCTTCGGGTGGGGGAGGTAGGTGCGGTTGTCAACCACCTACCGTCCGAAAACTCAGGACAGTCGCCGGCC